>NZ_JBFTNH010000004.1:0-373746 GCF_056397385.1 Pseudomonas sp. 05N36 | reverse complement strand
ACTTCAACCACTTGCGCTTCCGATCTCTCGTTAGCGGGAGGCGAATTCTACAGCGTTACTCGCTGCTGTCAACACCTCTTTTTCTCCGCTTTCGACCGAGACGATCGAACCGTTAAAAGAGCCAAACAACACCGCTCTTTCAACKCCTTCAGGCTTCGATGAACTGAAGCGTAACCGCTGTCGAAAACTGCGTAACTCTTTGTTTATCAAGGAGTTTTCCGTTTCGACTGCGCCGGAAGTGGGGCGAATTATAGACKTCCAGAATCTGCCGTCAACACTTAATTTWGYTTTTCTATCCTGGCAGGTGAAAGCGGCCGATCAGGCACCGTAATCCGCCTGGTCCCACTACGCTTAATAGAGTCGACCCAACAAGCGCCCCGCCATGAAGATCTCTCTGAAGCTGGCCGTGTTCAGTATTGCAGCAGTCTTGGTCTATCTCGGACTCGCCATTCTGGGACTGGGTGGCTTTGCCGCGTTTTTCTCGCATCCAGCCCTGGTGGTCATTGCCCTTGCAACGCTGGTCATGGTGGGAGTTTCACTGCTCACCGAAGTGAACTTGAGCTCCGGAGTACGTGAGGACCGGGCCAACCGTTGGGTGCTACCGGTATTAGGGGCGATCGGCGTGTTGTCCGCGTTTATTCCGGCCTATACCGACCGAATGGACTTCTGGACCTTTGGTGGCGAAGGCATACGCTGGGTTGGTGCAATGCTATTCATTGCAGGCGGTGCGTTGCGGATCTGGCCTGTGTTCGTACTTGGCAAACGCTTCAGCGGCCTGGTCGCCATTCAACCTGGACATACGCTGGTGACTGACGGTATCTACCGAAGGCTGCGTAATCCGAGTTATCTCGGTTTATTGATCAATGCACTGGGTTGGGCGCTGGCCTTTCGCTCCAGTGTCGGGATTGTGCTCGTCCTCCTGCTGCTCCCTGCCCTCATCGCTCGCATAAACGCCGAAGAAAACCTGTTGCGCAGTGCGTTTGGTGCCGAGTATGACGCTTACTGTGCGAAGACCTGGCGGCTCATCCCCGGGCTCTACTGAGATCAGCGCCCGGCACTTGCACAGCCAGCGCTAACCTCTACTCCGCCAAAGCACGCGTCATGCAGCGCTGATAACGCTCATCGACACGTTTGGCGAACCAGGCCGTGGTGAGCTTTCGAGTGATTTTCGGGCTTTGCAACTGGATACCCGGCAGGATTGCTCTGGGCAGAGGTTTACCTTCAGCCGTTTCCGCCAGTTCGAACACAGGTTCTGCGTGGTGGGCGGGATCGTTTGTGCCGCAAACGCTGCATAAATGTCGGTGGCCCAACCTTCACGGTCTACGGTGTTGCTCGGCAGCAAACGGGCAATCTGCGCTTTCACCTGTACGGGCGTCGGTTGAGCCGCTTGCCGAGCAGCCTGATTCGCGCAGCCGGCCAATACCAGCAACGTAACTACACTCATGATCAATCGATGGGATCGCATTTTTTACATGGGTCCTTTTCAGCGCCCTGATCACCGAGGATATCGCTTCTTGAGCCATTGCACCGGGGGAACAAGCACCTCGGTCAATCGGATCTAAACTGGATACACCCCTGTTCAGCGGGACTCTCGACCGAGGGCAACGACATGAACCGCAGCGATGTACTGATCGTTGGCGCCGGTCCCACAGGACTGGTCCTGGCGCTTTGGCTCAGCAAGCTTGGAATCCGCGTGCGCATCCTCGACAAGACCAGCGCACCCGGCACCACTTCGCGTGCGCTGGCGGTTCAGGCACGTACGCTGGAGTTGTACCGCCAGCTCGACCTCAGCCAAGCCGTGGTGCAGAACGGCCACAAAGTACCGGCAGTCAATCTGTGGGTCAAAGGCGAACCGGTGGCGCGGTTACCGTTCGAGGATATCGGCAAGGACCTGACCCCTTACTCGTTTCTGGAAATGTTCCCGCAGGACCAGCACGAACGACTGTTGATCGAGCGCCTGGAGCAGTTCGGCGTGGTGGTCGAGCGCGACACCGAACTGATCGGCTTCACCGAACATGGCGGCAGCATTACCGCGCAGTTGCTCCTGCCCGACGGGCAGGAGCATACCTGTCAGACCTGCTACCTGGCGGGTTGTGACGGCGCTCGTTCTACCGTGCGCAAGGCGCTCGACATCGGCTTTCCCGGCGGCACCTACCAGCAAGTGTTTTATGTCGCCGACGTCGAAGCCTCAGGCCTGGCGCTCAATGGTGAACTGCATGTGGATCTGGATGAAGCCGACTTTCTGGCGGTTTTTCCGCTGGCCGGCGAAGGCCGTGCACGGTTGATCGGAACGGTGCGCGATGAACGCGCGGAACAGGCTGAAACCCTCAAGTTTGAAGACGTCAGTAGCCGGGCCATCGAACACCTGAAAGTTCAGGTAAACAAGGTCAACTGGTTTTCGACCTACCGGGTCCATCACCGGGTAGCGGACACCTTCCGCTTCGGGCGCGCCTTTTTGCTCGGTGACGCCGCCCATGTGCACAGCCCCGCCGGCGGCCAGGGCATGAACACCGGTATTGGCGACGCGATCAACCTCGCCTGGAAACTCGCTGCCGTTCTCAATGGAGCAGCCAACGACAAACTGCTCGACAGTTATGAAGTCGAACGCATGGCCTTTGCCCGACGACTGGTGGCAACCACCGACCGGGTGTTCAATTTCGTCTCCGCCGAAGGCGCAATGGCCGACGTAATACGCACCCGCATTGCACCGTTCCTGCTACCCAAAATGGTCTCATTTGAATTGGCGCGCGAGTATCTGTTTCGTACGGTGTCGCAAATCACCCTGAATTATCGCGGGATGCCTCTGAGCGAAGGCCACGCCGGCCATGTTTTTGGCGGTGATCGCCTGCCCTGGGCGCATGACAGCGAGGCCGATAATTTCGACAGCCTGACAAGCCTCAACTGGCAGGTCCACGTATACGGCGACACCAGTGAAGAAATGCTTGCCTGGTGCGCCGAGCATCACCTGGCACTGCACGTTTTCGACTGGCATCCGACCCACGAAGCCGCCGGGCTGGCGCGCAATGGCTTCTATCTATTAAGGCCCGACAGTTACGTGGCCGTCGCCGACCTGTCCGCCGACCCGAAAGTCATCGAGCGTTACTTCCGGGACCACGGGATCAAACCGTTCCTCTGGTAACAACGGCACGCCCGGCGCCTTAGATTCCGCTCAACGCCAGGTCCATCGCAAAGTAGGTGAAGATCAGGTCCGCGCCCGCCCGCTTGATCGCCCCCAGGCTCTCGCGCACTACGCGGTCCTCATCGATCGCACCGGCGGCGGCACCGAACTTGATCATCGCGTATTCGCCACTCACCTGATAAGCCGCCAACGGCAAACGCGACGCTTCGCGGATATCACGAATGATATCCAGATACGCACCGGCCGGCTTGACCATCAACGCATCGGCGCCTTCCTGCTCATCGAGCAACGATTCGCGTACTGCCTCACGGCGGTTCATCGGGTTCATCTGGTAACTTTTACGATCGCCTTTGAGCGCACTGCCGCCGGCCTCACGGAACGGGCCGTAGAGCGACGAGGCAAATTTGGTCGAATAGGCCATGATCGACGTCTGGCTGAAGCCGGCTTCGTCGAGCGCCCGGCGTATGGCCTGGACCTGCCCGTCCATTGCCGCTGAGGGCGCAATCACGTCCGCCCCGGCCCGTGCGGCGGCGACGGCTTGCTTGCCGAGATTGATCAGGGTCTTGTCGTTATCGACTTCACCCGCATGCATCACCCCACAGTGACCATGATCGGTGTACTCGCAAAAACAGGTGTCGGACATCACGATCATCTCCGGCGCCGCGTCCTTGCAGATCCGTGCCATACGCGACACCAGACCGTTTTCATTCCAGGTGTCGCTGCCGCTGCCATCCAGGTGATGGGAGACCCCGAACGTCATTACCGACTTGATACCCGCCCGCGCATAGCGCTCGATTTCGCCCGCCAGTTTCGACTCTGGTATCCGCCGCACGCCGGGCATGCTGGTAATCGGCACGAAATCGTCAATTTCTTCTTCGACAAAGATCGGCAGCACCAGGTCATTGAGGGTGAACTCGGTTTCCTGGAACAGGCTGCGCAACTGTGGATTGCGGCGCAAACGGCGTGGACGGGCTTCGGGGAACTGGCTGGACATGGGGTTTCCTGGCTGGAGGCCAACGGCCTGGACAAGACAAAAGTCATAAAGGAAGGGAGCTTATGCCCCTCTCCCCCGCCGACACAAACGTAAGTTGAGGAACAGTTTATTTCCGATTCGGTAACAGTTTGGCGACGAGCAACGGTCAAGAAGCTCGCCAGCATTACAGATTCAAGCTTCCGTCGATGCAGGTCACGGCCGAGCCGCCGATCCAGATTTCATCGCCGATCCGTTCGACCTGGATTCTCCCGGCGCGGCCCATGGTCAGGCCCTGGCTGACCACGTAAACATCCGGCGCCAGCCCCTCGGCCAATAACCATTGGGCAACACCGGCATTCAAGCTGCCGGTGGCCGGATCTTCGGGCATGCCGTCCCCGGAAATGAACGCGCGCACCTCAAACTGGGCCTCGTCGCCATCACGTTCGGGGTGCCACGGCGCGATGACGCCGACCGCCAGCCCGAGCATCTGCGAATGATCGGGCTGCAGCGCCAGCACTTGCTCACGCTCGGCGAGCATCACGACCAACCAGCCAGCACCGTTATCAACCCATTGCGCCCGAATAATCGCGCCGGCTTCCAGCCCGAGCCCAAGACGCACCCGCTCCACCAGTGCCGCATCCAGCGGGCCGGACTTGAGCAACGGTGGCGCGAGGAACGCAAGGTCGGTGCCACGGAGGCGGATGCGCACCAGGCCTACGCCACACTCCTGAATGATTTCCTCCCCCTTGGGAATACCGCCCGCCTCCAGCCAGGCATGACAACTGCCCAGGGTTGGATGACCGGCAAACGGCAACTCCTGCAAGGTAGTGAAGATTCGGACTCGATAATCGGCCCGCGAATCGCCTGGTTCCAGCAAGAAGGTGGTTTCGCTGAGGTTGGTCCAGGTCGCAAACGCCGCCATGCGTTCGTCACTCAGTTCGTCAGCCCCCAAGACCACGGCCAACGGGTTGCCCTTCAGTGCAACACGGCTGAAGACGTCCACCTGTTTGAAGTCGTATCGAGACATTGCTCTTCCTTAAGCCGGGCTAAATAAATGGCGTCGTGACGCTTGCCGTCACTTGGGAATTTCCAACCCGCGAATCACTGCCGGCCGTGCCAGGAAGCGCTCCAGCACACGCAATACGTTCGGGAAGTTGTTGATCCCGACCAGTTCCCCCGCTTCATAGAAGCCGATCAGGTTGCGCACCCAAGGGAACGTCGCGATATCGGCAATGGTGTAACGCTCACCCATGATCCAGTCGCGGCCTTCCAGGCGGCCGTCGAGCACTTTCAGCAAACGCTTGCTCTCTTCGACGTAGCGATCACGCGGGCGCTTGTCCTCGTAGTCCTTGCCGGCAAATCTATGGAAAAAGCCCAACTGGCCAAACATCGGTCCGATGCCCCCCATCTGGAACATCAACCACTGAATCGTCTCGTAACGCGCAGCCGATTCCTGCGCCAGCAGCTGCCCGCTTTTGTCGGCGAGGTAGATCAGAATCGCCCCGGACTCGAACAACGCCAGTGGCTGATCACCCGGCCCGTGGGGGTCCAGGATCGCCGGAATCTTGTTGTTTGGGTTCAGCGACAAGAATGCTGGAGACAGCTGATCATTCGTGTCGAAACCCACCCGATGCGGCTCGTATGGCAAGCCGGTTTCTTCGAGCATGATCGAGACTTTGACGCCGTTGGGTGTCGGCAAGGAATAGAGCTGTATCCACTCGGGAAACTGCGCAGGCCATTTCTCAGTAATCGGGAATGCAGACAAGTCGGTCATGGTGAATATCCAGTGACAGTTGAATGGCGATGATGGGGGTTGGTCGCGGCAGATGCCCGGCCTTCAAGGCGGTTAGATTATAAGCACGACGCTGATGGGGCCAGGCTAATTCAGAAACATTCTGTCGATAACCTTCCCGTCAGCCAACCCGATCCGCAGATAAAGTGATGCGTGCCGATTCGAATCGAACCAAAGGGCGCACGTGGACTCCAAGGCTGCCCTTGCGTTAGACGAATCACCCTCACGACATAAGAAGCACTTGAAGCCGCAAGCTCCCGGTGCGATGTTTTGTCAGCCTTAAACGAATGCGCTGAAGAATAAAAACTCAATGAAAAAGCACCTGAACTTCGTTAGAAACCTGAAGCCGCGCACCTTGGTGTTCTGTGCCGCCTTGCTCATGACCTGCGCTCTATTCCTGGTGCTGGAAGCCAGTGAGAGCCGCACCCAGCCGGCTGACGGCACCCAGACCCTGGTGTTCCTGCGCCACGCAGAAAAACCCGCCGGAGGTCTCGGCCAGCTGAACTGCCAGGGCCTGAACCGCGCGATCAAACTGGCAGAGCTGCTGCCAGAGAAGTTCGGCAAAGCCAATTATGTGTTTGCCGCCAATCCGACACGCAACGTCGAGGAAGGCGAGTTCGACACCTCCTACAGCTACCTCCGACCGCTGCTGACCATCAGTCCCACCGCAATCAAACTCGGGCTGCCGGTGAACATCGAGTTCTCTGCCAACGACATCAGCGATCTGGCCGATGAACTGCTTCACGCCAAGTACCGCAACTCGATCATCTACACGGCCTGGTCCCACGGCTATCTGCCGGACTTGATCAACAAGGTGGCAGAAGAGGCCACCGGTGAAAAGCGCCCTATTCTTGACGACTGGCCATCCAACGATTTCGACTCACTGTACGTACTGACTCTGACCTGGCACAACGGCAAGGTCACCTTGCTCAGCCATAGCTACAAACAAGGGCTGAGCAATGGCCCGCAGACGTGTCCGACATAACGCGTCGGCGCGTGCCCACCGTTTCCGGGCCTCTGAACTAAACTGCACTGGAGTATGATGCCCCACTGTCCTTATTGTCCGGAGCCTCTGTATGTCCAACTCCCTAGCGGTCCCCAACCGGGGCCTGGCGCTCTGGTGGAAACCCGCCCTGTTCCTGCTGGTTGCCTGTATCGGCCTCTACTACGTCAAGTGGTCGCCCTACTACCTCAAGGCATTCGTGGCTGCCGACAGCCACAGCATCGGTGCCTCGATCCTCAACGATGAACAAACCTCGCCGCTCACCGCTGCACTGGTGTATGCCAAGGTGTACTTCCTGGCGATCTGGAAAGCGGCCGTACTGGCGGTGATTCTGGGTTCATTGTTGCAGGTATTGATTCCGCGAGACTGGCTGCTGCGCTTGTTCGGCCGTGCCGGTTTTGCTTCGACCTTGCGCGGCGGGTTGTTCGCCCTACCAGGCATGATGTGCACCTGCTGCGCCGCGCCCGTGGTGTCCGGCATGCGCCGTCAGAACGTCTCGGTGGGGGCGGCACTGGCGTTCTGGATTGCCAATCCGGTACTCAACCCGGCAACGCTGGTGTTCATGGGTTTCGTACTCGGCTGGGGCTTTACCGCTCTGCGGCTGGTGGCGGGGATTGTGCTGGTGCTGGGTGTTTCGTTGGTCGCCCAACGCATCTCGCGCCCCGATTACATGCCGGAGGCGGCGCTGGAAGCGGTGGCCGAAGTAACCCGCACAACCGATGCAAAACCCTTCCTGAACCGCTGGGCGCTGACCTTGTGGCAACTGTTCTGGACCACCATTCCGATCTATGTGCTGGCAGTCCTGGTTCTGGGCGCAGCCCGGGTCTGGCTGTTCCCGCATGTGGACGGCGCGATGGCCAACAGCTTGCTATGGCTGATACCGCTGGCCATCGTCGGCACGCTGTTCATGATCCCCACCGCCGCAGAAATCCCCATCGTGCAAACCATGATGACCCTGGGTTTGGGCACCGCACCGGCCGTGGCGCTACTCATGACCTTGCCGAGCATCAGCCTGCCGTCGCTGTTGATGCTGCGCAAGGATTTCGATACCCGGGTGCTGGTGACCGTAGCTGTGCTGACCATGCTGGTTGGCGTGATCTGCGGCCTGATCGGCGCGATGGTGCTTTAAAGGGGGATTGCAGGCGCTGGTGTTAACCAGCGCTTGCGTCTCGATCTTAACGATTACTGCGCTCACGCAAATACTCGAGCACCGCAGCCTCCTCCCCCACAAACTCGATTCGGTCGCCTTTCTTCTCGCGCTGGAAGGCGTACATCGGGTCGTAATACTCGTTCAACAAACCTTCGATCCAGCCACGGTGCAAGTCCACTGCACCGCTGCGTGCCTGCTCGGCCAACGCGGTCTCCATCAAATCGAACATGCGCTGATGACGCTCGCCACCCAGGCGTTTGCTGATGTTGTTGAGGCTTGCCAGCATACGCTCGGAGAACTGTGCGAACCCCTCGTCGCCATGTACAGCGACGAATTCCGCGCAGAGATTCACCACGTAATCGCGCAGGATCCGCTCGACCCGGTCTTGCAGGCTGTCTTCGAGCCAGACCATCGGAAAACGTTGCATGCCCTGATACAGCGGCAGCGGCAAGGCACAGCTGCCGACCATGCGGCTTTCATCTTCGAGCACGAACTGTTCAATGCCACGGGCACGCTTTTTCAGCACGTCCACCGCCAGGCGGTTCTCGAAGTCGATGTTGCCGGGCTGACCGGTCGCACGCTTGCCGAAGCTGGAACCGCGATGATTGGCGTAACCTTCAAGGTCCAGACCATTGCTCAATTGGGTGAGGACATCGGTTTTGCCGGTGCCGGTCATGCCGCCGAGCAACACGAAATCGCACTGCTCGACCGCCTGGTCGACCGTTTCCAGCAGGAAAGTCCGCATCGCCTTGTAGCCGCCACCGACCCGAGGGTAGTCGATGCCCGCCTCATCCTTGAGCCATTGCTGGACGATCTGCGAACGTAAACCGCCGCGAAAGCAATACAGGTAACCGTCGGGATTGGCCCGGGCAAAATCAGCCCAGGCCTGGATACGCGCCGCCTTGATCTCGCCCGAAACCAACTGATGCCCAAGCACAATGGCGGCCTGCTGACCGTGCTGTTTGTAGCAGGTGCCGACCCGCTGGCGCTCGTTGTCCGTCATCAGCGGCAGGTTGATCACCCCTGGGAACGACCCCTTGGTGAACTCGACCGGCGCGCGGACATCCATCATCGGCCGGTCGTTGAGGAAGATGTCGCGGTAATCAGTGAAATCGACAAGCATTAAATCACCTCTACCGCGTTGCTCTGTCGCTCAACCAGTTCACCGATCGGCGCCAGGTTCAGGCCCAGTTCAGCGGCAACAGCGAGAAACTGCTCGTTGCCCTCGGGTGTCACGGCAACCAGCAAACCACCGCTGGTCTGTGGATCGCACAACACGCGTTTGTGCAGTTCCTGTATGCGTCCGACCTTGTTGGCGTAGCTGTCGAAATTACGCAGGGTACCGCCTGGCACACAGCCTTGATCGAGGTAGTACTCGACGCCTGGCAGACGTGGCACGCGGTCGTATTCAATACGTGCGGTCACGCCGCTGCCATCGGCCATTTCCACCAGATGCCCCAGCAACCCGAAACCGGTGACGTCGGTCATGGCGGTCACGCCGTCGAGTTTGCCGAAGCGGCTACCCGGTTTGTTCAGGGTGCACATCCAGTCACGGGCCAGGCCGACGTCGCTGGCGCGCAGCTTGCCCTTCTTCTCGGCGGTGGTGAGGATACCGATGCCCAATGGTTTGGTGAGGTACAGCAAGCAACCGGCGGTGGCCGTGTCGTTGCGCTTCATGTGGCGCTTTTGCACCAGCCCGGTGACCGCCAGGCCGAAGATCGGCTCCGGCGCATCGATCGAATGCCCGCCGGCCAATGGGATACCCGCCTCATCGCAGACCGAGCGGCCACCGCGAATCACTTCCCGGGCAATCTCTGGCGCCAGCACGTTGACCGGCCAGCCAAGGATCGCAATCGCCATCAACGGATCACCGCCCATCGCGTAGATATCGCTGATGGCATTGGTGGCGGCAATGCGACCGAAATCGAACGGATCATCGACAATCGGCATAAAGAAGTCAGTGGTCGACACCACGCCACGCTCGTCGTCGATGGCATACACCGCCGCATCGTCGCGCGATGCATTACCCACCCAGAGCTTGGGGTCGAGATTCTGCGCGCCGCTGCCGGCCAGAATCACCTCCAGCACCTGAGGTGAAATCTTGCAGCCACAACCTGCACCGTGGCTGTACTGGGTCAGGCGAATCGGCTCGCTCATGGGGGCACCTCTGGAATTCAAGTTCAACAATTCTAACAGAGCACAGCGTAAGCGCTGACTGAGCCTGCCCCGCTTTCGAGCAGACACGCTCGCCAAGGGGGCAAATTGCTAACCAAAACGTCAGCTAATTCACAAAATTTCCCTTTATTTCAATCGCCTGCTCCAAGTTGGTCCGCAACATGCAAACGTTTGCGCCAGTAACGTGAACGCCTGATCTATGCATGAGCGCTCACGTTCGGCCAACCACTGCACGAACAGGGATTTTCAATGCACGCCACTTCCAGACGCACCGCGTCCTGCTCCACTGTTGCTGTTTCCTTGCTACTAAGCGCCGTTACGGGACTACTCAGCTGCGCTGCCCTGGCTCAAGAAAAAACCGCTGATGAGTCAGCCCAAGGCGAGACGCTCAGCGCTGAAGCCAGCCCACTGAAAAAAGGCGCGTACCTGTCGGACTGGTTCAATCAGGACCTGACGCTGATCGGCAGCAAGGACATCAGCTTCGGCCCGCAACCGGCCGACGACGTTTACCTGGAGTACGAGTACTTCGGGCGCAAGGGGCCATTCGAACTGTATGGCTATATTGACGCCCCGAAGATCCTCGGCATCGGCAACAGCCATGACAAAGGGGCCTGGGACCACGGTTCGCCGTTGTTCATGGAGCACGAGCCACGTATTTCCATCGACTACCTGGCCGGGCGCAGCCTGGCGGTCGGGCCGTTCAAGGAGTGGTATGTCGCGTTCGACTGGATCTACGACCACGGCAGCAGCACCGCCAATCGCGCCAACACGCTTTACAGTGGCCTGGGCACCGACATCGACACCCATTCGCGGGTCAACCTGTCGGCCAACTTCTACGGGCGCTATCAGTGGGAGAACTATGGCGCCAGCAATGAATACTCATGGGATGGTTATCGCGCCCAGTTGAAGTACATCGTGCCCATCGACCGCTTCAGCAATGGCGCGTCACTGACTTACATCGGCTTCACCAACTTCGACTTTGGTTCGGACCTGCATAAAGACAACCCGGCACGTACGGCCAACGCCACCGTGGCCACTAACGTATTGCTCTATTCATTCACGCACCTGCGCTTCACCCTGGTCGGGCGTTATTTCCATAACGGCGGTAACTGGGAGGATGGCAGCGAGTTGAATTTCGGTGAAGGCAACTTCCGTGCTCGCTCCGATGGTTGGGGTTACTACGCGGGTGTCGGGTATCAGTTTTGAGTGGCAAGCTGCTTCGCTATCAACATTTACCAAGGAGGTTCCATGCATACCGTCACACGCCTTTCTCTGTCCGCCGGTCTGGCCTGCAGTGCCCTGCTCTCTTCCAGTGCCTGGGCGGTAGAAGCCCCGATCACGCCGAAAGTCATGCTGATCAGCATGTTCGCCCCGGAAGCAAAAACCTGGATCGATCGCCTGGAACTCAAGCAGGAGATCCGCGTACCGGGGCTTTCTGCCGAGTATCCGAGCATTCGCTGCAATACGCAGCAGGTGTGCCTGATGGTCACCGGCATGGGCCAGACCAACGCCGCAGCATCCACGCTGGCATTGGCTCTGTCACCGAAATTCGACCTGCGCAAAAGCTATTTCCTGATCGCCGGAATTGCCGGCATCAATCCCCATCACGGCACTATCGGCACCGCTGCGTGGGCACATTATCTGGTGGAGTTCGGCACGCAATGGGAACTGGATTCGCGGGACGCCCCCAAAGAGTGGCCGAGCGGTTACATCGGCATCAACACCAAAGGTCCGAACGAAAAACCGCCGCTGGACTACAAGACCGAAGTCTTCGAGCTCAACCCGAAGCTGCAAGCCAAAGCCTTCGCCCTGAGCGCAAACGTTGCGTTGAGCGAAAGTAAAGAGTCCGCTGCATGGCGGATGAAATATCCCTACGCGCCAGCCAATCAACCGCCGGTGGTCACTCAATGCGACACCCTGGCCGGTAATACCTGGTTTTCCGGAACACGCCTGAGCGAACGTGCCGAAGTCTGGACCCGTTTGCTGACGGACAACCAAGGCGTTTACTGCACGACTCAGCAGGAAGACAACTCGACGTATGAGGCGCTGTTGCGTGCCAGCCGTGAAGGCCTGGTGGATATCCAGCGCCTGGCGGTGGTACGCGCCGGCTCCGACTTCGACCGCCCGTATCCGGGTTACAGCGAAGTCGACAACCTGCTCAAGTACGCCGATCAGGGTGGTTTTGTGCCAGCCCTGGAAAACCTCTTCCGCACCGGCAACCCACTGGTGCAGGAGATCCTGAAGAACTGGTCGGCGTGGGAGAAGGGTGTGCCTGAGGCATAACCTGTGGCGAGGGAGCTTGCTCCCGCTCGACTGCGAAGCAGTCGCAATGCGGACGACGCGTTCCGACATTTGGAACGCGACTAACGTTACTGGGCCGGCTGCGCCGTCCAGCGGGAGCAAGCTCCCTCGCCACAGTCATCACCCGTCGATGGAACACCTCGAACCCGACAGCCATCAAGGCAACAAAATCACCTTGTCGCCGCCGCCCTGATTCACCTCGGCATAACGCTCAAGCCCCTCGGTCAGTGGCGACTCCAGCAGCCCTTCCGGCAACGGCAACAACCCGTCATCGAAGAACCGGCCGAACTGTTCAAGCATCGCCGCGCAGGCTTCGACGCCGTACAGCAACGAGTTGATTCCGACCACCGAACCACCCCGGCGATACAGCGCCAGCGCGGGCAGTTGCACCTGCCCGTCGACTGGTGCGGCGATGATTGCGATGCGGCCGAAGGTGGCCAACGCCGCTACCGACGCCGGCAGCCAAAAACCGGTGGTATCGAAAATCACGTCGGCACCGCCCGTGAAAATCGCATTGACCTGAGCGCCCAGCGCTTCCGGTGTTTCCAGTTGAATCGTGTTAAAGCCCTGGGCCTGCAAGGCCTTGACCTGCTCGGGACGTCGCGCCGCCGCCAACACCTCGGCACCGCGAATTTTTCCCAGCGCCAGCGCCGCGCTACCCACCGCGCCACCACCGATCACCAGTAAACGGGTTTGCGCAGTCACCAGGCTGCGTTCCAGCGCATCCCACGCCGTGGTGTAGGGCACGCCAAGGCTCGCAGCCTGGGCAAAGCTCAAATGCGTTGGCTTGAGGGCGACGCCCTTGGCCGGCAGCTTCACGTATTGCGCATGGGAGCCATCGGCGAAAAAACCCAACTCGCGGCCCGTGCCCCAGACTTCCTGACCGATCAGCGCCTGCGGGCCTTCAACCACCACGCCGGCGAAGTCACGCCCGGGAATCCGTGGCAGCGTGGTGTAGGGAAAACGTCCAAGCACGTTCTTCACGTCGCTGGGATTCAGGCCCGCAGCCTTGATCTGCACCAACACCTCGTTGGCGCCCGGAACCGGGGTTGGTACCTCAACGTAACGCAGGGCCGCCAGATCACCGGTTTTATCGAATTGCAGTGCTTTCATGGGAATGTCCATCTGACAAATGAAGGGATTTCAGGAGATCCAGCCAGCGACCAGCTGCCGCCCCATCGGCCACAGCTGTTCACCGGCCAACATGCCCAGCAACCCCACCAATGCAATGGCCGGTGGCGCGGGCGAACGAAAATCCAGCGCGCCGTAGAGCAGGCCGACGCCAAGACCGATGGCCACTGAAATGAGGTAGTTCATGCTGAGCTCCGTGTAATCGGGGATACACAGAGTCTAGAGAAGGGTCGCCAAAGCGATCGGCCAAGTACTTCAGGATTTCGGCCAAATGCCCTGCTACGGTGCTGAGCTGAAATCGCCTTCGCGGGCAAACTGCGAGGGTGGAACACCCAGCTCGCGGCGAAACATGTCGCTGAAGCTGCTCGGCGAATAGCCCAGTTCGCGGGCGATTGTGCTGACCGGCACGCCCTGGATCAGCTCGGCGACTGCAATCGCCAATTGCACCTGACGCCGCCATTCGGCAAACCCCATGCCCAACCCATCCTTGAACAACCGCGCCAGGGTGCGCACGCTGGCGCCGGCATTTTCGGCATGCTGCTCGAAGGGGATATCCAGTGACGGTGCAGCCATGACCGCCTGACAGAGATTGACCAGCCGTCGCTCGGCGTTGTCCGGCATGGGAATCTTCAACAGCGAACGTTTCGCCCGTTTCAGCTCCAGCAAGGCCAGCCCCACCAGCGCCTCGTAGTACTCCGCCGAGCCACTGTCGCCCTGCTCCACCAACCCGAGAATCAACTCGCGCAGCAAGCCGCCGACCTCGATCACCTGAACACTGCTGTCCAGCGTCGCGGCCAACGCGGGGCGCAGGTAGATATTGCGCATCTGCAGGTCCGAGACCACCCGAATCCCGTGCACCACCCCCGGTGGCAGCCAGACCGCCCGTTGCGGCGGCACGACCAATGCTTCGTCGGGTGTCTCGACCCACATCACCCCGCTCATCGCATACAGCAACTGGCCCCAGACATGTTCGTGCGGCTCGATGTACAGGCCGCGCGGATAGGTGCGCGCCAACGGTTGCACCGGCACATCGGTGTCGCTGAGATCAGGCGGAGCGGCAAGGGCCATGGACGAGATCGAGAAAAAGGGAGAAGGCCTCATGGTAACGAGGCAGTGCGATTGCCGCCAGTTGACACCCGCTCAACGTGGAGCACAAACGGCTCCACGTTCAGGCAGATGTTTTCAGCCGTGAGCCCCCTTGGCGCATTGGCAACCCGCCGAGGTGCAGGCTTCGCCATGCTCGTGATGCTTGGCGCAACCCTCGCAGCAATAGTGTTTACCGTGGCGGACGATAGAGTGCTCACCCAGTTTACAGTTGCAGTTGGGGCAGGCGCAGGTCGTTGCTTTCATCTAACTGACTCCATGTGTGTGGTGGTCCAGAGGCGGCACCAATGCCGCACCTGAAGCAATGACCGCACATTGAAAACCGGTTCCGATGACGTGACAGGCGGCCTTCGCTCATCTCTTAGGGTAGTCGATGCACTCGCAACCATGATCTGCGATTGCAATCTGCGTACCCAGGCCTGAAATGGCGCGACGAAGCCGAGTATGCTGTGACAACAATGACAATTGACCAAGGACTTGGCCGTGCTGCTTTTGAAACTGTCGCTAATCCCCGGATTTCTCTTGCTGATATCCCTCGCCGGCAAACGCTGGGGGCCGAGCGTAGCCGGTTGGCTGTCGGGATTGCCGGTGGTGGTGGGGCCGATTCTGTTTTTTCTGGCCGTCGAACAAGGCCCGGTCTTTGCGACGCAAGCAGCCACCGCGGCGTTGTCAGCGATGTTTGCGATGATTGCGTTCTGCGTGGTTTACGCCCAGGCGGCGCAAAAATTCAACTGGCCCGCGGCGCTATCGATCGCCCTGCTGAGCTGGGCCACGGCGGCCGTGGTGTTGTCGCTGATTCCAGCGTCACTGGTGTTTTCGACCCTCGCGGCGATCACTGCGTTGCTCGCGGCACCTTATCTGTTCCCGCATGTTCAGCCCTTGGTTTCAGGCCCCGGGCCGAAATCCGACAAACTCTTGCTGCGCATGCTGGCCGGGGCGCTGCTGACCCTGGCGGTGACCTTGCTCGCCAGCACCGTCGGCGAACGCTGGAGCGGCTTGCTTGCGGTGTTCCCGGTGCTCGGCAGTGTCATGGCGGTCTTCTCTCAACAAACCCGGGGGTCCGCATTCACCGCCGCATTACTGCGGGCCACGGCCACCGGCATGTATTCGTTCGCGGCGTTCTGCCTGACGCTGGCATTGGCCCTGCCTCATTGGGGGTGGAGCGCATTCGTCCTCGGCGTGGCGGTGTCCCTTGGCATGTTGCTGATCACCAAGCGGCTGGCCGCACCATCGCGCGGTAATGCCCGACAAACGTCTGAAGTGACGATCGAGCCAAGCGACCCGCAACCACGGTAGCCAGCGAACGCCCAGCCGATTGTGCCGGATGCTCGCGGGTCACATGACCTCACGTCGCCTCTCATGCCATGGCTCAAGATCGCGCTGGAGTGATCAAGGTTGGCCGTGGGATGATCGCCGCCACTGCGCGATTACCCCGGAGAGTTTGCATGTCGTTGAGTAAAAAAGCCGTTGTCCTGTTGCTGACAGCGGTCACCAGCTTCGCTGCCGTGAGCGTTTACGCTGCCAAACAACCGGCCGCGAAAACCGCACCCGCACAAAAAATCTCGGCGCTGGGCGGGAAATTCGCTTTCACCCTGCCCCAGGGCTTCATCGCCAACCCACTGCCTGGTGGTGATGCCGCCAAGGGCACTGCTGGTGCAACGGGCACCATGTACACCAATCAGGCGAGCAAAACCGTACTGATCATTGCTGAAAATACCTTGCCCAATGGCTTGAACGTCAAAGACAACGACACTGCGTTTCTCGACGAGTCAGTGTCCGGTTTCGCCACTCAGCAACGCGAAGCCTTGCCTGACTTCAGCAAGCAAAGCGAGAAAAGCCTGACCGTCAAAGGCCTGGGCCTGCGCCAGATCGACAGCACCGCCACCCAGGGCGGCGGTCTGACACTCGACACCAGCCTGCTGGCCGGCTCCGGCACGCGCATGATGCTGATCCAGATCATCTCCCGCGCCGACGACAAGACTGGGCATGCGGCACTGGTCAAACAGATCCTTGGCGATAAATAAGCCTTCGGCTACTGATTGATCCGCAGCAACCAGGCGTTCAAATCCTGCATTTCGGCCGCACTGATGGTGTGGCCGACGCCTGGATAGGCATGAAATTCCGGCGTGAGCGCAATGCTCTGCAACAGGCTGTTGGCCTCGCTGCCATCGCTGTAGGGCAGTTTCAGGTCAGCCGTCCCGTGACCGATGAAAATCGCCAACGGCTCAAGCGCCTTGTCGGCCTTGAGCTGAGACCTCAACACGGGCAAAACCTTACCGCTCAACGCCGCAATCCCGCGCACCGTCTCGGGATGACGCAAGGCGACTTCATACGACATGATCGCGCCCTGGCTGAACCCCACCAGAAACACCTTGTCGGCCTCGGTGTGATACTTCTTCGCCGCCTGCGCCACGAAATCGACAATCAGCGCGCTGCTGCTATTCAGGTCATCGGTATCACCGTCATAAGCGCCTTCGCCCTTCTTGCGAAACCACTGATAACTGTCTGCCTCCACCGCCTGCGGCGCCCGCACCGACAGGTACGTGTACTGCGTCGGCAACGCGTTCTTGATGTCGAACAGGTCCTCTTCGTTACTGCCCGAACCGTGGAGAAAAATCACCAACGGCTGATTGCGTGAATCAGGATTGGACTGCTCAAGGTACGGCAACGGCAAATCTTCATTGAGCGCCGCATGGGCAATGGAAGACACCATCAACATCAACACGGCAAAAAAACGGAACATGGACCTTCCCTCGAATACGGCAAATTCGCGCCAGAGCCTAACACCACAAGAAGCGCTTTCGAAAACCACCCCCAACCGCTCAGGCCAACGGTCAGGCCGCCCACAACAATGAAGAGATACGCCCGCCACTCAACAGGACGAGCGCAGGTGTTCATCAGCGGGGGGTGGCGCGCAGCGCAGCGCCGTACGGCGCAGCCGGGCACATCGAGAGGACGCTACTGAAGGGGCAAAACGAATACCAGAAAGCAGGTTGAGGGCTCCCCCTCAACCATAGAATCTCCCACAGTGGCTTGGTGTACATCTGCGAGAGACAGGCCGCCTTCGCAGGCAAGCCTGCTCCGGGCGGCGATCCGACGATAGCGGTGTAACGACTTACGAATAGCGCAACGCAGTCGCCGGTTCGATCTTCGCGGCGCGCCAGGCCGGGTATACCGTGGCCAGGAAGCTCATGATGAAGCCCGCCGAGCAGATCAGCAGCACGTCACCGCCCTGCAGTTCCGATGGCAAGTTGCTGACGAAGTACACGTCGGAACTGAAGATATGCTGGCCCGTCACACGCTCCAGCCAACCCACCATCTCACTCACGTTCAACGCTGCGATCACCCCGAGGACGCCGCCAATCAGCGTGCCGACGACGCCGATCACCGTGCCCTGAACCATGAAGATCGCCATGATCTGCCGAGGCGTGGCGCCGATGGTCCGCAGGATCGCGATGTCCGCGCCCTTGTCGTTCACCACCATGATCAAGGTGGCGATGATGTTGAACGCAGCGACCGCCACGATCATCAGCAGCAACAGGCCGATCATGGTTTTTTCCATTTTCATGGCGCTGAACAGACTGCCTTGAGTGTGGGTCCAGTCATCGGCCTTGAAATCAACGCCCAGGCCGCCTGCAATGTCTGACGAGACCTTGGGTGCGGCGTACAGGTCTTTCACCGCCAGGCGCACGCTTTGCACCTGATTCGGTTCCCAATGCTGCATTTGCGCCGCATCGGCAACGTGGATCAGCGCCATCGAGCCGTCGAGTTCGGCACCGACCTTGAATACGCCAACCACGCTCAGCCGCTGCATGCGCGGGGTGATGCCACCCGGCGCAGTGCTGACTTCCGGCACGATCAGGGTGATTTTGTCACCGACGTTCAAGCGGAAGCGGCGTGCAGTGATTTCACCGACCACTACCCCGAACTCGCCCGGTTTCAAGTCGTCCAGACGTCCCTGCACGATGTGCTGGGCGACGATGGAGACTTTGCCTTCCTGTGCCGGATCAACGCCGCTGATCTGGATCGGCTGCATCGAGCCCTTGTAGGAGAGCATGCCTTCCATCTCGGTGAACGGCACGGCGGCCGTCACTTCAGGGTTCTTCATCGCGGCGGCCGCGACAGGCTGCCAATCGTCGATCGGCTTGACGCCAACGATGGTCGCGTGGGGCACCATGCCGAGGATGCGCGAGCTCATTTCGCGCTGGAAGCCGTTCATCACCGACAACACCACGATCATCGCCAGCACGCCCAGGGCGAGGCCGATCATCGAGGTCATCGAGATAAACGAAACAAAGCGATTGCGGCGCTTGGCGCGGGTATAGCGCGTGCCGATAAAGATCGATAACGGTCTGAACATTCGCTGGGGCACCGTATAAAAATAAAAGACCCGACACGCTTTTCAGTCGTGCCGGGTTTCGGCCAATCAGATGGGAGTGAGGCGACCTTCCTGCAGGTGCAGGACGCGATCCATCTGGCGGGCCAGGTTCATGTCGTGGGTCACCACCAGGAACGCGGTGCGCATCGAGGTACTGAGTTCCAGCATCAAGTCCTGAATGCCCTGGGCGGTATGGGAGTCGAGGTTACCGGTCGGCTCATCGAGCATCACCAGCCCTGGCTTGTTCACCAGTGCGCGGGCGATGGCCACGCGCTGACGCTCGCCACCAGACAGTTCGGCCGGTTTGTGCTCCAGACGATGGCCCAGCCCTACCCGCTCCAACAAGGCCGTGGCGCGCTGACGGGCTTCCGGGATCGCGGTGCGGCCGATCAATAGCGGCATGCAGACGTTTTCCAGCGCGGTGAACTCGGGCAGCAAGTGGTGGAACTGGTAAACGAAGCCCAGCGAGCGGTTACGCAGCAGGCCGCGGGCCTTTTCGTTGAGCGCCGACAGCTCTTCACCGGCCAGCCAGACACTGCCTTTGGTCGGCGTATCAAGACCGCCGAGCAGGTTGAGCAAGGTACTTTTACCGGAACCGGAGGTACCGACAATCGCCACGCGCTCACCCGGGTGCAGCTCAAGCTGCAAACCGGACAACACCACTACCGACTCCGGGCCTTCCTCGTAGGCTTTACCCAGGTCGCGGCAACTCAAGACTGCTTTAGTACTCATACCCAAATCACTCATAACGTAGCGCCTCCGCAGGCTGGGTGCGCGCAGCACGCCAGGCTGGATAAAGGGTGGCGAGGAAACTCAGGACCAACGCCGCGCCGCAGACCATCAACACGTCTTCGGCCATCAGTTGCGACGGCAGGTAGTCGATGAAGTACACGTCGGCGTTAAGGAATTTGTGCCCGATCAGGCCTTCGAGGGCGGAAATCGCGGCGCTGACATTCAGTGCGGCGAACATGCCGACCACGGCGCCGATCGCCGTGCCGACCACGCCGATCACCGTGCCCTGGACCATGAAGATCGCCATGATCTGGCCCGGTGTGGAACCGAGGGTCCGCAGGATCGCGATGTCGCCCTTCTTGTCGTTCACCACCATCACCAACGTGGAAATGATGTTGAACGCGGCCACCGCAACGATCAGCAGCAACAGCAGGCCGATCATGGCTTTTTCCATGCGGATCGCCTGATACAGGTTGCCGTGGGTGCGGGTCCAGTCACGGGCGTAGTAATGGTCTCCGTCCAGGTTCTGCGCAATGTTCCAGGCAGTGCGAGGTGCCTGGAACAAATCGTCGAACTTCAGCCGCAAGCCCTGGACCTGATCCGGCTTCCAGCGATGCAGGCGCGCCAGGTCATCCAGATTGGTCAGCCCCAGGTAGCCGTCCAGCTCACCGGCGCCGACATGGAAAATGCCGACCACGGTGAAGCGCTTCATCCGCGGGAACATCCCGGCCGGGGTCACGGTAACTTCCGGGGCGACGAAGGTCAGCTTGTCGCCAAGACCCACGCCGAGCTTGGTCGCGGCCTTGTCACCGATCACGATGCCGAAGCTGCCCGGCGACAGGTCGTCGAGTTTGCCCTGCGTCATGAAGTTGTCGATGATCGAGACTTTGCGTTCCTGATCCGGGTCGACGGCATTGAGCAGGACTTTCTGCACCTGGCCGTTATTGGTCAGCAAACCCTGCATCTGGGTGAACGGCGCAACCGCCACCACCTGCGGGTTCTGCTGGACCTTGGCGGCCAGGCTTTGCCAGTCGCTGATGGGCTCACCGGACTCGATGGTCGCGTGGGGCACCATGCCCAGCACACGGGTGCGCATCTCATGATCGAAGCCGTTCATCACCGATAGCACCACGATCATCACGACCACGCCAAGGGCGAGTCCGATCATCGAGGTCAGGGAAATGAACGACACAAAATGATTGCGACGTTTTGCACGGGTATAACGCGTGCCGATAAATACGAAGAGAGGTCTGAACATGTCGGGGCTTGTTCGGAGGGAAAAGGAACGTCCTTGTGGCGGGGGTCGATAACCAGCTTTACACTCAGACCACCGCCGCTACCATGGGTTCGCCATGTCGACATTAGATGAAGAAGATCGCCGCGAATACTACCGTATCGAGGACACGATCGCACTGGAAATTCGGCCCCTGTCTGCCCCCGAAGCGGCAGGCCAGGAAGTGTTGCAGGATGCTTCCCCGCTGTTCAACCTGCTCAGCGAACTGCACCTGAGCGAATTCGAGTCGCAGCACGTGCTGCGCCAGATCAGTGAGCGGGATCGAAACATCGCCAACTATCTGAAAGTCATGAACAAGCGCATCGACCTGCTGAGCCAGGTCGTGGCACACACCGTGCTCGGCAAGTTCGGTGAGCCGCAGCCCGTGGTGCTGTCGGAAGGCGGCATCGAGTTCGAGCACCACCTCGCCTACCCGGCCGGCAGCCATGTGGCAATCAAGCTGTTGTTGATGCCGCAAGCGCTGGGCCTGCTGTTGCGGGCCAAGGTCACTCACTGTGAACCGGAAAGTTTCGGCACCTTCGAGATCGGCACCGAGTTCGAAGCCCTGACCGATGCGCAACGACAGCTGCTGGCCCGCTATATCTTGCAGAGACAGGCGCATGAGCGACGCCTGGCACGCGAGCAAAACGAATCAGGCAATTAATTAAGGAAGACCCGTGACCCTAATCTACGGCCACCGCGGCGCCAAAGGCGAAGCACCGGAAAACACCCTGAGCAGTTTCCAGGAATGCCTCAAGCACGGCGTACGCCGTTGCGAACTGGACCTGCACCTGTCCATGGACGGCGAGTTGATGGTCATTCACGACCCGACGCTCAAGCGCACCACCGAGCGTCGCGGCAAGGTGGTCGAGCATACGGCGGCAGAACTGGTGACCTACGATGCTCGCAAGGGTGGCCCGGGCTGGATCAAGCCCTGCCCGATTCCACGGCTGGAAGAGCTGTTCGAAAAATGCGATTTCGAGCATTGGCAGCTGGAGGTCAAGAGCGCTTCGCGCATGCGCGCCGCGACGACGGTGCTGGCGATTCGCGAAATGGCGCAGCGGTTTGGCTTGCTGGACAAGGTCACCATCACCTCGAGCTCGCGCGAAGTGCTGAAGGCCGCAGTGGAGCTGGTTCCGGATGTGTCGCGCGGACTGGTCGCCGAATATGCCTGGCTCGACCCGCTGAAGGTCGCGCAAAGTTATGGCTGTGAGATTCTGGCGCTGAACTGGACCCTGTGTACGCCGGAACGCCTGCAGAAGGCGCAGCGACAAGGCCTGCATGTGTCGGTGTGGACAGTCAACGAACCTGCGCTGATGCGCAGGCTCGCTGATTTCGGCGTTGACAGCCTGATTACAGACTTTCCCGGTTTGGCCAGCGCCACGCTCGAGAATTGCTGAAATCGGTCTCCCCGGCCGGCTCAGGCCACCGGCCGGAGCCGCTCAAAAAAGCCGGTTGAGGCCGTCGTAGGCCGCTACCCGATAGGCTTCGGCCATGGTCGGGTAGTTGAACGTGGTGTTGACGAAGTACTTCAACGTGTTCTGTTCACCCGGCTGGTTCATGATCGCCTGACCGATGTGCACGATCTCCGATGCCTGGTAACCGAAGCAGTGCACGCCGAGCACTGCCAGCGTCTCGCGGTGGAACAGGATCTTCAGCATGCCTTGTGGCTCACCGGCGATCTGCGCACGCGCCATGCTCTTGAAGAACGCCTTGCCGACTTCGTACGGCACTTTGGCTTGGGTCAGCTCTTGCTCGTTCTTGCCGATCGAGCTGATCTCCGGAATGGTGTAGATCCCGGTCGGTACGTCGTTGACGAAACGCCAGCTGTTGTTATCGACGATGCTGCCAGCGGCCGAACGACCCTGGTCGTGGGCGGCACTGGCCAGGCTCGGCCAGCCAATCACGTCGCCTGCGCCATAGATGTTCTGGATGCAGGTGCGATAGTTCTGGTCAACTTCGATCTGGCCACGGCTGTTGACCTTCACGCCGATGTTTTCCAGACCCAGTTGATCGGTGTTGCCGGTACGGCYGTTGCACCAGAGCAAGGCGTCGGCCTTGATCTTCTTGCCGGACTTGAGGTGCAGGATCACCCCGTTGTCCACGCCTTCAACGCGATCGTAATCTTCGTTGTGACGCACGGTGATGTTGTTGTTGCTGAAGTGGTAGCTCAGCGCCTGGGAGATTTCCGAGTCGAGGAAGCTCAGCAGCTGACCGCGGTTATCCACCAGCTCGACCAGCACGCCCAGACCACTGAAGATCGAGGCGTATTCGCAACCAATCACGCCGGCGCCGTAAACGATGAGTTTGCGCGGGGTGTGGCCGAGGCTGAGGATGGTGTCGCTATCGTAGATACGCGGGTGGTGGAAATCGATGTCGGCCGGGCGATACGGACGCGAGCCGGTGGCGATGATGATGTGCTTGGCCACCAGTTTTTCGACCACGCCGTTAGCGCAGACCACTTCGATGGTTTGCTCGTCAGCGAAGCTGCCGGTGCCGAAGAACACGTCGACCCGATTGCGCGCGTAGTAACCGGTGCGCGAGGCAACTTGTTTGGCAATGACTTTTTCTGCGCTTTTCAGCACGTCCGGGAACGAGAACCAGCGCGGCTCACCAATGGCCCGGAACATCGGGTTGGTGTTGAACTGCATGATCTGCCGGACCGAGTGACGCAAGGCCTTGGACGGGATAGTGCCAAGGTGGGTGCAGTTGCCGCCGACCTGGCGACGACTATCGACCATCGCCACTTTGCGCCCTGCTTTGGCGGCGTTCATTGCCGCGCCTTCTCCCGCCGGGCCGGAACCCAACACCACCACGTCGTAGTTGTAGACAGCCATGCGTACTCCTCAGAACAGGCCGCGGCACCCCGTTGGCACCTGCGGCTAAATCATGCCGGTCTTGCGGCATGAAGGAACAATTTGGGGTCAGTCGAGAACCCGGACACAGTCTATAGAAGCGTCAACGCCGCGCACATTAACCCTTGGTCGCGTCGTAGGCTAGTTTTGCCTGCACTACAACGCCAACAATGAGGGTCCATCACACCGTATCTACTTGGCTTTTTCGGCACTCAGGCGATCAAAAGCCTGACTGGTTCGCGTGACAAAGCCTGTATCGGTTCGCATCACAAAAAATGCACCGATATCATGCTTTGCGGCGTAGTCCCAACCGCGCTCGGGGCCAAGAATCAGCAACAGCGTCGATAAGCCATCGGCCATCAGCGTCGAAGGATGAATCACCGTGACAGACGCCAGGGTATGGGTGATCGGCGCGCCGGTTCGGGCATCGAACGTGTGGGAATAGCGCCGGCCATCCTGCATGAAGTAATTGCGGTAGTCGCCTGAGGTCGAAACACCGTTGCCGTCCAGCGTGATCACCCGTTCGACAACCTGCTGGTCATCGCGCGGTTCCTCCAGCGCAATCTTCCAGGGCGACCCGTCGAGCTTCTTGCCAATGGCCTTGAGCTCGCCCGTGGCATCGGCGATGAAGCTGTCGATACCCAGTTCCTGCAACTTCGCAGCGATCCTGTCGACGGCGTACCCGGCGCCAATGCTGCCGAAGTCCACCTCGACCGGCGCGTCCTTGCATAGCTGATCGCCTTCAATCCGCAGATGCGTATAACCGACGCGTTGTCGGGCCAAAGCCAAGGCTTCGGCGCCTGGGATTTTTTCATCGCGCGATTGTGGGCCGAACCCCCAAAGGTTCAACAGCGGCTCCACCGTCAGGTCGTAAGAACCGTCGCTCGTCTCTGACAGTTGCTCGCCCACCTTGACCAACTGCAAGACCGGCGCCGGCATTGGCTGACAGCTATTGGCCGGCAAACCATTGAATCGCTCGATGTCGGAATCACTGCGGTAGGTCGACAGCTGCCGGTCGATCTCGGCCAGAATCGACTCGACCTGCTTCTGCACCTCGACCGGCCCGGGAGTCCCCGGATGGCGGATGTATTTGACCGAATACGTGCTGCCCATGGTCGGGCCGCCAAAGCTTTCCAGGGTGTCGCCATTACCGCAGCCTGATAAAGCGCCAACAAGCACCACGAAAACACCCGATCGCCAGTTCAACAACGCGCACCCCTCCCCAAAGAGTTCCCCCCCCCCCGACAGAACGCCAAGGCCCGCCATTATGCGATAGAACTGTGGGAGCGGGCTGGCTCATGGCTATAACGTTTAAGCAGCACGCTAACTATTGGTTGCCTAGCGTTACTCTTACACATATCGTTACAAAACTGTTCGAGGCACCGGCGCAGACCAGACCCGTCAGTAAGGATGTTTCAAGACCAGGGATTTCTAACAAGACAGCCAAAGTGAGTAAGATCAAATGGCCTCGACTACGGGCAAAGGCAAAGCGATATTTCGCGTTGTCAGCGGCAACTTCCTAGAGATGTTCGACTTCATGGTCTACGGCTTCTATGCCACGGCCATCGCCAAAACCTTCTTCCCTGCCGACAGCGCTTTCGCTTCCCTGATGTTGTCACTGGCCACCTTCGGTGCCGGTTTCCTGATGCGCCCACTGGGTGCAATCTTTCTCGGCGCCTACATCGACCGTCACGGCCGTCGCCAAGGCCTGATCATCACCCTCGCGCTGATGGCGGCCGGGACCGTGTTGATTGCCTGTGTGCCGGGTTACGCGACCCTCGGCGTCGCTGCGCCGCTGATCGTACTGTTTGGCCGCTTGCTGCAAGGCTTCTCCGCGGGCGTGGAATTGGGCGGTGTGTCGGTTTACCTGGCCGAGATTGCTACCCCTGGCCGCAAGGGCTTTTTTGTCAGCTGGCAGTCCGCCAGCCAACAAGCCGCCGTAGTGTTTGCCGGTTTGCTGGGTGTGGGCCTCAACCACTGGCTGAGCCCCGAGCAAATGGGTGATTGGGGCTGGCGCGTACCGTTCCTGATCGGCTGCATGATCGTGCCGGCGATTTTCATCATTCGCCGCTCGCTGGAAGAAACCCCGGAATTCCAGGCGCGTAAACATCGCCCAAGCTTGAGAGATATCGTCCGTTCGATCAGTCAGAACTTCGGCATCGTGCTGGCCGGCATGGCGCTGGTGATCATGACCACCGTGTCGTTCTACCTGATCACCGCCTACACCCCGACGTTCGGTAAAGCCGAGCTGCACCTGTCGGACTTTGACGCGTTGCTGGTCACCGTGTGCATCGGCCTGTCGAACTTCTTCTGGCTGCCGGTGATGGGTGCGCTGTCCGACAAGATCGGGCGCAAACCGCTGCTGCTGGCGGCGACCACCCTGGCGATCCTGACGGCTTACCCGGCACTGTCCTGGCTGGTCGCCAACCCAAGCTTCAGCCATCTGCTGATCGTCGAGTTGTGGTTGTCGTTCCTCTATGGCTCGTACAACGGCGCCATGGTGGTGGCCCTGACCGAAATCATGCCGATTGAAGTCCGCACCACCGGTTTCTCCCTGGCTTACAGCCTGGCGACTGCAACCTTTGGCGGCTTCACCCCGGCGGCCTGTACTTACCTGATCCACGTGCTGGACAACAAGGCAGCACCGGGTATCTGGTTGAGCGGCGCAGCGGTACTTGGCTTGATCGCAACGCTGGTGCTGTTCCGTGGCAACCGGCATGAGTTGCGCACCGCGCAGGCTGCTGTAGTCGGTGGCACCCGCTAGATCGAATTCGCGAGCAGGCTCGCTCCCACAGGTTCAGCGGCGTTCACACAATCGTGATCACACCGCCATTCCAATGTGGGAGCGAGCCTGCTCGCGAAGAGGTCCTCCGGAACAACACAGTTTATCGATTCGCCATTTTCACCGACTGACCCCACCCCCCGCCTAGCGCCTTGTACAAGTCCACCTGATTGATCTCCCGCGCCAGCTCCATTTGCGTCAACTTCTGCTGCGCGTCGAATAACGAACGCTGCGCGTCCATCGTCGAAAAGTAGCTGTCCATCCCCGCCTCGAAACGCAATCGGGATTGTCGGTAGGCTGCTTGATAATCCGCCACCAGACGCTTCTGATAGTCGACCTGGGTGAGCATCTCCTGGCGGGCGTTGAGGGCATTGGCGGCTTCGCGGAAAGCGTTCTGCACCGTGGCTTCATACGCCGCCGCCTGCCCGTTGAACCGCGCATGGCTGGCGTCCACCTGCGCCTTTCGCGCACCGCCGTCGATCAGGGTCAACGACCCCGCCAGAGCCACCGACCAGAACTCGGCCGGCGCACTCAACAATCGCGAAAAGTCACCGGTCAGGCCGCCTACTGCCGAGGTCAGCGAAAAGGTCGGGAAATAAGCGCTGCGGGCTGCGCCGATGTCCGCATTGGTAGCTCGCAACAAGGCTTCGGCTGCCATGATGTCGGGCCGTCGCGCAACCAGTGACGACGGCAACCCGGCGGGCACATCGGCGGTTGCCAACTGCTCACCCAGCACGCCAGTGGGCAACAACCCAACCGGCACCGGCTGCCCGACCAACACCCGCAGCGCATTCGTGTTCTGCGCCACCTGCATGCGGTACGTATTGATCTGAACTGCCGCCGTGTTGGTTTGCGCATCCGCCTGGTGAACATCGATTTGAGCACTGGAGCCCAGGTTGTAGCTCTTGCGCAACAACTCACCGTAGTGGTCCTGGGACTTGTAGGTGTTCTGCGCGAGGTCGAGCAGATTCTGATTGGCCTTGAGGCTAAGCCAGGTGCTGGCCACCTCACCGATCAACGCCAGGCGAGCCGTCTGATAGTCCGCCTCGGTCGCCTCGAAGCGTGCGCCTGCGGCGTTTCGCTGACTGCGGATGCGCCCGAACAGGTCCAACTCGTAAGACGTGAAGCCACCGCTGGCCTGAAAGGTGTTGGACGTGCTGCCTGAACTGACGCCGCCTCCCTGCGTCCTGACCTGTGACGGAAACTTGCTGCGGCCGGCGTAGGTGTTGAGTCCGATGGAGGGAAACAGCCCGGATTCGGCACCGGCGTACCCTGCCCTCGCCTCCTCGACGCCTGCCTCGAACTGACGCAGGCTGCGATTGTTCTTCAAGGCCAGGTCGATCAACTGGCGCAGTCGGTCATCGAGCACGAAGCCGTGCCAATCCTTGTCGAACGCCTGCTTGGCGCTGCAACAGTCACTGGCCGAACTGGCTGGCCATTGCTGATCGATCGGCGCCTCCGGTTTCTCGTATTTGGGTTCCAGAGAACAACCGCCGAGCAATAACAGCGACATGAAACATGAGGTGGATAAGCGTCTGTTCATGAGGCGCACCTACAAACGTTGGCCGAGCAAGGCTCGTAACGGAGTGAGAAGGAAAGCCCAAAGACCTGAGCGGGTGGTGCTGATTTGCGGCAGTGGTTGCTGACGCGAACGGAAGCTGATCGGGCGTAAACCAGGCAGTGAGCTGTAGGACGGCGCCTTGACCGGCCGCCGCGAACGCGGTGCCGTGCGCTTTTCGCCGAGCAACGAACGCCGCAACAAGGTGCCGAAAGCCAGGCCTGGCTCAGCCTTGCCGACCACGTTGATCGGCGCCTCACTGAACAGCCGCGCGATCAGCCGGCGTCGAAGCGTTTCGTCAAGGTCGATGAACTTCAAGCCCAAGCGGTCCTCGCCGTGATGACGCATGACCTCGATATCCAGCCAGCCGAGTTTATTGACCCACACCTGCCCCCGTAGCCCGGGCTTGATCAATGACGCAACGGAACAGGAAATGGAGGCGCCACTCAGCGATATATCCACCAGTTGGCCCGCCAGGGTTTTGCCGGCGAAGCGCAACCCACTGGGTTTATCGAAAGGAAAGCGCTCTTCGCCGTGCAAGCGTGGCCGGTCAACACACGCCACCAGGGTGGCCAGGTTGTAGATCAGCGCGACCACCGTCCAGAACAGGTTGAACAGCATATTGCCGTCGAACGCAGCCGCGTTGCTGATGGTGATGTAAGCGCCTATTTGCGAGAACAGTGTCAGCGCAAAAAAGAACCCGAACAACTTCCAGTGGACCGTTGTGCGTGAGCGATCCAGGCCCTTTGCCGTGACCTTGAAGGGTCGGCCGAACGGCCGGACCATCGCGCTGAGGATCGTCGCCGTCACCGCCAGTGAGGCGACGATTTGGGTGACCTCGGTAAAAATCGGCAAGGTACGCCGGTCAGTGACCCACGTCCCGTAGCCCCAGAATGCAATCAACGCCGGCATGCCGAAGGCCATGAAATCCGCCGGATGGGCATAGAATCCGGCAATACCGAAATACCAATACAACACCGGCGACACCAGCATCATCAGGATGAATGGCTTGGAGAACCAGTGCATCAAGCCATGCACGAAGTGCAGCCGTTCATTGAGTGAGTAGCCACGACCACGCAAGGGGCCCTCTTTGAGCAGCGCGACCTGGATCGTCCCCAGGCACCAGCGTCCACGCTGATTGATGTACTCGGTCAACCCCTCGGCGGACAAACCGATCGACAGTCGCTCATTCAACCAGCGGGTGACGTAGCCTTTTTGCTGCAGACGGCAGCTGGTGTAGATGTCTTCGCAGACCGAACCGGTCGGAAAGCCACCCATTTCAGTAATCAGATCACGCCGCACGACAAACGAAGTGCCCACGCAAAACGCGGTATCCCAACCATCCTTGGCCGGCTGGTAGACGTCGAAGAACACTCGCTGCTCGTCGACCCAGCAGTTGGATGAACCGAGGTTGTGCTGAATCGGATCGGGGTTGTAGTAGAACTGCGGCGTCTGCACCAGGCCGACCTTGGGGTCGTCGAACAATCCCAGGGTGCGCATCAGGATTGGCTGCTGCGGGGCGAAGTCGGCGTCGAGCACCAGTATGTACGGCGCATTGCTGCTGGCCGCCGACAGACGCAGGCCGTTGTTCAGGTTACCGGCCTTGGCGTGGGAATTGTCGGGACGTCGGGCGTATTGCACACCGACCTCGGCGCAATAGTCGCGCAACCAGTCGCGGCGGGTATCGTCGAGCACCCAGATGGTCACGTTGGGGTAGTCGATCGCCTGGGCGGCGATGATGGTTTTTTCCAGGATATCGAGGCCTTCGTTGTAGGTGGCGATGAACACATCCACCGCCGGCACCGAGTGGCCCTGGGCACGCAAACGTTGCTCCCCGGCATCGGCACTGGCGTGGTGATCCGAGCGACAGAGCAGGACGATGATCGAAAACAGCGTGTAGCCGATCGCCAACATTTCGAAAAACAGGAACGCGTAAGCCCAGACCGAGGCAAATCCTGCGTGTCCATCAGGCAAGGTGTCGCGAATCCGCCAGGCCACGTAATTGATCAACAACAGCGCGGTCATGGCTCCGAAAGCGGCGCGCGCCGCCCATTGATCACGGCGCGTCAGGCAGGTGAACAGAATCACCGCGACCACGGTCCAGAAATTGATTTGCACAAGTTGCAGCGTGTCCAGTGCCTGCATGTCAGTCAGCCTCTTGAAAACCGGTAAAGGGGTTGATGCCGGTGGCAGCGATCGCAGCCCAAGCTGTAGCGCCCAAGTGAGGCAGGTGGTAATAGAAAAAGTCGTTGGTTGTTGAGTCCGGGCCGATGGCCAACCCGGTACTGATACGCGGGGCGGGTGTTGCAAACAGCCAGCCATTGCCGGCCTGTTGGGCCAGCAACACATTCCACAACGGCTGCGCCTTTTCCTTCATACCGCTCAAGCTCGCCACGGCGGCGGTTTGCGCGGTGCCTTCGGTCCATAAACCGTCCGGGTCGCGGTTGAAGCCATACCCGGCACCCGAGCGGTGCGCCTGATCGATAAACGTGAAGACACGCCGCCAGTCCGCAGGAGGATTACTCAAGGCGATCAAGGGCCAGATCTGCGCGTCCAGTCCTGAGCGCTGGCGATCCGAGGTTCGACCATCCTTCCCGGTGCCGATCAGAAAGCGCCCTTCCCCGGCGTCCCACTGACTCGACACGAATTGCCGGGCAATCTGCGCCTGGTGCGCCGAGCCCGGGTCGGGCGCAGCCGTGTTGAGTGCCGACCAGGCTGCCGCCAGGTCGACGTTGTGTTCGGTGGACTTCCAGGTCTGCTGGATCTGCTTGGGGAAATACCCGTAGTAACCGCCGCTGAAACCCGCGGGAGCCTGTCCGTCATACGTGTTTTTCCCGGACCACTGCAACACCCTGCGAGCAGCCTCCAGGTAGGAGGAATCACCGCTCTGGCGCAACGCCTCCAACAACGCCAACGCGGCCCAGGCCTGATTGCCGGTGGCACTGCTGACCTGATAGGCGTCCTGATTCCAGGCATTGCGCTCTACGCTCCAATAACCCGGCAGGCGCATCGACGACGAACCCACCGGGCCTGCCGCGTAGGCGTTGCGCAAGCGTCCATCCTGATATTCCGGGTCATGCGTCGTGGCGAAGGCCAGCGCATCGGCAATCCGTCGCGCCGACTCGGCTTTACCACAGGCAAACAAGGCGATGCTGGCCAGGGCGTTGTCGTAGGTGAACGCAACCCCACGCAACGCCTGGATTGGCGCCGGCTGACCGTCCAGCGGCGGATAACTGGCCAGCAACACCGGCCCCGCCGCTTGCGATTGCACCGCGTGATCCAGCGCTGCACAGGTCATCGACGCCAGTTGCGGCCTGGCTTGCGTTGCCAGCGCAGATCCGCCGCTGCTCATCAGCATCACCCCGATCAGGCCCGGCAGCCACGGCCATTGCACAACGTTGCGCGGACTCATCAGTGAGATACCTCGGCGCTGGCCCACAGCCCTGGATTGCAGGTCATGGCGCGCTGGCTGTCGGTGAGGTCAGCGGCAAAAGTACCGACGACGTACACCGAGTTCTGCTCGGCAAACGGGAAAGGAACGCTGTAGCTGTTAGGGCGAATATCCTTAGTGCTGGATAACAACTGCACGACATTGGCCTTGAGCGGTTCGTCCAGGCCATGGATTCTTACCGTCAGGACACTGTCGTGATCAATCTTGCTGGCCACGCGCTCCGGAAACACCGCGACGACATAGCTTTCTTTGCAGTTGGTGGCTCGCAACAAAGTCGACCCGGCTTGCACCACCGTCCCTTGGGGCGCCAACAGCTCTTGAACCGTGCCGGACGAATACGCCGTGACCTCATAGCCAGCCGTCAATTTGACCCGACTCTGTTCGGTTTCGATCAGGTGGTTGAGATTGTCGAGTTCGCGTTGATAGGTCTCGCGGTTGCGGGCCTGATTTTCCAGGCTCAGTTTCAGGGTGGTCATCTGCGCGCTGAGGTCGAACATGCGCAACTGATCAGGGTCAAGGTAGACCTGCTTATTGGCGGCATTGACATCACCGTCATTGATTTTCAGCTGTGAACGGACAGACTCTGCCGCGCCTTGTAACGAGGCCAACTTGGCTTTCGAGGCGGCGACGACCGCGCCACTGACCGCCCCTTGAGTGAACAACTCGAGGTTGCGATCGAGGGTTTCCTGTGCGTCCGTCAAGCGGGCGCTGGCGGCAGTGCTCTCGGCCTTCAGCGCACGTTGTGCATAGAGCTGACGAGTATGAAACGCCGATTGATAGCGCTGGCTGGTTTTCTCCAACTCGTCGTAATACTGCTGGTCGTGCTCGGCCTGGCTGGCCGATGATGATAGTTCCTGCTCCAGGGTCAAACGCCGGGTTTGCAGGGTCAACAACGTCTCCTGGTTAGCCCGCGGGTTTTCGACCACCGCAATCTTCTGGCCCTGGGTAAAGGTCGAGCCGGGTTTGACCTCAAGCGAATTCACCACCCCCTCGATGGGTGTCGTCAGCAGAATGACCGGTGCATTCAAAATTGCCCGTGTCGCCGATGTCGACACCAGCGGCATCAGCAACGTCGAGAGCAACAGCCAGATGATAAATACCAGGACACCCAAGCCCACCAGACGCGGCAACAGGGACCATGAAAAAAACCTTGAGCGTTCTTCTGCCATGTTTAATTCTCCCAATAAGCCATGAATACACGGCTATATGTCAGCACTGCGCAGCCGTCATGCCCGATTAGAACGTAACCGCAAAACACATTAAGCAGGATCAACGAAAGCGGATCATCAATTCCCCGGACAGCAACAAAGCCCGCACGGTTTATTTAGATTCAGTGTGATGTGAGCAGGAATAAGTTCCCTGTCTTTTTGGAGTATTAGTTGCCATCATGACGCATCATTAAAACGCCAGTATCTTTAAAATAGCACTGCCAAAGTTATGCCAAAGTTGTGAAATTACCGTGAGTACTTGCCCGACAATACAGGCAATTTGCTGTCACCCAACCCCGGCCGATGCCGGAGCAGCCAGGGGGAGACACTAATTTCAGCACCCATCGCTGTCAAGCATCGAGCCATTCAATAAAATGGCGTCAATTATTCAGCGCACCCTGTATTGGATCCACATAAAGCAAGTAACAGCACCCTCCCATTGCAACTGCTTATTTTATTTGAGGATTTTTTTATTATTGAATTTTTACAGCGTTAACATGTCGAGATTTACAGCGTTCTGATCTGGCACACATCAAGAATAAAACGATATAACTACACTGCGCCGACCAGACATAGCCGATGACACATGAACACTTCCAATTTAATAGATGATGTCTAATGGCTCCTTATAATGAACCGCCGCACATGAAAACGCCCCGACAAGTCGGGGCGTTTTCATGTGCGGCCAAGGCTTAGCGCGGCAACGCTGGAGAGTTCACATCGGCCGCCACTCAATCAGAGAACATTAATCCAGTTCACTCAGGATCCGATGCGCCAGGCGCACCCGGGGCTCGTTGGGGTAACTCTTGTTGGCCAGCACCACAATGCCAAGCTTCTTCTCGGGGACGAAGGCCACATAGGCAGAGAACCCGCCGGTCGCCCCCGTCTTGTTGACCCAGACCGCCTCCTGTGGTGCCAGTGGCGGATTCAATGCCGTGACGACATGACTGTCGTAAATCATCTTGTCGGCATTGCCTTCAACCAGCGCACTCAGTTGCACCGGGTAATCGTACTGCTCCCAGATCAGGTCTTGAGTCATCGGACCTAGCTGGAAATAGCCCTTGTGCGTCTCCATCAGTGCCCGACCGAGTTTTGCTTCGACCTTCGCAACGCCCAGATTGGCCTCGACAAAACGAATCAGGTCCGTGGAGCTGGTTTTTACCGAGTAGGCCTCGTCACCCAGCACACCCGGATTCAACCGGACCGGGACATCCTGCTTGTTGTAACCCTGAGCATAGAGCGACAGCTTGCTCGCCGGGATGTTGATGAAGCTGTTAGGCATTCCGAGTGCCGGGAAGAGTCGCTGTTCCAGCGCCACCGCGAACGGCATCTTCATGCTGATCGCCGTAATCATGCCCAGCGCCCCGATGCTGGGGTTGGCATAGGTTCTTTGAGCGCCCGGCGCATACGTCGGCTGCCACGTCTTGAAGTAGTCCATCAGCTGTTGGTTGTTCTGTACCTGATCAGGCACCTGCAGGGGGAAGCCGCCTGCGGTATGGGTCGCCAGGTTGATCAGCGTCGCTTTATCGAACGGGCTTCCCGCAAGCTCGGGCAGGTACTTGCCGGGGTGGTCAGTGAGTGAAAGCTGACCGTTGACCTCGGCGTAGGTCGCCAGGGTGGCCGTGAAGGTTTTACTGATCGAGCCGATTTCAAACAGTGTGTCGCTCGTGACCTTTTGCTGTGTTTCCTTTGAGGCCACGCCGAAGTTGTAGAACCGCTGCTTGCCATTCGCGGTCACCGCAATGGCCAGGCCGGGAATGTTGTACTGCTGCATGACCGCCTGGGCGGTATCTTGCACGACGCTGTCGATATCCGAGCGCTGGGCATTCGCCATGGCGAGGCTGCCGAAAGAGACGGTGGCCGCCAGCAATAGCGATGCTGCGCAAGGCTTTGCGATAAAGCGCATTCAAATCATCCTCAAGTCTGTATATTCGCGGACAAACCTATCATCTTGATACAAAGGCTCCAGAATCGATGTATCACAGGATATTTCGCCAACTCCGCAGGCCGGCCAGACAAACCGCACAAATAAAAACGCCCCGACAAGTCGGGGCGTTTTCAGGTGCGGCTAAGGCTTAGCGCGGGAATGCTGGCGGGTTTACACCGGCCATGTCTTCCATCACGCGAACCACCTGGCAGCTGTAACCGAATTCGTTGTCGTACCAAACGTACAGAACAACGCGGTTGTCTTGGGTGATGGTTGCTTCAGCGTCCACAACACCTGCGTGGCGCGAGCCAACGAAGTCGGTGGAAACCACTTCCTGCGAGTTGACGAAGTCGATCTGCTTATGCAGATCGGAGTGCAGCGCCATGTAGCGCAGGTACTCGTTCATCTCTTCACGGGTGGCGGCTTTCTCAAGGTTCAGGTTGAGGATTGCCATCGACACGTTCGGCGTTGGAACACGGATCGCGTTACCGGTCAGCTTGCCGGCCAGCTCAGGCAGGGCCTTGGCAGCAGCGGTAGCAGCACCGGTCTCGGTGATTACCATGTTCAGCGCGGCGCTACGACCACGGCGATCGCCTTTGTGGAAGTTGTCGATCAGGTTCTGGTCGTTGGTGTACGAGTGAACCGTTTCAACGTGACCGTTGATGATGCCGAACTTGTCGTTCACAGCCTTGAGCACCGGCACGATGGCGTTGGTGGTGCAGGAGGCGGCGGAAACGATCTTGTCGTCAGCGGTGATTTCACCGTGGTTGATACCGTGAACGATGTTCTTCAGCTTGCCCTTGCCAGGCGCGGTCAGAACAACGCGGTCGATACCCGGGCAGGCCAGGTGCTGGCCCAGGCCCTCGGCGTCACGCCATACACCGGTGTTGTCCACCAACAGAGCGTCTTTGATGCCGTACTGGGTGTAGTCCACTTCAGTCGGGTTCTTCGCGTAGATAACCTGGATCAGGTTGCCGTTGGCGGTGATGGTGTTGTTGGCTTCGTCGACGGTGATAGTGCCGTTGAACGGACCATGAACCGAATCGCGACGCAGCAGGCTGGCGCGTTTGATCAGGTCGTTTTCAGCGCCTTTGCGCACAACGATGGCACGCAGACGCAGGCCGTCGCCACCACCGGTTTTTTCGATCAGGATGCGCGCCAGCAGACGACCGATACGACCGAAGCCGTACAGTACAACGTCAGTGCCTTTGCGTGCGGAAGCGTTCTGCTGGCCTACAACGTCAGCCAGTTCTTCACGGACGAACTGCTCGGCAGTACGGCCCTTGCCTTCGGCCTTGAACTTGACCGCCAACTTGCCCAGGTCTACCGAAGCGGCGCCGAGCTTGAGCTCGCTCATCGCTTTGAGCAGCGGGAATGTTTCGTGAACGGACAGTTCGGCGTCATCGGACTGACGATGGCGAGCAAAGCGGTGAGCTTTGAGAATCGCGATGACAGACTGGTTGATCAGGCTGCGGCCATAGATCGAGCTCACCACGTTGTTATTGCGGTAAAGCTGACCGATAAGCGGAATCATCGCTTCTGCGAGTGCTTCACGGTCGATCCATTCACCAAGACACTGGTCGGGCTTCTGAGTCACGGGAACCTTCCACATGTAGGGGCTGAAAAAAGGGGCTACATTATGCCGCCGAGTCGTCTGCGGAGCAATGCACGCCTATCGCAACATGCTTTTCCTTTCGTCGACGGTAGTCTGCAACTGACAGCCGGCACCTTCGCCCGCTACAATTACCGACTTTGTCGCAACGCTGGAGCTCAACCTTCCGTGCCCGTTCTGCGTCTACCGCTTCTCCCTGCCGCGGCAGGTAAACAGCACTGGGGCAACCTGCCCGGTGCCGCCCTGAGCCTGGCCATTGCCGAGGCCGCCAGCGCTGCCAAGCGCTTTACCCTGCTACTGACCGCCGACAGCCAAAGTGCCGAACGGCTGGAACAGGAGCTGAGTTTCTTCGCCCCCGATTTGCCGGTGCTGCATTTCCCGGACTGGGAAACCCTGCCTTACGACCTGTTCTCGCCGCACCAGGACATCATATCCCAGCGCATCGCCAGCCTGTATCGGCTGCCCGAGTTGAGCCATGGCGTTTTGGTAGTGCCGATCACCACCGCCCTACATCGCCTGGCCCCCACCAAGTTCCTGCTCGGCAGCAGCCTGGTGCTGGATATCGGCCAGAAGCTCGACGTCGAGCAAATGCGCACGCGACTGGAAGCCAGCGGCTATCGCTGTGTCGACACGGTTTATGAGCACGGCGAATTCGCGGTACGCGGCGCGCTGATCGACCTGTTCCCGATGGGCAGCAAACTGCCCTACCGCATCGACCTGTTCGATGACGAAATCGAGACCCTGCGTACCTTCGACCCGGAAAACCAGCGCTCCATCGACAAGGTCGAATCGGTCCGGCTGCTGCCCGCCAAAGAATTCCCGCTGCAAAAGGAAGCCGTGACCCGTTTCAAGGCACGCTTCCGTGAGCGCTTCGATGTCGATTTCCGGCGCTGCCCGATCTTCCAGGACCTGAGCAGCGGGATTACACCAGCCGGTATCGAGTACTACCTGCCGCTGTTCTTCGACGAAACCTCGACGCTGTTCGACTACCTGCCACAGGACACCCAGGTGTTTTCCCTGCCGGGCATCGAACAGGCGGCGGAAAATTTCTGGAACGACGTGCGCAACCGCTACGAAGAGCGCCGCGTCGATCCATCCCGGCCATTGTTGCCGCCGGCCGAGCTGTTCCTGCCGGTGGAAGACTGCTTCGCACGCCTCAAGAGCTGGCCGCGGGTAGTTGCCAGCCAGCAAGACGTCGAAACCGGTGTCGGCCGCGAACGTTTTCCCGCTACACCGTTGCCGAACCTGGCCATCGAAGCCAAGGCCAATCAGCCGCTGGAAGCACTGTCGAATTTCCTTGATGGGTTTTCCGGTCGCGTGCTGTTTACCGCCGAGTCGGCCGGTCGCCGCGAAGTGCTGCTGGAACTGTTGGAACGCCTGAAGCTGCGACCGAAAACCGTCGACAGCTGGCCGGACTTCGTCGCCAGTAAAGAACGCCTGGCGATCACCATCGCACCGCTGGACGAAGGCCTGGTACTGGACGATCCGGCACTGGCACTGATCGCCGAAAGCCCGCTGTTCGGTCAGCGAGTGATGCAGCGCCGTCGCCGCGAGAAACGCGCCGACGCCAATAACGATGCCGTGATCAAAAACCTCACCGAGCTGCGCGAAGGCGCACCGGTGGTGCATATCGATCATGGCGTTGGCCGTTACCTGGGCCTCGCGACCCTGGAAATCGAAAACCAGGCCGCCGAGTTCCTGACCCTCGAATACGCCGAGGGCGCCAAGCTTTATGTGCCGGTGGCCAACCTGCATTTGATCGCCCGCTACACCGGCAGCGACGATGCACTGGCGCCACTGCACCGCCTCGGCTCCGAAACCTGGCAGAAAGCCAAACGCAAAGCCGCCGAACAGGTGCGTGACGTCGCCGCCGAACTGCTCGACATCTATGCTCGCCGCGCGGCCCGCGAAGGTTATGCCTTCGCCGATCCGAAAGCCGATTACGCAACCTTCAGCGCCGGTTTCCCGTTCGAAGAAACCCCGGACCAGCAAACCACCATCGACGCAGTGCGCGAAGACATGCTCGCGCCGAAACCGATGGACCGGCTGGTCTGCGGCGACGTCGGTTTCGGCAAGACCGAAGTGGCGATGCGCGCGGCATTCATTGCCGTGCACGGCGGCCGTCAGGTCGCGATTCTGGTGCCGACCACCCTGCTCGCCCAGCAGCACTACAACAGCTTCCGCGACCGCTTCGCCGACTGGCCAGTGACCGTGGAAGTGATGAGCCGCTTCAAGTCGACCAAGGAAGTGAATGCCGCCGTTGCCGACCTCGCCGAGGGCAAGATCGACATCGTCATCGGCACGCACAAACTGCTGCAAGACGACGTAAAGATCAAAAACCTCGGACTGGTGATCATCGACGAAGAACACCGCTTTGGTGTTCGTCAGAAGGAACAGCTCAAGGCCCTGCGCAGCGAAGTCGACATCCTGACCCTGACCGCCACACCGATTCCGCGCACGCTGAACATGGCGGTGTCGGGCATGCGCGATCTGTCGATCATCGCTACGCCACCAGCGCGACGTTTGTCGGTACGCACCTTCGTCATGGAACAGAACAAGAGCACGGTCAAAGAGGCCCTGCTCCGCGAGCTGTTGCGTGGCGGCCAGGTCTATTATCTGCACAACGATGTGAAAACCATCGAGAAATGCGCCGCCGATCTCGCCGAGCTGGTGCCAGAAGCACGGATCGGTATCGGCCACGGACAGATGCGCGAGCGCGAACTCGAACAGGTGATGAGCGACTTCTACCACAAGCGCTTCAACGTGCTGATCGCCTCGACCATCATCGAGACCGGCATTGACGTGCCGAGCGCCAACACCATCATCATCGAGCGTGCCGACAAGTTCGGCCTGGCGCAGCTGCACCAATTGCGTGGCCGCGTCGGTCGCAGTCACCACCAGGCTTACGCCTACCTGCTGACACCGCCGCGCCAACAGATCACGCCAGACGCGGAAAAACGCCTGGAAGCGATCGCCAATACCCAGGACCTCGGCGCAGGCTTTGTACTGGCCACCAACGACCTGGAAATCCGTGGCGCCGGCGAACTGCTGGGCGACGGGCAGAGCGGGCAGATCCAGGCGGTCGGTTTCACCCTGTACATGGAAATGCTCGAACGCGCGGTGAAATCCATCCGCAAGGGCGAGCAGCCAAACCTCGATCAACCGCTGGGTGGTGGCCCGGAAATCAACCTGCGCTTGCCGGCGCTGATCCCGGAAGACTACCTGCCGGACGTCCACGCACGACTGATCCTCTACAAACGCATCGCGTCGGCGACCGATGAGGAAGGCCTCAAGGACCTGCAAGTGGAGATGATCGACCGCTTCGGCCTGCTGCCGGAACCGACCAAGAACCTGGTGCGCATGACCTTGCTGAAACTGCAGGCCGAGCAACTGGGGATCAAGAAAGTCGACGGCGGCCCGCAAGGCGGTCGTATCGAGTTCGGCGCACAAACGCCGGTCGATCCGCTGGTGCTGATCAAACTGATCCAGGGCCAACCCAAACGCTACAAATTCGAAGGCGCCACGATGTTCAAATTCATGGTGCCGATGGAGCGCCCGGAAGAGCGCTTTAATACAGTAGAGGCGCTGTTTGAGCACCTCACTCCAAAATCTGCTTGAAGGACGCCGCATGCGCCTGTTTCGCTCATTGACCCTGTTGTTGACCCTCGTTACCCCGGCGGCGTTTGCCGACAGCTTGTATCAGGTTGAAATGATCCTGTTCCGCCAGAACGCCGTGCCGGCCATTGTCAGCCGCGTCGCGCCGGAAGACTGGGCTGCCGGTGCACGGCCGATCAGTGCCGACAGCCTGCGCACCCCAAGCCTCAATGCCGAGGCTGAAAAGCTGCGCGCCAGCGGCGATTACACGGTGCTGCTGCACAAGGCCTGGCAACAGAGTCTTGGCGAGGACGCGAAAAAAATCTCGATCAGCGATGGCAAGGCGCAATTCGGCCAGTTCCCGATCGAAGGCACGCTGAACCTGAAGCTCGGGCGCTTCACCGACGTCGACGCGAACTTCTGGGTCAACCAGTTCGATGGCTATGGCCGGGTTACCGCCAGCGAACGCCTGAAGCAGCAAAGCCACACCAAAAACGGTCAGCTCAACTACCTCGACAACGGCCACCTGGCGCTGCTGATCAAAATCACTTCGCTGACCGCACCTGCGCGTTCGCCAGTCCCTGACGTTCTCCCGGACTGATTGAAGTCCCCATGCCCGCAAACCTGAGCAAACCCCTGGCCCCCTCATGGGTCAGCCGATTCAAGGAACAAAGTCTGGAGCGTGGCCGCCGCTACGCACTGGAAAATCGTGTCAGGATCGTCGAGGCCGGCGACAGCACCATCACCGCCAGTTGCGAAGGCTCTGGCGGCAATGTTTACCGCCAGACCATTACGCTGCGCGAATCCACCAAAGGCACTCTGTTACTGGTCGATGCAACGTGCAGTTGCCCGGTGCGCGTCAACTGCAAGCATTGCGCTGCAGTGCTGCTCAAAGTCCAGGAAACCCTTGAGTACCCGGCCGCCACCAAAGACGCCGAGCTGCTGGAAAAACTTCAGGCGGTGCTTGAAAACCGTACGCCCGCACCTTTGCCACAACTGCTGGTGGACAACGTGCAACCGGTGCCGCGCCTGTGGCTGGCGAGCATCGAGTTCAGCGCGTTCGAACCACGCAACGGCAAAATGCAGCGCTATATCCAGCACCGTGCCGCGCTGTCGTTCAACTATCTGGATGAATACGTCAGCGGGCAGAAAAATGCCGACATCCTGATCCGACAGGAACAGCAAACGCTACGAATCAAACGCCAGCCAGACGTCGAAAAAGCCTACCGGGAACAGCTGCGAATCCTCGGATTCAGAGTGGCGACCCGCCAAAGCAAAGCCTTGCCGGAAAGCGCTGGCGAACTTTACGAGATGGTCAACGACAGCGCCTGGCTGACGTTCACCCTCAATGAGCTGCCCAAGTTGCGCACCCAAGGCTGGGAGCTGCAGATTGACGAAGACTTCGGCTTTGACCTGACGGCGGTCGATGACTGGTACGCCACGGTCGAAGAAGCACCGGAGCGCGACTGGTTTGATCTGGAGCTGGGGATTATCGTCAATGGCGAGCGCCTGAGCCTGCTGCCGATCCTGCTGAACCTGATGCGCTCGCACACCGAGATTCTCAACCCGGAACGCCTGGCCAGACGCCGCGACGATGAGTTGATCCTGGTGAACATCCCGCACCGTCCGAACTCCGAATACGGCCCGTTGCAGGTCGCGCTGCCGCTCGGCCGTTTAAAGCCGGTACTGGCGACCCTTGGCGAGTTTTACCTGCAAGAGCCCGGCGAAACCCGGTTGCGACTGAGCAGCGCCGATGCCATCCGCCTGAATCCGCTGGAAGACATGCCCCTGCTTTGGGAAGGTGGCGAGCATATCCGCACCTTCGCCCAGCGCCTGCGTGACATCAAGGATTACACCACCGAGGCACCCGAAGGGCTGAACGCCACATTACGGCCCTATCAGCTTGAAGGCTTGAGCTGGATGCAGTCGCTGCGGCAACTGGAAGTCGGCGGCATCCTTGCGGACGACATGGGCCTGGGCAAAACCCTACAGACCCTGGCGCATGTGCTGACCGAGAAAAACGCCGGCCGCCTGGACCGGCCGTGCATGGTGGTAATGCCCACCAGCCTGATTCCCAACTGGCTCGACGAAGCGGCGCACTTTGCTCCGCAACTCAACGTGCTGGCGCTGTATGGCACCGGACGTAAAAAACACTTCGAGCATTTGGCCAAATACGACCTGATCCTCACCACGTACGCGCTGCTGCCCAAGGATGTCGAACGCCTGGCAGCGCAGCCATTGCACGTGCTGGTGCTCGACGAAGCGCAATACATCAAGAACCCCAACAGCAAGGCCGCTCATGCGGCGCGGGAGCTCAATGCCCGCCAGCGCCTGTGCCTGAGCGGCACGCCGCTGGAAAATCACCTGGGCGAGCTGTGGTCACTGTTTCACTTCTTGCTGCCCGGCTGGCTCGGCGACGTCAAAAGCTTCAATCGCGATTACCGCGTACCGATCGAAAAACGCGCCAGCGACGTACGACTGCAACACCTGAACGGTCGGATCAAACCGTTCCTGCTGCGTCGAACCAAGGAACAGGTCGCCACCGAACTGCCGCCGAAAACCGAGATCGTCCATTGGGTCGAGCTCAACGAGGCGCAGCGCGACGTTTACGAAACCATGCGCCTGGCCATGGACAAGAAAGTCCGCGACGAGATCACCCGCAAAGGCGTGGCGCGCAGTCAGATCATCATTCTTGAAGCGTTGCTCAAGCTACGGCAGGTGTGCTGCGACCTGCGGCTGGTCAATGAGGCCGCCCTGCCGACGCGCGGCAGCACCTCGGGCAAGCTCGACAGTCTGATGGAGATGCTTGAGGAACTGTTCGAAGAAGGCCGAAAGATCCTGCTGTTTTCACAGTTCACCTCGATGCTGTCGCTGATCGAAGACGAGCTGAATAAACGCGGCATCGCTTACGCACTGCTGACCGGGCAAACCCGCGATCGACGCACGCCGGTGAAAGATTTCCAGAGCGGCAAGCGTCAGATTTTCCTGATCAGCCTGAAGGCAGGCGGTGTTGGCCTGAACCTGACGGAAGCCGACACAGTGATTCACTATGATCCGTGGTGGAACCCGGCGACGGAAAACCAGGCCACCGACCGCGCTTACCGGATAGGCCAGGAGAAGCCGGTGTTCGTCTACAAGATGATTGCTCGCGGTACCGTCGAAGAGAAAATCCAGCACCTGCAAAAGGAAAAGTCCGACCTCGCGGCTGGCGTACTGGATGGGCGCTCGACCGGGGACTGGAAGCTGCAGAGCGACGATATTGAGGCGTTGTTTGCGCCGCTGCCGGACAAATCGAAGATTTAGCGGCGACTGCGAAATCGCCATCGCGAGCAGGCTCGCTCCCACCCGGGATCGCATAACGACATAAAATTCTCGGCACACATTGATCTAATGTGGGAGCGAGCCTGCTCGCGATGGGGTCGACTCGGTGTAACGGATACTCAGCCCTTCAACACCCGCGCCAATGTCGACTTCACCTTGCCCATCCCGTCATGCAGCGCCTGCTCGATTTCAGCCATGGTAATCACTGCCGTCGACTTGCCCGCCGCCGGGTTCACCACCAGCGCCAGACACGCATAATCCAGCTCCAGTTCGCGAGCCAACGCCGCTTCCGGCATACCGGTCATGCCGACGATATCGCAGCCATCACGCTCCAGACGGGCGATCTCGGCAACGGTTTCCAGCCGTGGGCCCTGAGTGCAGGCATACACACCGTGACTGCTGTAGGCACAGCCTTCAGCCGCCAACGCCGCAATCAACTGCTCGCGCAATGGTTCGCTGTAGGGATAGCTGAAATCGATGTGGGTGACCTGCTCCAGGTCATCGGCAAAATAGGTGTGCTGGCGACCGCTGGTGTAATCGATCAATTGATGAGGCACGCAGAAATGCCCGGTGCCCATGGCGGCATGAATCCCACCGACTGCATTGACCGCCAGAATCGCCTGCGCGCCTGCCTGCTTCAATGCCCACAGGTTGGCCCGATAATTCACCTGATGCGGCGGAAAACGGTGCGGATGGCCGTGACGGGCGAGAAACAGCACTTCACGTCCGGCGTATTCACCGACCTGGATCTCGGCCGATGGTGCGCCGTACGGCGTGTCCAGAGCCAATGACTGGCGAATGCTCAAGCCTTCGAGCTGGGTCAGGCCGGTGCCACCGATAATCGCGTAAACCGTCATTGCAAAAAGTCCTTAATCAATCAGTTGGGCATCTTTGAGCGCGCCAAGGGCAACAAGCCAACGCGGGTCCTGCCGGTAATCGGTGCTGGCGAACGACTGGCTGCGCATCCGCGCGATGCGTGCAGACGGCGTGACCTTCAGGCGTTGAGCTGCGCTCAGTGCCAGCTCGGCGGCCGCACGGTCATTGCATACCAGCCCCATGTCGCAACCTGCAGACAGTGCCGCCTCGATCCGGCTGGCGGCGTCGCCGACCACGTGGGCACCGGCCATCGACAGATCGTCACTGAAGATCACCCCGTCAAACTGCAATTCGCCACGCAGGATGTCCTGCAACCAGCGGCGTGAGAAGCCGGCGGGCTGCGAGTCAACCTGCGGGTAGATCACGTGAGCAGGCATCACCGCCGCCAGCTGCTTGCTCAAGCGTGCGAACGGTACGAGGTCCTTGGTGCGGATTTCCTCGAGACTGCGCTCGTCATTCGGAATCGCGACATGCGAATCGGCCTCCGCCCAGCCATGGCCAGGGAAGTGCTTGCCGGTAGCCGCCATGCCGGCGCTGTTCATGCCGCGAATGAACGACCCCGCCAGCAAGGCCGCACGTTCCGGATCACCTTCGAACGAACGGGTACCGACCACGGCACTGCGCTGATAGTCGAGGTCCAGCACCGGGGCGAAGCTCAAGTCGAGGCCCACGGCCAGCACTTCAGTCGCCATGATCCAGCCACACTGCTCGGCCAGGTATTCGGCGTTCGGGTTGTCAGCAATCGCCCGCATGGCTGGCAGACGCACGAAGCCCTGACGCAGGCGCTGCACCCGGCCGCCCTCCTGGTCCACCGCCAACAGCAGGTCGGGACGCACCGCGCGGATCGACGCACTCAACTCACGAACCTGACGCGGATGCTCGATATTGCGCGCAAAAATGATCAGGCCGCCCACTTCGGGCTGACGCAACAGTTGGCGATCTTCAGCCGTCAGCCAGGTACCGGCGACGTCCACCATCAACGAGCCTTGCAGGCCAGCAGTCATAGAAATTCCTTGATAACGAAAAGCGCGCGCGGCGCATCTTTGAAGAGCCCGGCCCGATGCAGACACACGACTTCGCCGCCAAGGGCGATGCCCGGCGGAACGCGGTCGGTAAAAGAGAAATCGAGCGGGTCTGAAACGAGAGTCGGCATGGGCGGCTAGCTTAGCGGATGTAAGCGGCCGCGCCCACCCGTGAGCCGTTAAACCTTGGCGGCGACGGGTGCCGACTTGCTGCGAGGACGCAACTGGGCCGACGCCATGGCCTCGTCGGTTACGCCGGTTTCTGCGCGCATGCCAGCGGCCAGGAACGGCACCATCAGACGCATCACCTGCTCGATCGAGGTGTTCACCCCGAAATCGGTCTCGGCGATAGCGCGCAAGGCCTTGATCCCCGACATGCTGAATGCCGCTGCGCCGAGCATGAAGTGCACGCGCCAGAACAGTTCGATAGGCGGAATACGCGGTGCGGCTTCATTGACCAGCAACATGTAACGACGGAATACCTTGCCGTACATGTCTTCCAGGTAACGCCGCAAGTGCCCCTGGCTCTGGCTGAATGCCAGCCCCAACAGGCGCATGAAGATAGACAGGTCATTGCCGCTGCGTGGCTGCACCACGAGGGCTTGTTCGACGAGGATTTCCAGCAGCTCTTCAAGGCTCGGCTTGCTGTCCGGCTTGGCCTGACGGCGCTCCAGCTCACGATCGAGGCTGATGCAGAAAGGCCCAAGAAAACGCGAGAAGACCGCTTGAATCAGGGCCTTCTTCGAGCCGAAATGATAATTCACCGCCGCCAGATTGACCCCAGCCTTGCTGGTGATCAACCGCAATGAGGTTTCGGCAAAACCTTTTTCCGCGAACAACTGCTCGGCAGCATCGAGAATGCGTTCAACGGTTTCCGACTGGGCCATGGCTACTCCGCCTGACAAACACTTGTTTGAAACATACGTTTCAGCCTGGGCCTTGTCAAGCCTGCCTGTTCGTTTTGCGAACGGTCGGTCAGCTATTTAACCATACAAGTCGGGAGCTGTAGCCAGTCCTACAGACTGCGAGCAGACGATCTTCAAACCGACCGTCCAGCGGTCGGATAAAAAAGGAGGATTGCCAAGACCACTCCACTGTATATAATCCCAGTCACTGTATAAAAAGACAGAGCGATCGACATGCTAAAACTGACGCCACGCCAAGCTGAGATTCTGGCTTTTATCAAACGTTGCCTCGAAGACAACGGTTATCCGCCGACCCGCGCAGAAATCGCCCTGGAGCTTGGCTTCAAGTCGCCCAATGCAGCTGAAGAACACCTCAAGGCACTGGCACGCAAGGGCGCAATCGAAATGACGCCCGGAGCCTCACGCGGCATTCGCATCCCGGGCTTCGAAGCCAAGGCCGACGAGTCCACCCTGCCCATCATTGGCCGGGTTGCTGCCGGCGCTCCGATTCTCGCTCAACAGCACATCGAAGAATCCTGCAACATCAACCCTTCCTTCTTCCATCCACGCGCCGACTATTTGTTGCGTGTTCACGGCATGAGCATGAAGGACGTGGGGATTTTCGACGGCGACCTGCTCGCCGTGCACACCACGCGCGAAGCCCGTAACGGCCAGATCGTGGTTGCGCGGATCGGCGACGAAGTGACCGTCAAGCGCTTCAAGCGCGACGGCAGCAAGGTCTGGCTGATTGCCGAAAACCCCGAGTTTGCCCCGATTGAAGTGAACCTGAAAGATCAGGACCTGGTGATCGAAGGCTTGAGCGTCGGCGTCATTCGCCGCTAAAGGAGGCGTTATGCAGTTCCCTCACACACCACAGCACACACAACTTCCGCTGTTCGAAGCGTTCATGGCACAGCCATTGGCGCCGATTCTCAAAGACGTGGTCGAGACACCCTGGAGCGCGGAACCCGAAGTGTTCAGTGAGCTGTCATTGCGTGGTGCGGCTGGGAGCTGCCTGAACCTTCTGGCCCCCATCCTCAGAGAGCTGAGCCAGGACAAGGACGCTCGCTGGCTGACGCTGATCGCTCCGCCTGCCAGCCTGACTCAAGCCTGGCTGCGAGATGCCGGCCTGAACCGCGAACGCATTCTGTTGCTGCAACCACGGGGAACACAAAGCGCCCAGCAATTGGCTTGCGAAGCCTTGCGCTTGGGCCGCAGTCACACCGTTGTGAGTTGGCTGAACCCGTTGAGCTCCAGCGCGCGCCAACAGCTGATCAGCGCCGCCCGTACCGGGGATGCTCAAAGTCTGAATATTCGGCTGGGCTAAGTGACACGCACTGTGCACCTGAAGGCGCAGGGCTTCTCCAGGACAGAGAAGCCAATCTGTAACCTTGATATGAAATGATGCCCTACGGAAAGCCGACGAACGGAATCAATGAAGAATCCGCGGCCCTTCTTCTTTGTCGAATTCGCCTTCAACCAAGCGTCCAGCCATCTGCACACCCACGCTCAACATCGCCTTGGCGACTTCAACGTGCTGGCCMTGCAGGAACGCCTTGGCGTCTTCAGAGAAGTCCAAAGTCACCAGAGAACCCTCGTCCTCAGCTCTGCGCAGTTCAATACGACCGTCTGGCAGTTCGACAATTTCTAGAAAGGACGTTGGCATAAAGGTCTGTTCTCCACGAAAGGCGGGGATTATATAGTCATCAGCGCAGCTTCGCTCGGGATCTTGACCGGATGCACATCACCGAAACCGATGCTGAAGATCATCCCTGATCCATGGCCTGTCCTGAACGCTCAGCATTCAGGACAGAGACTCAGCACTCATTCAACCCTTCGCGAAACCGAATCGCCAGTTCTTTGAGGTTCTGGCGCCAGCTTTCCAGCTCTTCTCGACTCAACTCTTCAGGCGTCTCTTCCTCATCGAGGTTAACCGCCATGATCAGCGGCTGGGTCACATCGCCCTTCGGCTTGTGTGGCACGCGTGGCGGCTGAAACAGTGCGGCATGGGCAGCCAGAAGTTTCGCCAGCCAGGTTTCAGGATTGTTCGCCAACTCGACCATCTCCGCCATCTCCGGAATAGCGATGGTTTCGAGCACTTCCCGAGTCAGCAGCAATTCCGCTCGCGGTGCATTGGCCTGAGGCAAGCGGTAGAAACCGGCAATTTCATGACACAGGCCCAGCAGAGCGCCGTACAAATGAAACAACGCTGACTCACGCCCGGCCTGGATCAGCGCCAGGGAGTTCATCGCCCGCCCCTCTTCCGCTCGGGCCAGCGCCTCAAGCGACAGACCGGCAAAGTAAATTTTCTGATTGGTACGGGTATAGAGCTCAAAGGCCATGACGGCAGTCTCCACAACGAAATAAGGCGCGTGATGCAGGTCTGACAGTGTCATGGATCGGACAAGCTGACCGCAAGCAAAAAACAAAAGGCCGCATGAAAACCCGGGGGTTCGCATGCGGCCTTTTGCATCACATTGCCCGGTTACTTGGCAACGCGCTTGTCTTCAACCACCCACTTACCGCCGTCGTAGAACGCCTTCCAACCAGTAGGCTTGCCCTCGACCTCGGTCTGCACATATTGCTCCTTGGTCTTGCGGCTGTAACGGATCACCGCGGGGAGACCATCTGGATCCTTCTTCGGCGCTTCGCAGAGGAAGTGGTACTTCGGATCGATCTCATCCTTGTGCGGCACGATCTCGATCACCAGCGGAGCACGGGTCTCGCGGTTTTTCGGGAACTGGCTCGCCGCCAGGAACAGCCCGGAAGCACCGTCACGCAAAATGTAGGTGTCGTTGACCTTCTCGCACTTGAGCTCGGGCATCTTCACCGGATCCATCTTCGGTGGCGCCGCATCACCGCTCTTCAGCAGTTTGCGGGTGTTCTTGCAGGTCGCGTTGGTGCATCCGAAGAACTTGCCGAAACGACCCGTCTTCAACTGCATTTCACTGCCGCACTTATCGCACTCCAGGCTCGGTCCTTCGTAGCCCTTGATGCGATAGCTGCCTTCTTCGATCTCGTAGCCTGCGCAATCCGGGTTGTTACCGCAGATGTGCAGCTTGCGCTTCTCATCCAGCAGGTAAGCGTCCATCGCGGTGCTGCAGATCGGGCAGCGATGCTTGCCGCGCAACACCAAAGATTCCGACTCACCCTCGTCGTCCGCAGCGATTTCATCGCCCGGCACCAGGTTGACAGTGGCCTTGCAGCGTTCTTTTGGTGGCAGGCTGTAGCCCGAGCAACCAAGGAACACACCAGTCGATGCGGTACGAATCTGCATCGGACGACCACAGGTAAGGCACGGGATGTCGGTCATGACCGGCTGGTTGGCACGCATGCCGTTTTCCGCGCCCTCGGCTACTTCGAGTTTCTTCTTGAAGTCGCCGTAGAACTCGTCCAGCACGTTTTTCCAGTCACGCCCACCCTGGGCGACGTCATCGAGGTTCTCTTCCATGCCGGCGGTGAAGCCGTAGTCCATCAGGTTCGAGAAGCTTTCAGACAGACGCTCGGTGACGATGTCACCCATCTTTTCCGAGTAGAAACGACGGTTGTGCAGCGCGACGTAACCGCGGTCCTGGATGGTCGAAATGATCGCCGCATAGGTCGAAGGACGACCGATACCGCGCTTTTCCATTTCCTTGACCAGGCTCGCTTCCGAGTAACGCGCCGGCGGCTTGGTAAAATGCTGGCTTGGATCAAGCTTGATCAGCTTCAGCACATCGCCCTGCGCCATGTCCGGCAACACATCGTCGTCGCCTGGCTTGGCCATTTGCGGCATGACGCGGGTGTAACCGTCGAACTTCAGGATGCGGCCCTTGGCGCGCAGCTCGAAGCCGCTGGCAGCGACGCTGACGGTGGTCGACAGGTATTTCGCAGGCAGCATCTGGCACGCGACGAATTGGCGCCAGATCAGCTCGTAGAGACGCTCAGCATCACGCTCCATACCCGACAGCTTGCTTGGATCGGTATTCACGTCAGAAGGACGAATCGCTTCGTGAGCTTCTTGCGCGCCTTCCTTGCTGCTGTAGACGTTCGGTGTTTCCGGCAGGTACTTGCTGCCGAACTCACCTTCAATATAAGTACGCGCCATCGCCACGGCATCAGCCGAGAGGTTGGTCGAGTCGGTACGCATGTAAGTGATGTAGCCAGCTTCGTACAGACGCTGGGCCATCATCATGGTTTTTTTCACGCCGAAGCCCAGGCGGTTACTGGCAGCCTGTTGCAGGGTGGACGTGATGAACGGTGCCGACGGCTTGCTGCTGGTCGGTTTGTCTTCGCGCTTGGCGATGGTGTAGCTGGAAGCCTTGAGCTTCTCCAGCGCAGCCATGGCCTGGGCTTCGTTGAGCGGCTTGAAGGCTTCGCCGTTTTCACGGGCCACTTCAAAACGCACATTGGCGCCCTTGGCAGTGCCGAGGTCAGCGTGAACTTCCCAATACTCTTCGGGGTTGAACGCACGAATTTCGCGCTCACGCTCCACCACCAGCTTCACGGCTACCGATTGCACACGGCCAGCAGACAGACCGCGAGCGATCTTGGCCCACAGCAGCGGCGAAACCATGTAACCCACCACGCGGTCGAGGAAGCGACGCGCCTGCTGGGCATTGACCCGATCGATGTCCAGCTCGCCCGGCTGGGAGAAGGCTTCCTGAATCGCCTTCTTGGTGATTTCGTTGAACACCACGCGCTTGTAGCGGCTGTCATCACCACCGATGGCTTCGCGCAGGTGCCAGGCAATGGCTTCCCCCTCGCGATCCAAGTCGGTTGCGAGATAGATGGTGTCAGCATCTTTGGCGAGCCGGCGCAGCTCTTCGATGACCTTTTCCTTGCCCGGGAGGATCTCGTACTTGGCTTTCCAGCCATGATCGGGATCGACACCCATGCGCGAGACCAGCTGCTTGCGCGCCTTTTCTTTAGGCGACAGCGCCGGCGCTTCACCAGCAGCAGCCTTGCCACGCTTGGCAGCAGGCTCTTTGCTGGCGCTAGCCGAACCGCTGGTGGGCAGGTCTCGGATATGGCCGATACTCGACTTCACCACGTATTGGTTACCCAGATACTTGTTGATGGTCTTGGCCTTAGCCGGGGATTCCACAATGACCAGCGATTTGCCCATGGATCAGAAAATTCCTGAATTCTAGAAGTGAAAGGCGGTTGGCGCCTGACGCGGCACCGCTATATATAGTGGCAACAAGGTGAGGTCAAGCGCAGGGTTCTGCGCGCGCTCAGCTTATGGCCTTGAAAAAAGACTTGGTTCGGCCTGCACCAAAGCAAAGCGTGGGACCTGTTCGCCGTCAACTTCGACCGTTTCCAGGAACATGCTCAAGGGACGCACCCAAAAGCCGTAATCGCCATACAGGGCTTGGTAGAAGACCACTTCTTCTTCGGTCTCGGAATGCCGCGCAACACTGAATACGCGGTACTGCGGACCTTTGTAATGCTGGTAGAGCCCTGGTTGTATCGGCATGGTCTGGCCCTCACTCAAATCACTTGAAATAAAAAACAAAAAAAATCTTCAGAAAAACAAAAACCGGGGCACTTGGCCCCGGCTTCCGTCGACGAATCGCTTAAACGCGTTCGAAAACGGTGGCAATGCCCTGGCCGAGGCCAATGCACATGGTCGATACACCGAAGGTGCCGCCATTCTGCTTCATTACATTGAGCAGCGTGCCGGAGATACGTGCACCGGAGCAACCGAATGGGTGGCCCAGGGCGATCGCGCCGCCGTGCAGGTTAACCTTCTCGTTCATCTTGTCGAGCACTTTCAAATCTTTCAGCACTGGCAGGGCCTGTGCAGCGAAAGCTTCGTTGAGTTCGAAGAAGTCGATATCGGCAATACCCAGACCTGCACGCTTCAGTGCTTTCTGTGTCGCCGGTACTGGACCATAGCCCATGATCGCCGGATCCACACCTGCCACTGCCATCGAGCGGATCACCGCCATCGGCTGGATGCCCAGGTCCTGTGCACGCTGCGCCGACATCACGATCATGCACGAAGCACCATCGGTGATCTGCGACGAAGTACCGGCTGTCACGGTGCCACCCTTTGGATTGAACGCCGGCTTCAACGCCGCCAGGCTTTCCAGGGTAGTTTCCGGACGGATGGTTTCGTCGTAGTCGAACAGTTTCAGGAAACCGTTCTCGTCGTAACCCTGCATCGGGATGATTTCGTCTTTGAACTTGCCTTCCACCGTCGCTTTATGGGCGAGTTGGTGGGAGCGCACGCCGAAGGCATCTTGCTGCTCACGGGTAATGCCGTGCATTTTGCCGAGCATTTCAGCGGTCAGGCCCATCATGCCCGAGGCTTTCGCCGCGTACAGCGACATGTGCGGGTTCGGATCGACACCGTGCATCATGCTCACGTGACCCATATGCTCGACGCCGCCAACCACGAACACGTCACCATTACCGGTCATGATCGCTTGCGCTGCGGTGTGCAATGCACTCATCGACGAGCCACACAGGCGACTGACGGTCTGGCCGGCAGCCGTGTGCGGGATCTGAGTCATCAAGGACGCCATGCGGGCGATGTTCCAGCCCTGCTCCAGGGTCTGGTTCACGCAGCCCCAGATCACGTCTTCGACTTCGCTCGGGTCGACCTTGACGTTGCGTTCCAGCAATTTGCTGATCAGGTGCGCCGACATGTCTTCGGCGCGGGTGTTGCGGTGCATGCCGCCCTTGGAGCGGCCCATCGGAGTACGACCGAAGTCGACAATCACGACGTCTCTAGGATTCAAGCTCATATAATTTCACTCTCGCTCTAGTGTGGGCGCTTAACCGAAGAAGCTCTGGCCGTTTTGGGCCATCTCGCGCAGCTTCGCGGTCGGGTGGTACAGCGCGCCCAAATCAGCGTACTGGTCAGCCAGGGCAACGAACTCTGCAACACCGATTGCGTCGATGTAGCGCAGTGCACCGCCACGGAATGGAGGGAAACCAATACCGTAGACCAGGCCCATGTCGGCTTCGGCAGCGGTTTCGACGATGCCGTCTTCCAGGCAACGCACGGTTTCCAGGCACAGCGGGATCATCATCCAGTTGATGATGTCTTCGTCGGTCACTTCACGCTGTTCGAAGACGATTGGCTTGAGCACTTCGAGTACCGACGGATCGGCTACTTTCTTCTGTTTGCCGCGCTTGTCGGTCTCGTAGGCGTAGAAGCCCTTGCCGTTCTTCTGGCCCAGGCGCTTGGCTTCGTAGAGCACGTCCACCGCCGAACGACGGTCGTCTTTCATACGATCCGGGAAGCCTTCAGCCATCACGTCGCGACCGTGGTGACCGGTGTCGATACCGACCACGTCCATCAGGTACGCCGGACCCATTGGCCAGCCGAACTTTTCCATGATCTTGTCGATACGGACGAAGTCCACACCGGCGCTGACCAACTTGGCGAAACCGCCGAAGTACGGGAACAGAACGCGGTTGACCAGGAAGCCCGGGCAGTCGTTGACGACGATCGGGTTCTTGCCCATTTTCTTGGCGTAGGCAACGGTGGTGGCAACGGCCAGCTCGCTGGACTTCTCGCCACGAATGACTTCAACCAGCGGCATCATGTGCACCGGGTTGAAGAAGTGCATGCCGACGAAGTTTTCCGGACGCTTGAGGGCCTTGGCCAACAGGCTGATGGAAATGGTCGAGGTGTTCGACGCGAGGATGGTGCCCTCTTTGACCTGGTCTTCGACTTCAGCCAATACCGCTTGCTTGACCTTAGGGTTCTCGACAACGGCTTCGACCACCAGATCGACGTGACCGAAATCACCGTAGGACAGGGTTGGACGAATGCCGTTGAGCACTTCGGCCATTTTGGCTGCGGTCATGCGGCCTTTATCAACGCGGCCAACCAGCAGTTTCGCGGCTTCCGCCAGCCCCTGCTCGATACCGTGCTCGTTGATGTCCTTCATCAGGATTGGCGTGCCTTTGGACGCCGACTGATAAGCGATACCGCCACCCATGATACCGGCGCCGAGTACGGCAGCCTGTTTCACGTCCTTGGCGATTTCGTCGTAGGCCTTGGCTTTTTTCTTCAGCTCCTGATCGTTCAGGAACAGACCGATCAAGCTCTGCGCAGCAGAGGTCTTGGCCAGTTTGACGAAGCCGGCGGCTTCAACTTCCAGAGCCTTGTCGCGACCGAAGTTCGCGGCTTTCTGGATCGTCTTGATCGCTTCAACCGGTGCCGGGTAGTTCGGACCAGCCTGACCAGCCACAAAACCTTTGGCGGTTTCGAAAGCCATCATTTGCTCGATGGCGTTCAGCTTGAGCTTTTCCAGCTTCGGCTGACGCTTGGCCTTGTAATCGAACTCGCCGGAAATGGCGCGCTTGATCAGCTCCAGGGCTGCTTCCTGCAGCTTCTCTGGAGCGACCACCGCATCGACTGCGCCGACTTTCAGCGCGTCTTCCGGACGGTTTTCCTTACCAGCGGCAATCCACTCGATGGCGTTGTCGGCACCGATGATCCGCGGCAGGCGAACGGTACCGCCGAAGCCTGGGTAGATGCCCAGTTTGACTTCCGGCAGACCGATCTTGGCCGTGGTGGACATGACGCGGTAGTCCGCCGCCAGGCACATTTCCAGACCGCCACCCAAAGCGATGCCGTTGATCGCGGCCACGGTTGGAACATTGAGGTCTTCGAAATCGCTGAAAATCTTGTTGGCTTCGAGGTTGCCAGCAACCAGCTCTGCATCCGGCAGCTTGAAGTTGTCGACGAATTCGGTGATGTCGGCACCGACGATGAATACGTCCTTGCCACTGCTGACGATCACACCCTTGACCGACGCATCTGCCTTGATGGCGTCTACGGCCGAACGCAGCTCGTTCAGGGTTAGACGGTTGAACTTGTTGACGGACTCACCCTTGAGGTCGAATTTCAATTCGACGATGCCACTTTCAAGAGCCTTAACCGTGATGGCTTTACCTTCGTAAATCATCAACTGATCTCCACGATATGGAAGCTGAACAGTACACGTCGGACGCTGACGTTCTGGCTCGGCATGGACGTTACCGTCGATGCTAATGCCATTCCACCAGGCACACCCGCCAACGCGATAGTCGGGATTCTGTAGGAGCCGTCTGTAATACAAACGCTCAATTCATACGCCCGTTTGATTTGGGTACGCCACCTTCACGGAATTTCCGACAATTGTCAATCGCCCAAAAGACGGGTTATCACTCGACTTTGCAGTCATATCCGTACCACGAAGACCTGCAACACGCGGATGCATGTGCAACTATTCATAGAATCAATATTTAGAAACGTCGCCCTAATTACCGGCGCAACTCGAAATACAAGCTACGCTGGCCGGGGACATTAAACGAAAAACAGAAGCGCTTATGGCGAACGCCAAGCGCAAGATCGGCGCCGCGCTCGAGATAGCGCGACGATTCAGCGAATTACCGGCCTGCCTGGCCACTCCAGCCCGATGATGATGTCGGGCTTTTTATTGCCGGTTGTTCAAGCCAGCGCCTTGAGGACAGCATCAATCTGTTGCAACACCTCGGCCTCGCCCCGTTCCCCCCAATACAAGGTGATCATTTGCTTGTCGGCCTCAACCTTGTAGACGTTGGCCGGCAACTTCCGGAAATGAATCAGCAATGACTCATCCTGACAAACCTCTCGCCATTGATTGACCCACACACCCGGCGCACTTTGCCAATAGATCCAGCACGCCGGCTGATTGCCCCGTCGCGGCCGATGGTATTGCGCACACGGGCTGGGCGGCGCCGGCTCCAGCCAATGCGGCCACTCCTGCGGTGCCAACTGCATGGCCAGGCCAATACGCCGCGCCTCCATGCGCAAGGCCATCTGCCCCCCCTGTTTACGCGAAGGCCGCAGCCATGCCAGCGGGCTCAGCACCACTGCAAGGATTGACACCACTATCCAGACCGTCATATCTGTACTCCCGATTCTTGATGGGCGGATTGATCCCTGTCAGAACCAATCCGCTTGAAACCAGCCATACTTACCGTTATCGCAATCCTCAGGAGGAGCACCTCATGCCCTACCACCATATTCTGGTCGCCGTAGATCTAACCGAAGAGTGCGATCCTGTGATTCACCGTGCTCGCGAGTTATCGGTCAGCAACGGTGCCAAATTGTCCCTGGTTCATATTGTCGAACCGATGGCCATGGCCTTTGGTGGTGACGTGCCGATGGACCTGTCGCAATTGCAGCAACAGCAATTCGACCAGGCCAAGGAGCGCCTCGATCGTCTGATCAACAAGTATCCTGAACTTTCCAAAGAATACAGCCACCTGACCTATGGTCAGCCACGCCAGGAAATCCATCATATGGCCAAGGAACAGGAGTGCGACCTGATCGTCGTGGGCAGTCATGGTCGCCACGGCCTCGCACTGCTGCTGGGTTCCACCGCCAATGACGTGCTGCATGGTGCGCCTTGCGATGTGCTGGCGGTGCGCCTGATCAAAAGCTAAAACCCGTAACCCTGTGGGAGCGAGCCTGCTCGCGATGGCGGCTTGTCAGTCAACATTGATTTCGACCGACAGGGCCTCATCGCGAGCAGGCTCGTTCCCACATTGAATCTATTTCGGTCTGCAGATCGTTTTGCATATGAAAAGCCCGACGTTCAGCGATGAACGTCGGGCTTTTTTACATCAGCAACGGATCAATCAGGCATCCAGCTCGGCCCAGCGCTCGACCAACACGTCAAGTTCCGCTTGCAGTTGCTCAAGCTGCGCGATGACCTTGGCGGTTTCGGCAGCAGGACGTTGATAGAAACCGGCATCGGCCATTTCGGTTTGCACCTTGGCGATCTGCTGTTCCTTGGCATCGATATCGCCCGGCAGCGCTTCCAGCTCACGCTGCAGCTTGTAGCTGAGCTTTTTCTTGGCCACTGGTGCTTCTTGAGCCACCACGGGTGCAGGCGCCGCAGTGACGACTGCAGAGTTCAGGTCGGCCTTGCCGGACTTGCTCTCGGTCACGCCCAACAGGCGCGGCGAGCCGCCCTGACGCAGCCAGTCCTGATAACCACCGACGTATTCGCGAACCTTGCCTTCACCTTCGAAGACCAGGGTGCTGGTCACCACGTTGTCGAGGAATGCCCGGTCGTGACTGACCATCAGCACGGTGCCGTTGAAGGTCAGCAAGACCTCTTCCAGCAGCTCGAGGGTTTCCACGTCGAGGTCGTTGGTCGGTTCGTCGAGGACCAGCAGGTTGGCCGGCTTGCTGAACAACTTGGCCAGCAACAGACGCGCACGCTCACCACCGGACAACGCCTTGACCGGCGTACGGGCACGCTGCGGGCTGAACAGGAAGTCGCCGAGGTAGCTCAGCACGTGACGGCTCTGACCGTCGATATCGATAAAGTCTCGACCTTCGGCGACGTTGTCGATCACGGTCTTTTCCAGATCCAGCTGATGGCGCAGCTGGTCGAAATAGGCCACATCGATGCGAGTGCCCTCTTCAACCGTACCGCTGGTCGGCTGCAAGCCGTTGAGCATCAGCTTCAGCAAGGTGGTTTTGCCGGTACCGTTGGCGCCCAGCAGACCGATACGGTCGCCGCGCTGCAAGACCATGGAGAAATCCTTGATCAGGAACGGGCCATCCGGGTGGGCGAAGCTGACGTTCTCGAGGACCATCACCTGCTTGCCGGACTTGTCAGCGGTATCCAGCTGAATGTTGGCCTTGCCGGTGCGCTCACGACGCTCGCTACGCTCGACGCGCAGCGCCTTGAGGGCGCGAACGCGACCTTCGTTACGGGTACGACGAGCCTTGATACCCTGGCGGATCCAGACTTCTTCCTGGGCCAGCTTCTTGTCGAACAACGCGTTGGCGGTTTCTTCAGCGGCCAGCGTGGCTTCCTTGTGAACGAGGAAGCTGGCGTAGTCGCCGTTCCAGTCGATCAGGCCGCCGCGGTCCAGTTCCAGGATGCGGGTGGCCAGGTTTTGCAGGAAAGAACGGTCGTGCGTGATGAACAGCACGGCGCCCTGGAAATCCTTCAACGCTTCTTCGAGCCAGGCGATGGCACCGATGTCCAGGTGGTTGGTCGGTTCGTCGAGCAGCAGCAGATCCGGTTCCGAAACCAGGGCCTGCGCCAGCAGGACGCGACGGCGCCAGCCGCCGGACAATTCGGCGAGGGTTTTGTCAGCCGGCAATTGCAGGCGGCTCAGGGTACTGTCGACCAATTGCTGCAAACGCCAGCCATCGCGAGCTTCGAGGTCGTGCTGGACGTGCATCAGTTTGTCCAGATCAGCATCGGTCACGATGTTCTGGCTCAGGTGGTGATACTGCGCGAGCAGCTCGCCCACACCGTCCAGGCCTTCGGCCACCACGTCGAACACTGTCCGCTCGTCGGCCACCGGCAATTCTTGCGGTAATTCGCCGATCTTGAGGCCTGGTGCGCGCCAGACGGAGCCGTCATCAGGCTTCTGATCGCCTTTGACCAGCTTCATCATGCTGGATTTGCCAGTGCCGTTGCGGCCGATGATGCACACCCGCTCACCACGGGCGATCTGCCAGGACACCTTGTCCAACAACGGCATAGCGCCGAAAGCAAGGGACACATCGCTGAATTTGAGCAGGGTCATGAGCTTCTCCAAAAACCGGGCGCGCATTCTACCTGACTTGCGACGTCAGAAGGCCGGCATTTTCAATGTCGAAACACTCTTTGTTGCGATCTTGTACCAACGAGCGGGCAAAGCTTTCACCGGCTGCTGGCAAAAGGCTAAGCTATAAATAATCAGTGCTCGCATGTGCAGGCACTTGTCGTGTTTTTTCTGCCCGGATGTCTCATGCGCAGTCGCCTCTTCAGTTTTTTATCCTGCTTGCTTCTTTCTGCCGCTGCCGTTCAATCCGCCCAGGCGGTGGACCTGTCCACCCAACGCCAATATTACGACGAAGCCAAGCGCGCCTTGGCCAAAGGTGATACCGGCCCGTATTTTCGCTACAGCCAGGAGCTGAGCGATTACCCGCTGGAGCCGTATCTGGCCTATGACGAGTTGACAGCGCGCCTGAAAACCGCGAGCAACGATGAGATCGAAAGATTCCTCGCCGAGCACGGCGACCTGCCGCAAGCCAACTGGATGAAATTGCGCTGGTTGCGCTGGCTGGCTGAACGGGGTGACTGGTCGACCTTCGTCAAATACTACGACCCCAAACTCAATTTCACCGAACTGGACTGCCTCAATGCGCAATACCAGATCGGTCACAACCTCAAGTCCGAAGGTTACGCCAACGCTGACAAACTCTGGCTGACCGGCAAATCCCAGCCTGAAACCTGCGACTCGTTGTTTGCGCAATGGGCCGCCGAAGGCCAACTGACCGAACAGAAACGCTGGGAACGCCTCAAACTCGCCGCTCACGCACGCAACTATGCGCTGGCCAACAGTTTGATCAACAACATGACCACCCTGGCATCGCGTGGGCGTTTGTTGGTAGACGTCGCGCAAAGACCCGAAATGCTCGACCAGCCTTCGCGCTTCACCCCGGCCGATGAAGCCATGTCTGACATTGTCAGTCTTGGCCTGCGCCGCTTCGCGCGCCAGGATCCGGACCGGGCGATGGCCCTGCTCGACAGCTATGCCGTCAGCATGCATTTCTCTCGCGACGAAAAGGTCGCCATCGCCCGTGAAATCGGCCTGACCCTGGCCCGTCGTTTCGACAGCCGCGCCCTTGATGTCATGACCAAGTATGACCCGGAGTTGCGCGACAACACCGTATCCGAATGGCGCTTGCGCTTGCTGTTGCGCCTGGCGCGCTGGGACGAAGCCTATCAGTTGACCAGCCGCCTGCCACAGGATCTGGCCCTTACCAATCGCTGGCGCTACTGGAAGGCCCGTAGCCTGGAGCTGGCCCAGCCGCAAAACCCGGAAGCGCAAACCCTGTACAAGAGTCTGGCGCGTGAGCGTGACTTCTACGGATTCCTTGCCGCCGACCGCTCGCAATCACCGTATTCGCTGGTCAACAAACCGCTGATGTTGAGCCCGGCGCTGATCAACAAGGTTCGCAATACCCCGGGCATACGTCGGGCGCTGGAATTCCTTGCCCGCGGGCAAATCGTCGACGGGCGCCGCGAGTGGTACCACGTCAGCCGCCACTTCAGCCGTGATGAAATGGTTGCCCAGGCAAAACTGGCGTACGACCTGAAATGGTATTTCCCGGCGATCCGCACCATCAGCCAGGCGCAGTACTGGGATGACCTGGACATTCGCTTCCCGATGGCCCACCGCGACACCCTGGTGCGTGAAGCCAAGGTCCGCGGTTTGCATTCAAGCTGGGTGTTCGCCATTACCCGCCAGGAAAGTGCCTTCATGGACGACGCCCGCTCCGGCGTCGGTGCCAGTGGCCTGATGCAGTTGATGCCCGGCACCGCCAAGGAAACCGCGCGCAAGTTCAGTATTCCGCTGGCCTCGCCGCAGCAAGTGCTGGACCCGGACAAGAATATCCAGCTCGGCGCTGCCTACCTGAGTCAGGTCCACAGTCAGTTCAACGGCAACCGTGTCCTGGCCACCGCCGCCTACAACGCCGGCCCCGGCCGTGTTCGCCAGTGGCTAAGCGGTGCCAACCACCTGAGCTTCGATGTCTGGGTCGAAAGCATCCCGTTCGATGAAACCCGCCAGTACGTACAGAACGTGCTGTCCTACTCGGTGATCTACGGCCAGAAGCTCAACTCACCGCAGCCGCTGGTGGATTGGCAAGAGCGGTATTTCGACGATCAATAACCGGTAATACCGGTTATGTAGGCGCTGCCGAAGGTTCGCCGTCTTCGGCGGCGCCTACAAACTGCAACGCCGCCAACCGCGCATACAGCGCATTGCTGGCGATCAGTTCGTGGTGCGTACCCACCGCGACCAGCTTTCCCTGGTCCATCACTGCGATCCGGTCGGCGTTCTTTACCGTGGCCAGGCGATGGGCGATGACCAGTGTGGTGCGGTTTTTCATCAAGCGGGGCAGTGCTTGCTGGATCAGGTGTTCACTTTGCGCATCGAGGGCGCTGGTCGCTTCGTCCAGCAGCAGGATCGGTGCATCCACCAATAACGCCCGGGCGATGGCCAGGCGCTGACGCTGACCGCCGGAAAGTCCGAGACCACCGTCACCCAGATGCGTCTGGTAGCCATCAGGCATTTTTTCGATGAAGTCGTGGGCGTAGGCAATCTTCGCCGCTTCCTGGACCTGGGCCAGGGTTGCCGAGGGTTTGCCATAGCGGATGTTCTCTTCGATACTGCCGAAGAACAGCGCCGGGTTTTGCGATACCAGCGCGAAACAACGGCGCAAATCCATAGGATCGAGTTGGGTCAGCGGCACGCCATCGAGCTGGATGCGGCCCGCGATCGGATCGTAAAAGCGCAGCAGCAGGTCATAAACCGTCGACTTGCCGGCCCCTGAAGGCCCGACCAGCGCGAGGGTTTCGCCGGCCTTGATGGCCAGGCTCAAACCATCGATAGCGTAGCTTTCGGGCCGTGACGGGTAGGAAAAACGCAGATCTTCGAGCAGCAAATCGCCACGCACCCGATCAGGCAAAGTCACTTGCCCCGAGACCGGTGGCCGGATGATGTTTTCCGAGCGCAGCAACTCGGCAATTCGTTCAGCCGCACCGGCCGCCCGCTGCAACTCGCCAATCACTTCGCTCAAGGTGCCAAAGGCACTGCCGACGATCAGGCTGTAGAACACGAACGCCGCCAGCTCACCCGCAGAAATGCGCCCGGCCATCACGTCCATGCCGCCGACCCACAGCATCACCGCCACCGCCCCCAGCACCAGCATGATCACCAGGGTAATCAGCCAAGCGCGCTGGATGATACGTTTGCGTGCGGTGTCGAAAGCCTCTTCCACAGTGACGGCGAAGCGCTGTTCGTCCTGCACCTGGTGGTTGTAGGCCTGCACGGTCTTGATCTGGCCAAGAGACTCCGACACATAGCTGCCGATATCGGCAATGCGATCCTGACTCAAGCGCGACAGGCGGCGAACCCGGCGACCGAAGATCAGAATCGGTGCGATCACCAACGGCAGCGTCACCACCACAATGCTGGTGAGTTTCGGGTTGGTGATAAACAGCAGCACGACTCCACCGATGACCATCAGCAAATTGCGCAGGAACAGCGACAGCGACGAGCCGATCACCGATTGCAGCAGCGTGGTATCGGCCGTCAGGCGCGACTGGATCTCGGAGCTGCGGTTGTTCTCGTAGAACCCCGGGTGCAGGTAAATCAAATGATTGAACACCTGTTGACGGATATCGGCCACGCAACGCTCACCGATCCACGACACTAGGTAAAAACGCATGAAAGTGCCGATCGCAAGGCCCAACACCAGCAACATGAACACGCCGATGGACTGGTTGAGCAACTGCGGGGACTGGGTCATGAAGCCCTGATCCACCAGCAGGCGAATGCCCTGCCCCATGGACAAGGTAATACCGGCAGTGACGATCAGCGCCAGCAAGGCACCGAGCGCCTGCCAACGGTAAGGTGCAACAAAACGACTGGCCAGGCGAATCGCGCGGCGGTGACGGGCAGACAGCATCAGGATCATCCGAAAGCGCAAACTGAAAGAATCAACCTGGCCAAGCCTACACCGGTCGATCCGCCGCAACGCTGTAAATCACAATGAGTCAGGTTAAATATGACCGCTGACAATAGAGCCTAGATGTTATCGGTCTAAAGTCCGGCTAGAAGTCCGGGGTTATTTCTGATGGACTGGTATTGCCGCCTTGTCCCCTGTAGGGAGTTGTCACAGCTTGGTCATTTGGTGGTTCTACAGTAAACGCACAACCTGATGAGGAGACAGGCCATGTCCTTGCAAAACAGCAGCGATGACAAGATTCAAGTGATCCGCACCCAGCCACACCAGTCTCTGGGGTGCTCCATCATTGACGCTCAAGGGCGCGAAGTACCGATCACTGAAGAGATGATCCAGAGTGCGTGCCGCGAACTGGAACAACGGTTGGTCAAGCCTGCCAAGCAAGATTGATACATCGCCTCACGTCTTCCGACCCGGCCCCTTGGCCGGGTTTTTTATTGCCAGTTTGAAAGTAATGTCGTTTGTCAGGGCCTCATCGCGAGCAGGCTCGCTCCCACAGTGGATTGTCGGTGTTCACAAACCCCTGTGGGAGCGAGCCTGCTCGCGATGAGGTCGACTCGATCCCTAGACGACCACTGCCCCCAGCGCCGCCACCATTTGTCGCAACGCCGGCGACTCCCCCTCAATGCGCACCTTCAGCCCGTCAATCTCACGCCGCTCAGGGTAATGCTTGCGCAACAAGTCAAACGCCGTGCGCTGTTCGGCACCGCTGACCACCAGGCTGCGGCGGAAGTCCGCGTCATCACGACGCGGGTCGTACACGCCACGGCAGACCATCGCCAAGGCCCAGGCCGGATCACAACTGGCGTTCAAGTGGACTTGCGCCAGCCAGGGTGCCGGCAACAGCTCATCAAGAGTGACCTTTGCGGGTTGCCCGAGGAACTGGCAAAACGCCTGATAGATCTGCGCAGTCCCGCGCTGCTTGCCGTCGAGGCTGTAACCGGCGATATGCGGGGTGGCGATCACACACAGCTCGGCCAAGCCGATATCAACGCTCGGCTCGCCTTCCCACACGTCCAGCACCGCTTGCAGGTCTTCGCGCGCCAGCAGCACTTCACGCAGCGCAGTGTTGTCCACCACCGGACCACGGCTGGCATTGATCAGCCAGGCGCCAGGCTTGAGCTGGTTCAAGCGGTTTTGGTCAAACAGGTGCCAGGTCGAATGCTCGGCGTTGTTGCTCAACGGGGTGTGCAAACTGATAACGTCGCATTGCCCGATGATCTGCTCCAGGCTGACGAAGTCGCCGCCTTCGGCCGCCTGACGCGGCGGATCGCAGACCAGCACTTTCCAGCCCAGACCTTGCAGGACCTTGACCAGCCGACCACCGACTTCACCGGCACCGACCACCCCGTAAGTGCGCTCGGCCAGCTCGACACCTTCGATTTCGGCCAGGGTCAGCAGGCTGCCCAACACGTAGTCGACCACGCCCCGGGCATTGCAACCCGGTGCGCTGGACCAGGTGATGCCGGCCTGCTGGAAGTAGTCCAGATCCAGGTGATCCGTACCAATGGTGCAGGTGCCGACAAACCGCACATTGCTGCCTTCGAGCAAGTCGCGGTCGACGTTGGTCACCGAACGCACCAGCAGCACATCGGCCGCCTCGACCGTGGCGCGGTCGATGGAGCGTCCCGGTACACGGCGGATTTCGCCGAAACCTTCAAAGAACGAATCGAGCAGCGGGATATTTTCGTCGGCAACAATCAGCATGGCAGGCTCCTTTGGCGGATCGGCAGTGTAGCGCAGCTCCCGCGGGGAATGAGCTTTACAAATCCGCAACACTGCAATTTTCCTGACTGTGGCGTCAACGCGTAGAATGCGCCGCCCCGCGCATCAATCCCCTCTGGACGCTTCGCCTGTGAATTCCGTAACCGACAGCCTCACCGCTACGCCCCTCAATCGCCCGGCCCGGGTTCGCCTGGAGCTTAAAAACCTGCTTGGCCTGGCGCTGCCGATCATGATCGCGCAACTGGCAACCACTGCCATGGGCTTCGTCGATGCAGTGATGGCCGGCCGGGTCAGCCCACGGGATTTGGCGGCGGTGGCACTGGGTAATTCGATCTGGATTCCGATCTACCTGCTGATGACCGGGGTTCTGCTGGCCACCACCCCCAAGATCGCCCAACGCTTTGGCGCAAAGCAGCACGATGAGATCGCGCCTCTGGCACGCCAGGCCTTGTGGCTGGCACTCTGTGTCGGACTGATGGGCAGTGGCTTGCTGCTTGGCGCCGAGCCGATCCTGCACTGGATGAAAGTCGACCCGCAGTTGATTGAGCCGAGCATGGGCTACTTGCACGGTATCGCCTTCGGCTTTCCCGGCATTGCCTTCTACTACGTACTGCGCTGCTACAGCGATGCCATGGGCCGCACCCGTCCAAGCATGGTCATTGGCCTGGGTGGTTTATTGCTGAACATTCCAGTGAACTACGCGCTGATCTATGGCCATTTCGGCCTGCCGGCCCTCGGCGGCGTCGGTTGCGGCTGGGCCAGCGGCATCGTCATGTGGTTCATGGCGCTGAGCATGGCCGGCTGGACCCGCTGGGCGCCCTTCTATGCCCCCACGCGTGTGCTGGTACGTTTCGATCGTCCGCAGTGGGCGGTGATCAAACGTCTGGTCGGCATCGGCCTGCCGATCGGTATCGCGGTATTTGCCGAGTCCAGCATCTTTGCAGTCATCGCCCTGCTGATCGGCAGCCTCGGATCGACTGTCGTGGCCGGGCACCAGATCGCCCTGAACATCAGCTCGCTGCTGTTCATGATTCCTTATTCCCTGGGGATGGCGGTCACCGTACGCGTGGGTCAGGCGCTAGGGGCCGGGAACCCGTATCAGGCGAGCTTCGCGGCGAAGGTCGGCCTGGGCGCGGCGCTGGTGTTTGCCGCGTTCTCGGCGAGCCTGATTCTGCTCCTGCGCGAACCCATCGCCTCGATCTACACCGCCGACCAGACCGTCATCCAGATCGCCTCGATGCTGATCGTCTATGCCGCGCTGTACCAGTTTTCCGATGCTATCCAAGTGATCTGTGCCGGCGCCCTGCGCGGTTACCAGGACACCCGGGCGACCATGGTCCTGACGTTGTTCGCCTATTGGGGGATCGGCCTGCCGGTAGGGTACGTGCTGGGATTGACCGACTGGTTCGGCCCGGCCAGCGGCCCGAGCGGGCTGTGGGAAGGTCTGATTGCAGGCCTGAGCTGTGCGGCGCTGATGCTGTCGATTCGTCTGACGCGCAGTGCGCGCAAGCGAATCCGCATCAGTCGGGCAGCGAGTTAAGCGACGGTAAAAAGAAGGCCTGCAAACGCAGGCCTTTTTTTCGGGTCCGTTAATCGGACTTCTTGCGAATCCAGTACAGATAGGTCCCGGCATCTTCATGCTGTCCCACCAGTTCATGGTCCAGGAACACGCAGAACTTGGGAATGTCGCGACGGGTCGACGGGTCGGTGGCGATCACCTTGAGCAGGCCGCCAGGCACCAGGTCACGAATATGCTGGTGCAGCATCATCACCGGCTCCGGGCAATTGAGGCCGGTGGCGTCGAGGGTGCCGTCTACCGGCGTATTGATCATTTCACTCATGATTCACTCCTGAAACTGGCCGGCATTGTCGCGCAAAACCGGGTGTTCAGTCATCTGTGACATCTGTGGGAGCGAGCCTGCTCGCGATAGGGCCATCACATTCAATATCAATGTTGATTGTTACACCGCTATCGCGAGCAGGCTCGCTCCCACATGGGGCCGGGGGAATCAGCGGGTTTTCGGTTTCTTTACGTCATGCCGGCGCAAATGGCAGGTCACTTCTTCGCGGTCGTGGTACAGCTGTTTGCAGCCGATATCGACCCGAATGCCACGCGCCTTGAAGCCTTCTGCAATGCGCTCAAGCAAGCGCTTCACTTCAGCATAACGCTGCTTCATCGGCAGCTTCAGGTTGACCACCGCCTCGCGGCAATGCCCTTCGCCAATCCATTCTTCCAGCATCGCCGCGTTACGCGCCGGCTTCTCGACGATGTCGCAAACCATCCAGTCCACCGGCTGCTTGGGCTTGAAGGTAAAACCGTCCGCCATCAAGTGCTGAACCAGCCCGGTGTCCATCAGGCTTTCAGCCATCGGACCGTTATCGATCGCCGTCACCAGCATGCCGCGATTGACCAGTTGCCAGGTCCAGCCGCCCGGCGCGGCGCCAAGGTCGACACCAGTCATGTCGCTGTGCAGGCGCTCGTCCCACTGATCACGCGGAATGAAGTGGTGCCACGCCTCTTCCAGCTTCAGGGTCGAACGGCTGGGCGCTTCACGCGGGAACTTCAGGCGCGGAATGCCCATCGGCCACATCGCCGAGTTGTTGGCTTCGGCCAGGCCGACGAACACTTCACGACCGCTTTTGAAGGTCAGCAGCAAACGTGGCTTGCTGGCGTCTTCCACCAACTTGCCGGCGCCGCTCAGCGCCTTGCGCAGCGGGCCTTCGAATTTCTTGCAGAAGTTCGACAGCTCTTTGCCGTCGTTGGTGTCGACCACTTCCAGCCACAGGCTGCCACACGTCGGGAAGCTCGCCAGATGGGCGAGGATCACGCTGATGCGGTCGGTTTCCGGCAGATCGATGAAGATCCCGCGCGCCCATTGGCGCGGAAAAATCAGCTCGGCGAAACGCTGGCCGCGCATCAGGCGCTCGGCGCCATCTTCTTCGGTGCAGACAAACTCGGCGCAGGCACTGGCGGCTTTGGCCTTGGCATAACCGGCCACGTTCAGCCGCGCGGCGTGTTCGGAAATCTCGGAACAGACTTCGCCTTCGAAGCCCGGCCGGCAATGCATAAAGAGGGTGTTCATTCTTACTCCTGGGCAGATGGCGAGACATTCAACCACTGCGCGATGCCCAGACTTGCGTTGAAGCAAAGCCTGTCACGAAAACCGGCGCATGATAGCCGAGTTCGCAACGCCGGACTTGTCCATAGCGTCCGGTTATTAGCCAGATTTGCCAAACAGGGCTAGGTTAAAGGCTCTGTCCGTCCCGTCAGTCCGTAGCCGTGCGGACTCAAAGGAGTCATTTCAATGCCGTCCCTTGATAGTCTGAAGACCCTTAAAACGCTGAAAATAGACGACAAGACCTACCATTATTTCAGCTTGCCGGAAGCCGCAAAGTCCTTGGGCGATCTCGACAAGCTGCCGATGTCGCTCAAAGTGCTTCTGGAAAACCTGCTGCGCTGGGAAGACGAAAAAACCGTCACCGGCGCCGACCTCAAGGCCCTCGCCGCCTGGCTCAAAGAGCGGCGCAGCGACCGGGAAATCCAGTACCGCCCCGCGCGCGTGTTGATGCAGGATTTCACCGGTGTGCCAGCAGTGGTCGACCTCGCGGCCATGCGCGCCGCCATGGCCAAGGCCGGTGGCGATCCGCAGCGAATCAATCCGCTGTCGCCGGTGGACCTGGTGATCGACCACTCGGTGATGGTCGACAAATTCGCCAGCAGCACGGCCTTCACCCAGAACGTCGACATCGAGATGCAGCGCAATGGCGAGCGTTACGCCTTTCTGCGCTGGGGCCAGAGCGCCTTCGACAACTTCAGTGTGGTGCCGCCGGGCACCGGCATTTGTCACCAGGTCAACCTCGAATACCTCGGCCGCACCGTATGGACCAAAGATGAAGACGGCCGCACCTATGCCTTCCCTGATACGCTGGTCGGCACCGACTCCCACACCACCATGATCAACGGTCTCGGCGTACTCGGCTGGGGCGTGGGCGGCATCGAAGCGGAAGCGGCGATGCTCGGCCAACCGGTGTCGATGCTGATCCCGGAAGTGATCGGTTTCAAACTCACCGGCAAACTCAAGGAAGGCATCACCGCCACTGACCTGGTGCTGACCGTCACCCAGATGCTGCGCAAGAAAGGCGTGGTCGGCAAATTCGTCGAGTTTTACGGTGACGGCCTCGCCGAGTTGCCGCTGGCGGATCGCGCAACTATCGCCAACATGGCCCCGGAATACGGCGCCACCTGCGGCTTTTTCCCGGTGGACGAGGTGACGCTGGAGTACCTGCGCCTGTCCGGTCGGCCCAGCGCCGTGGTGAAACTGGTTGAGGCCTACTGCAAAACCCAGGGCCTGTGGCGTCTGCCCGGCCAGGAGCCGGTGTTCACAGACAGCCTGGCGCTGGACATGAGCAGCGTCGAAGCCAGCCTCGCCGGCCCCAAACGCCCGCAAGACCGGGTGTCGCTGCCAAATGTCGCCCAGGCGTTCACTGACTTCCTCGGCCTGCAAGTCAAGCCCGCCCGCCCCACCAGCAAGGAAGAAGGCCGCCTCGAAAGCGAAGGTGGCGGAGGCGTCGCCGTCGGCAATGCCGATCTCGTGAGTGAGGCGGACTACGAGTACGAGGGCCAGACGTATCGGCTGAAAAACGGTGCCGTGGTGATTGCCGCCATCACCTCGTGCACCAACACCTCCAACCCGAGCGTGATGATGGCGGCCGGGCTGGTGGCCAAAAAAGCCGTGGAGAAAGGCCTCAAGCGTAAACCGTGGGTGAAGAGCTCTCTGGCGCCGGGCTCCAAAGTGGTCACTGACTACTACAAGGCCGCCGGCCTGACCCAATACCTCGATGAATTGGGCTTTTCACTGGTCGGCTACGGCTGCACCACCTGTATCGGTAACTCCGGCCCATTGCTGGAACCGATTGAAAAAGCCATCCAAAGCTCCGACCTGGCCGTCGCCTCGGTGCTGTCCGGCAACCGCAACTTCGAAGGTCGCGTGCACCCGCTGGTGAAAACCAACTGGCTGGCCTCCCCGCCGCTGGTCGTCGCGTATGCCTTGGCCGGCAGCGTGCGCATGGACATCAGCAGCGAGCCGCTGGGTGAAGGCAAGGATGGCAAACCGGTGTACCTGCGGGACATCTGGCCGAGCAGCAAGGAAATCGCCGACGCCGTGGCGCAGGTCGACACCGCGATGTTCCACAAGGAATACGCCGAGGTGTTTGCCGGAGATGCGCAGTGGCAAGCCATCGAAGTCCCGCAAGCGGCGACCTACGTCTGGCAGAAGGATTCCACCTACATCCAGCATCCGCCGTTCTTCGATGACATTTCCGGCCCCCTGCCGGTGATTCAGGACATCAGCGGTGCACGCGTACTGGCGCTGCTCGGCGATTCAGTGACCACCGACCACATCTCCCCCGCCGGCAACATCAAGGCCGACAGCCCGGCCGGACGTTACCTGCGTGAACAAGGCGTGGAACCGCGAGACTTCAACTCCTACGGCTCACGTCGCGGCAACCATGAAGTGATGATGCGCGGCACGTTTGCGAACATCCGCATTCGCAACGAAATGCTCGGCGGCGAAGAAGGCGGCAATACGCTCTACATTCCGACCGGGGAGAAACTGGCGATCTACGATGCCGCCATGCGCTATCAAGCGTCAGGCACCCCGCTGGTGGTGATTGCGGGCCAGGAATACGGCACCGGTTCAAGCCGTGACTGGGCGGCCAAGGGCACCAACCTGCTGGGCGTCAAAGCGGTGATTGCCGAGAGCTTCGAGCGGATTCACCGTTCCAACCTGGTGGGCATGGGCGTGCTGCCGCTGCAATTCAAGCTCGACCAGAACCGCAAGAGCCTGAACCTGACCGGCAAGGAGACCCTCGACATTCAAGGGCTGACGGGCGTCGAGCTGACGCCGCGAATGAACCTGACGCTGGTGATCACCCGCGAGGACGGCAGCAGCGAGAAGGTGGACGTGTTGTGCCGGATCGACACGTTGAACGAAGTGGAATACTTCAAGGCGGGAGGAATTCTGCATTACGTGTTGCGGCAACTAATTGCTTCATAATGTCGCACTGACAAAAACACCGCCTTTGGGCGGTGTTTTTATTTGTGGGATTCTCGTCTCTATAATTCAGCGCCATTTGATAGGCGCTGCTCACAATGTTGTGCCAGACACAAAACCACTGTGGGAGCGAGCCTGCTCGCGATAGCGTACTGACAGTCAACATCAATGTTGAATGTAATTGCCTCATCGCGAGCAGGCTCGCTCCCACAGTGGATCGCGTCACACTGCAGAAACTCGTACACAAGGACTTTACATGATTGCTCTGCCATGGCTCTACCTGGCACTCCTCTCCATCGGCTACGCACTGGCCCTGGTCTACAGCCACCTCGGCTGGCTGGCGACCATTTCCGTCGGGTTGTTAGCGTTCGCCGGCTTTGCCGTTCGCCAACCACAGATCCAGGTCGGTCGCGTCCTGGGTCACGGCCTGTTCGTTTTCCTCGCGGTAGCGCTGGCCATGCACTGGCTTCCCGGTTTCTACAACGGTCGCGGTATCGGCCCGGAACGCTTCAGTGCCGATGCCGTGCCGTTTTCCATGTACCTGAATCTGGACAAGCCACTGATTGGCTTCTGGCTGTTGCTGGTGTGCCCGTGGATTGTCGGTCGCCGCTCCCTGCGCCTTTCACTGTATGCCACCGCCGTGGCACTGCCCTTGAGTGCGCTGGCCGCTCTTGGTGGCGCAATGCTGCTGGGCATGATCAGTTGGGCGCCGAAGTGGCCCGATCAAGCCTGGCTCTGGGTACTGAACAACCTGCTGCTGGTGACGCTGGTCGAGGAGGCGCTGTTTCGCGGTTACATCCAGGGTGGTTTGAGCCGCTGCCTGCAACACCTGCGCTACGGCGAACACCTCGCCCTGCTTGGCGCCACCTTGCTGTTCGGTCTGGCGCACTTCGGTGCTGGCTGGCAATGGGTGCTGCTGGCAAGCCTTGCCGGAGTCGGTTACGGGCTGGCATACCGTTTCGGTGGGCTGGGGGCCGCCATCGCCACGCACTTTGGCTTGAATCTGCTGCACTTTGGCCTCTTTACCTACCCGATGCTGGCGGGCTGAAGTTCAAGGAATGTGCGCCAGCGCTGAATATTGAAAAAATAATTTCAATTTATTCCTGGCATTGCCGACACCCTGTCAAAGCCTTGCGGATTGAAAAAGCCATGCGTAATAACCAGCCCATTACACAACGCGAACGGACCTTTCCGGCTCAGCAACGGTTGATTTCCACGACCGATGCCAAAGGCGTGATCACCTACTGCAACGACGCTTTCGTCGAAATCAGCGGGTTTTCTCGTGAAGAGCTGATCCGTGCACCGCACAACCTGGTCCGTCACCCCGACGTTCCGCYTGCGGTCTTCGCGCACATGTGGGGCACACTGAAACAAGGCTTGCCATGGATGGGCATTGTCAAGAATCGCTGCAAGACCGGTGATCACTACTGGGTTAACGCCTATGTCACACCGGTGTTCGACGGCAATCAGGTGGTCGGTTACGAGTCGGTGCGGGTCAAGCCCAGCGCCGAACAGATCCGCCGCGCCGAAGCACTCTACCAACGCATCAATCAGGGCAAGTCGGCGATTCCTCAAACAGACAAGTGGCTGCCGGTGCTGCAGGACTGGTTGCCGTTCATTCTGGTCAGCCAGTTGAGCTTCATGATCGGCGCCACGCTCAACTCGCAGTGGGGTTTTGCGCTGGCTGCCGGGCTGTCCGTGCCGCTTGGCCTGCTGGGCTTGAGCTGGCAACAGCGTGGCCTCAAGCGCTTGCTGCGCCTGGCCGAGCAGACCACATCCGACCCGCTGATTGCGCAGATGTACACCGACAGCCGCGGCGCTCAAGCGCGCCTGGAAATGTCGATCCTCAGTCAGGAAGCCCGTCTGAAAACCTGCCTGACTCGCCTGCAAGACACCGCCGAACACCTGAACGAGCAAGCTCGACAGTCCGACACCCTGGCGCACAAAAGCTCGACCGGCCTGGAACGTCAGCGCGTCGAAACCGAGCAAGTGGCGACCGCCGTCAACCAGATGGCCGCCACCACCCAGGAAGTCGCCAGCCACGTGCAACGCACCGCTGACGCGACCCAGGAAGCCAATCGCCTGACCGGTCGTGGCCGTGACATCGCCGGTGAAACCCGTGACGCAATCCAGCGTCTGTCGGTGGTGGTCGGTGAAACCGGCCTGACCGTGACCCAACTGGCCAAGGACAGCGACGAAATCGGTGGCGTGGTCGACGTGATCAAAGGCATTGCCGACCAGACCAACCTGCTGGCCTTGAACGCGGCCATCGAAGCGGCTCGCGCCGGCGAGATGGGCCGTGGTTTTGCGGTGGTTGCCGACGAAGTAAGGCAACTGGCGCAACGCACCAGCGAGTCGACCGGGCAGATCCACACCCTGATCGCCAAGCTCCAGCAGACCGCCAGCACCGCGGTGCAAACCATGGAAGCGGGTCACCGTCAGGCTGAAGAAGGCGTGGCACGGGTTCTGGAAGCCGACCAGGCACTGGTGGGCATCAGCGAAGCGGTGGCCAACATCACCGACATGACCACCCAAATCGCTGCCGCGACCGAAGAGCAAAGCGCAGTAGCCGAAGAGATCAGCCGCAACATCAGCACCATCGCACAACTGGCTGACCAGACCTCGGAACAGGCACAGAACTCGGCGTTACTGAGCGAAGAGCTGACCCGCACCGCGAATACCCAGTACTCGTTGGTGGAGCGCTTTAACCGCTGATTGTTGCTGGCAAATACAAAACCCGGGAGGTGAATCTTCCGGGTTTTTTATTGCCAATCTGAAAGTGATGTCGCCTGTCAGGCCCCTATCGCGAGCGGGCTCGCTCCCACAGGGTTTTGTGCATCACCACAATCCACTGTGGGAGCGAGCCTGCTCGCGATGAGGCCGCAACTGCCACCCTCATTATCAGAGAAGAAACTCAGCAACCTTCTGCGCCGCAGCCGCCAAATGCTGCTCATGAGTAAACCCGGACGCCTTCAACGGCTTCAAATCATGATCGCCAGCCACCAGCCAGAACACCTCGATATTCGGCGCTAACGTATAACCCTCGACCGCCTCACGACTCCCCAACGCATCCCTCTCCCCTTGCACAATCAGCGTCGGCGTCTTTAAACCGGCCAGATGCTCGACCCGCGGCTTTTCCGGTTTACCCACCGCATAAAACGGATACCCCAGACACACCAACCCATCAGCCCCCAACTCATCAGCCAGCAAACTGGCCATGCGCCCGCCCATGGACTTGCCGCCTATGGCCAGACGCCCAGCGACATGGCGTCGCACCAGGGCATGCACTTCACGCCAGCATTCGAGCAATTTGGGCGCCGGATTCGGCGGGCGTTTGCCACCGTCGATGCGCCGCTGCGCCATGTACGGAAACTCGAACCGCAACACGTTGACGCCCAGCCCGGCAAGGCGTGCGGCGATGTCGTTCATCCACTCACTGTCCATCGGTGCGCCCGCGCCATGAGCGAGAATCAGCGTCGCCGATGCCGGCGCCGAGGCGGCGTCCCACAACCATCCGCGATCCTGCACGCACTGCGCCCATTGATCCCCGTCAATACTGGCCTTGTGCTGTTTGTCCATGCTTGCCTCGCTTTTAATCTGCCTATAACTCCAGGCGAAGGGAGCGTCATCGCCATGCGCGAACGCTTTCACTTCGGCTGAACCGTGGATGGGGAACCATGAACACTTCTTTAAGTACCGCCTATAACTACAAGGTGGTCCGCCAATTCGCCATTATGACGGTGGTGTGGGGCATCGTCGGCATGGGGCTCGGGGTTTTTCTCGCGGCTCAATTGGTCTGGCCTGAACTCAACTTCAATTTGCCCTGGACCAGCTTCGGCCGTTTGCGCCCGCTGCACACCAACGCGGTGATCTTCGCGTTCGGCGGCTGTGCCCTGTTCGCCAGCTCCTTCTATTCGGTGCAACGTACCTGCCAGACGCAGCTGTTCGCGCCGAAAATCGCCGCATTCTGCTTCTGGGGCTGGCAGTTGGTCATTGTCCTGGCCGCCATCAGCCTGCCGCTGGGCTACACCACTTCCAAGGAATACGCCGAGCTGGAATGGCCGATCGCCATTTTGATCGCTATCGTCTGGGTCGCCTACGGCGTCGTGTTCTTCGGCACGGTGATGAAGCGCAAGACCAAGCACATCTACGTCGGTAACTGGTTCTTCGGTGCGTTCATCATCACCGTGGCCATCCTGCATATCGTCAACCACGCCTCCCTGCCGGTGAGCTGGACCAAGTCCTACTCGGCCTACGGCGGTGCAACGGATGCCATGGTCCAGTGGTGGTACGGACACAACGCGGTAGGTTTCTTCCTCACCGCCGGTTTCCTCGGGATGATGTACTACTTCGTGCCGAAACAGGCCGAACGCCCGGTGTACTCGTATCGCCTGTCGATCGTGCACTTCTGGGCACTGATCACCCTGTACATCTGGGCCGGCCCGCACCACTTGCACTACACCGCGCTGCCGGACTGGGCGCAGTCGCTGGGCATGGTGATGTCGCTGATCCTGCTGGCACCGAGCTGGGGCGGGATGATCAACGGCATGATGACCCTCTCGGGCGCCTGGCATAAGTTGCGCAGCGACCCGATCCTGCGCTTCCTCGTGGTGTCCCTGGCGTTCTACGGCATGTCGACCTTCGAAGGGCCGATGATGGCGATCAAGACGGTCAACGCCCTCTCCCACTACACCGACTGGACCATCGGCCACGTACACGCCGGCGCACTCGGCTGGGTGGCAATGATCTCGATCGGCGCGCTGTACCACATGATCCCGAAAATCTTCGGCCGCACGCAGATGTACAGCCTCGGCCTGATCAACGCGCACTTCTGGCTCGCGACCATCGGCACCGTGCTCTACATCGCCTCGATGTGGGTCAACGGCATCGCCCAGGGCCTGATGTGGCGCGCGGTCAACGAAGACGGCACGCTGACCTACTCCTTCGTCGAAACCCTGGTGGCCAGCCACCCAGGCTACGTCGTGCGGCTGGTGGGCGGCGCGATCTTCTTCAGCGGCATGCTGCTGATGGCTTACAACACCTGGCGCACCGTGCGTGCCGCACAGCCAGCCGAAGTCGCCGCCGCGGCGCAGATGGCCTGAGGAGTCCGCCATGAAACACGAAACGATTGAGAAAAACGTCGGCCTGCTGTTGCTGCTGATGGTCTTCGCGGTGAGCATCGGCGGTCTGACCCAGATCGTCCCGCTGTTCTTCCAGGACGTCACCAACAAGCCGGTCGAAGGCATGAAGCCTTACACCGCGCTGCAACTCGAAGGTCGCGACATCTACATCCGCGAAGGTTGCGTCGGTTGCCATTCACAGATGATTCGTCCGTTCCGCGCCGAGACCGAGCGCTACGGCCACTACTCGGTGGCCGGTGAAAGCGTCTGGGATCACCCGTTCCTGTGGGGCTCCAAACGCACCGGCCCGGACCTGGCCCGGGTCGGCGGTCGCTACTCGGAAGACTGGCATCGCGCGCACTTGTACAACCCGCGCAACGTGGTGCCGGAGTCGAAGATGCCCGCCTACCCATGGCTGGTGGCCAACGCGCTGGACAGCAGCCACACCGAAACCAAGTTGCGGACCATGCGCACCCTCGGCGTTCCGTACACCGACGAAGACATTGCAGGCAGCGTCGAAACGCTCAAGGGCAAGACCGAAATGGACGCGCTGGTCGCCTACCTGCAAGTGCTCGGCACTGCGATCAAGAGCAAGAGGTGAGCCATGGCCATGTTCTTTGAGATAAGTAGCGGAATGATCCGTGGCCTGGGCACCGTCGTCGTCTTCATCGCCTTCGTCGGCCTGACACTGTGGGTTTTCAACGGCAAACGCAGTCCGGATTTCGCCGAAGCGCGCCTGCTGCCTTTTGCCGATGAACCGCAACCCGACGACACCAATAGCCAAGAAACAGCAACAACAAGGAGTACCCGGCCATGACCACCTTCTGGAGTACGTGGATCTGCGTACTGACCATTGGCAGCCTGATCGGCCTGACCTGGCTGCTGATCGGCACCCGCAAGGGCGAAACCAAGGGCAGCGTCGACCAGACCATGGGCCACAGCTTCGACGGCATCGAGGAGTACGACAATCCGCTGCCGCAGTGGTGGTTCATGCTGTTCGCCGGGACCCTGGTGTTTGCCGTCGGCTACCTGATCCTTTATCCGGGCCTGGGCAACTGGAAAGGCGTACTGCCGGGCTATCAGGACGGCTGGACCCAGACCAAGGAATGGGACCGGGAAATGGCCAAGGCCGACGCCAGGTTCGGGCCGATCTTCGCCAAATTCGCGGCCATGCCCGTGGAAGAGGTCGCCAAGGATCCACAAGCGCTGAAAATGGGCGGACGCCTGTTTGCCTCCAACTGCGCGGTCTGCCACGGCTCGGATGCCAAGGGCGCTTTCGGCTTCCCTAACCTCACCGACAACATCTGGCGTTGGGGCGGCAGTGCCGAAACCATCAAGACCACGATCATGGGCGGACGCATGGCGGCCATGCCGGCCTGGGGTGAAGTACTGGGCGAGACCGGGGTGAAAAACGTCGCGGCGTATGTGCGTCACGAGCTCGCCGGCCTGCCGCTGCCAACCGACAGCGGCGCTGACCTGCAAGCCGGACAGCAAACGTTCAGCACCACCTGCGTAGCCTGTCATGGTGCAAAAGGCCAGGGCACGGAGCTGATGGGCGCGCCAGACCTGACGCAACCGACAGGCTTCATCTACGGCACCAGCCTGACGCAGCTGCAACAGACCATCCGCCATGGTCGCCAGGGTCAGATGCCGGCGCAGCACGAACTGCTCGGTAACGACAAGGTGCAACTGCTGGCCGCGTATGTGTACAGCTTGTCTCACAGCCCGAACGCCGAGCGTTTGCAGGCTGAAAGCAAAACCGAATAAATCGTCACTGCCCAACTGCTGCATTCACCCGAATGCGGCAGTTCCCTGCTCCTTTGCGACGCATTGTCGCACCCCTCAATGGTCTGCCTTTCGGTTCGGTGGATTCGCGTCTACGCTTGCTTCGAAGCGGACTGGCAACAGCCGGTCAAAGGTCAACCGTACACGATGCGTTCGACGAATCTGTTCGATGACAGGCCGCAAAGGCTGGTAGATACCGGCTGTCGCGCAAATTGCCGCCTGTCACCTGCCCGCCTCGTTTGAACACACCCAGTTACACCTGACCCGACCCCCTCGCCTTTTTGGTCCGCCGAGACATTTTGTCCATGGGCAATTTTGTCCCTACGCGGAGCATGGAAAGGCCGCAGAATCAGCTTTTGAAAGCATTGACGTGGGTCATGGCGCGTTGCAATGACCCCCCGCTTTCTCCATACTTGCGACCGATTTTTATCCCTAATAAAACACCTAAACCGTGGAACCTTAGAATGAGCACAGCAATCAGTCCGACTGCTTATAACTATAAGGTAGTCCGCCAGTTCGCCATCATGACGGTGGTCTGGGGGATCCTTGGCATGGGGCTCGGTGTCTTCATCGCCTCACAACTGGTCTGGCCGGAGTTGAATTTCGGCCTGCCGTGGACGACGTTTGGACGCCTACGCCCATTGCACACCAACCTGGTGATTTTCGCCTTCGGTGGTTGTGCACTGTTTGCCACTTCTTACTACGTCGTGCAGCGAACCTGCCAAACGCGACTGATTTCCGACAGCCTCGCCGCCTTCCACTTCTGGGGTTGGCAAGCGGTGATCGTCGGCGCGATCGTTACCTTGCCGTTGGGTTACACCACCACCAAGGAATACGCGGAACTGGAATGGCCCCTGGCTATCCTGCTGGCCATCGTCTGGGTCACCTACGGCCTGGTGTTCTTCGGCACCATCGTCAAGCGCAAGACCAAGCACATCTATGTCGGCAACTGGTTCTACGGTGCCTTCATCGTCGTGACAGCGATGCTGCACATCGTCAACCACGCGTCCTTGCCGGTCAGCTTCTTCAAGTCCTACTCGGCGTACGCCGGTGCGACTGACGCCATGATCCAGTGGTGGTACGGCCACAACGCGGTAGGTTTCTTCCTGACCACCGGGTTCCTGGGGATGATGTACTACTTCGTGCCGAAACAGGCCGAGCGTCCGATCTACTCGTATCGCCTGTCGATCGTGCACTTCTGGGCACTGATCACCCTGTACATCTGGGCAGGTCCGCACCACCTGCACTACACCGCACTGCCGGACTGGGCCCAGTCGCTGGGCATGGCGATGTCGATCATCCTGCTGGCACCAAGCTGGGGCGGCATGATCAACGGCATGATGACCCTGTCGGGCGCCTGGCATAAGCTGCGCACCGACCCGATCCTGCGTTTCCTGGTCGTGTCCCTGGCGTTCTACGGCATGTCGACCTTCGAAGGCCCGATGATGGCCATCAAGACCGTCAACTCGCTGTCTCACTACACCGACTGGACCATCGGCCACGTACACGCCGGTGCCTTGGGCTGGGTAGCGATGATTTCGATCGGTGCGCTGTACCACATGATTCCGAAAATCTTCGGTCGTGCGCAGATGCACAGCATCGGCCTGATCAACACGCACTTCTGGCTCGCGACCATCGGTACCGTGCTCTACATCGCTTCGATGTGGGTCAACGGCATCACCCAGGGTCTGATGTGGCGTGCAATCAACGATGACGGCACCCTCACCTACTCCTTCGTCGAAGCCCTGCAAGCCAGCCACCCTGGTTTCATCGTCCGCGCCCTTGGTGGTGCGTTCTTTGCCAGCGGCATGCTGTTCATGGCGTACAACGTGTTCCGCACCGTACGCGCCTCGAATCCGGAAGATGCTGAAGCCGCCGCTCAGATCGCTGTCGTTGGAGCTCACTGATGAAGCATGAAGCAGTCGAGAAGAATATTGGCCTGCTGGCCTTCTTCATGGTCATCGCCGTCAGCATCGGCGGCCTGACCCAGATCGTCCCCCTGTTTTTCCAGGACGTGACCAACAAGCCGGTTGAAGGCATGAAGCCACGCCCGGCGCTGGAACTTGAAGGCCGTGACATTTTCATCGCCAACGGTTGCGTCGGCTGCCACTCGCAGATGATCCGTCCGTTCCGTGCTGAAACCGAACGTTATGGCCACTACTCGGTAGCCGGTGAAAGCGTTTGGGACCACCCGTTCCTGTGGGGCTCCAAGCGTACCGGTCCGGACCTGGCCCGCGTAGGCGGTCGTTACTCCGATGACTGGCAGCGTGCGCACTTGTACAACCCGCGCAACGTGGTGCCTGAGTCGAAAATGCCGGCTTACCCGTTCCTCGTGGAAAACAAGCTCGACGGCAAGGACACCGCGAAGAAAATGGAAGTCTTGCGCACCCTCGGCGTTCCTTACACCGACGAAGACATCGCCGGTGCAAAAGATGCCGTGAAGGGCAAAACCGAAATGGACGCGCTGGTGGCCTATCTGCAAGGCCTGGGCACCATCATCAAAAGCAAACGGTGATCTGGATGGATATCGGGATGATTCGTGGCCTGGGCACCGTTGTCGTGATGGTTGCCTTTATCGGTCTGGCGCTGTGGGTATTCAGCCCCAAGCGCAAGTCGGAGTTTGAAGACGCGACCTTGCTGCCTTTCGCGGATGATCCCGAAGCCATCAAGCACGTCGAGCAAGCTTCTAGGAGTAACAAAGAATGACTACGTTCTGGAGTCTGTACGTCACAGTCCTCAGTCTGGGTACCATCTTCGCCCTGACCTGGCTGCTGCTGTCGACCCGCAAGGGCCAGCGCGCCGAGCAGACGGATGAGACGGTTGGCCACGCCTTCGACGGGATCGAGGAGTATGACAACCCGCTGCCGAAATGGTGGTTCATGCTGTTTGTCGGCACCATCATCTTCGCCCTCGGCTACCTCGTGCTGTACCCGGGCCTGGGCAACTGGAAAGGCCTGCTGCCAGGTTACGGCTACCTCGACAACGAGAAGCAGACCGCGTTCGCCAACGGCCAGTCCGGCTGGACCGGCGTTCACGAGTGGGAAAAGGAAATGGCCAAATCGGACGCCAAGTTCGGTCCGATCTTCGCCAAATTCGCAGCCATGCCAATTGAGGAAGTTGCCAAGGACCCGCAAGCCCTGAAGATGGGTGGCCGCCTGTTCGCCTCCAACTGCTCGGTTTGCCACGGTTCCGACGCCAAAGGCGCTTACGGCTTCCCGAACCTGACCGACGAAGACTGGCGTTGGGGCGGCGAGCCACAAACCATCAAGACCACCATCATGGGCGGTCGCCACGCGATGATGCCGGCCTGGGGTGAAGTGATCGGCGAGCAAGGCGTCAGCGATGTTGCCGCGTTCGTGTTGACCAACCTCGATGGCCGCAAGCTGCCGGAAGGCGCCAAGGCCGACCCGGTTGCCGGCCAGAAGATTTTCGCCGCCAACTGCGTGGCTTGCCACGGTCCGGAAGGTAAAGGCACCCCAGCCATGGGCGCGCCTAACCTGACCCACCCGGCCGCGTTCATCTACGGTTCGAGCTTCGCTCAACTGCAGCAGACCATCCGTTACGGCCGTCAGGGCCAGATGCCTGCGCAAGAACAGCTGCAAGGCAACGACAAGGTTCACCTGCTGGCCGCTTACGTCTACAGCCTGTCTCACGGTGAGAAGGCAACAAACGCCGAGTAAGGCAAACGCGTGATCGCAACAAAAAACGGCCCCGCCAGTGATCTGGCGGGGCCGTTTTCATTTCCGTCATTCATTTGCCTACTTCAAGACAGGGATGACCTTATCGAGCTTTCGACTTGGCCAGTTACTGTTGCGGACAACGCTGACCGCCAGCGACTGCCGGTCAGCGGTAAAACTGGCAATCAGATAAGTTTGCTGGGAGGCAGAGCCGCTCAGAAACACCGGCACATCACCAAAGTACTTTGGCTTGCCCCAATCAAAGTAAGCCCCCGCCCAGCCGTGATCATGCCCACCAAAGACCGCCGTCACCCGGTATGTCTCGAGCATTTGTTGAAATCGTGCAATTTGCTCGTCATCCCCCTTCCAATCGAAAACCTTGTGCATATTGAGAATAATGATCTTGCCCTGCTCCCGAGCGCTCTTTAGATCCTCCTCCAGCCAGTCAAGCGCAGGGGTAATTTCAAACACTGTCGGAGCCAGTGGATTGCCGGAGGTAAAACTGACGGTATAGGTCGGCTCATTGTTCAATTGAACCATGTGCACATCACCGACATTTTTCGAGTAAGCGAGGCTGCCATAATAGATACTTCCCAAGCCTGAACTTCTTGCCGCCAGATCCATGGATTCGACTTTTCCCCAGTAGCGCTCCTTGAGGTCGTTGACACTGCCAGCCGCACAGAGATTCAGGAAGCAGTCGCCCACGTTATTGGCATAGTCATGATTACCCAGCCCGTAATCATATAGCCCCTCCAGTTTATTCTCGAAAACCGACTTCATGTATGAACGTTCGCCACCATGGCCAAAGGCTGTGATATCTCCGTTAATCATCACCGGTATGCGGGATGCGCCGCCATTCAGCTTCCTGAAACTTGAAATATCGGAGTACTGCAACTCTATCAGCTCTTTTGAGCGCGCCTCCTTGTTGGGGTCCGGAAGATCATCATCCGTGAGATCAGTCCAGGGGTATTGCGAATCCGATACAAACACCATATGGCGCGGCGTCTCTGTAGACGAGGCGCCATAGACCACAGGGATAACCAACACCAGTGCAAGACACACCAGCCACACACGCTCTTTATATAAAGTCATAGAAGTCCATTTCCATCGATAGTTAACAGCCACTCCATAGCGGCAACTGCAAAATATATCGCCCATCGATAATTAACAAACTACCGACCTCTGCAGTTCAACAGCAGATATTTCCAACATTTCCTGATATTCGCTCACTTCAAAACATTCACTAAAAAATGTTCTATATAGTCCAGCGCAAATGAACGTCAGGCAGTGGAAGGCGGGGGATGCGGGAGTCGGACTCGGTACGCCCCTTGCGGGCGCGCGGAAGTCACCCTGGCCGGACGGACAGCTATACTCAACAAGTCAATTGATCTGCATCACGATTTGTTACATTTGCTACACCATCTACGAATTTTCACCAACGCGACCAAAGGTCGCACCCTTGAACTAGAGCGACAGGCGTATCATTGCGCCACTGCAACAACCCTTTTTGACCGCGGTCGGCACGTACTGACCGAGGCATTTTTCCACTGCCGTGGGATGCAATGATGAGCAACCAGATTCCGGTACACGACGTCACCCCGCCTGCCAAAAACGCAAATAACAGCGTCGACCTCTACGCCTCTCGGGAAAAAATCTACACCCGTGCCTTCACCGGCTTGTTCCGCAATTTGCGGATGGCCGGCGGTGCCGCGTTGTTCCTGCTGTATTTCGGCACGGTCTGGCTCAATTGGGGCGGTCACCAGGCGGTCTGGTGGAACCTGCCGGAGCGCAAATTCTTCATCTTCGGTGCGACCTTCTGGCCGCAGGATTTCATCCTGCTGTCCGGCCTGTTGATCATCAGCGCCTTCGGCCTGTTTTTCATTACCGTCTATGCCGGACGCATCTGGTGCGGCTATACCTGCCCGCAAAGTGTCTGGACCTGGATTTTCATGTGGTGCGAGAAGGTCACCGAAGGTGACCGCAACCAACGCATCAAGCTCGACAAGGCGCCAATGAGCGCCAACAAGTTCTTGCGCAAGCTCAGCAAACACACGATGTGGCTGTTGATCGGTTTCGTCACCGGCATGACTTTTGTCGGCTACTTCTCACCGATTCGTGAACTGACGATCGACTTCTTCACCGGCCAGGCTGATGGCTGGTCGTATTTCTGGGTCGGCTTCTTCACCCTTGCCACTTACGGCAACGCCGGCTGGTTGCGCGAACAGGTGTGCATCTACATGTGCCCTTACGCGCGCTTCCAGAGCGTGATGTTCGACAAGGACACGCTGATCGTTTCCTACGACCCGCGCCGCGGCGAAGCCCGTGGTCCGCGCAAAAAAGGCATCGACTACAAGGCTCAGGGCCTGGGCGACTGCATCGACTGCACCATGTGCGTTCAGGTGTGCCCGACCGGCATCGACATCCGTGACGGCTTGCAGATCGAATGCATTGGCTGTGCCGCCTGCATCGATGCCTGCGACAGCATCATGGACAAGATGGACTACCCGCGCGGCCTGATCAGCTACACCACCGAGCACAACCTGTCCGGGCAAAAAACCCATAAACTGCGTCCGCGCCTGATCGGTTACGCGCTGGTGTTGCTGGCCATGATCAGCTTGCTGATCACCGCGTTCTTCATGCGCTCGCTGGTCGGCTTCGATGTCAGCAAGGACCGCGTGCTGTACCGCGAGAACGCCGAAGGCCGGATCGAGAACGTCTACAGCCTCAAAGTCATGAACAAGGACCAGCGCGACCACACCTACGTGCTGGAAGCCTCCGGGCTGCCGGATCTCAAGCTGCAAGGCAAGCGCGAGATCAAGGTGGCTGCTGGCGAAATCTTCAGCATGCCGGTCGAACTGTCGAGTGCACCGGAACAACTGCCGTCGAGCACCAACGAGGTGAAATTCACCCTCAAGGATGCCGACGACAACAGCGTCCACGTTGAAGCCAAGAGCCGATTCATCGGCCCACAAACCCGTTGAGAGAAGTCATCATGCCCGCAGCAACTGCCACCAGCCCTTGGTACAAGCACCTCTGGCCATGGATCATCATCGGGATTCTGACCTGTTCGGTGACACTGACCCTGTCCATGGTGACCATTGCCGTCAAAAACCCGGATAACCTGGTCAACGACAATTACTACGAGGCGGGCAAAGGCATCAACCGTTCGCTGGACCGCGAGCTGCTGGCCCAGACCCTGCTGTTGCGCGCCAACGTGCATCTGGATGAGGTGACCGGCGAAGTCGACGTGCGCCTGACCGGTAACAGCATGCCCGCGACCCTGGAACTGAACCTGATCTCGCCGACCCAGCCGGATAAAGACCGCAAGATCACCCTGACCCGCAGCGCGACCGAACCCGGTCGTTATATCGGCCAGTTGACCGACAAGATCGAAGGCCGGCGCTTCGTCGAGCTGCTGGGCAGCCAGGACGATCATGTGTGGCGAATGTTCGAAGAAGAACAGATCGGCCACGACAAGCATTTGCTGCTCGGTGACGAACCGCTGCAAGGCGCCGAAGATCAGTAGCAGTAACACCTGCGCTTCGCGCATCGCGAGCAGGCTCGCTCCCACAGTGACCTCTGGCGTACACAACTCTTGTGCATGACATTGATCAAATGTGGGAGCGAGCCTGCTCGCGATGAGGCCCTCCCGGACGATATAGACCTTATCGCATGACCACTCCACTCCCCTGCTACCACTGTGCCCTGCCCGTCCCGCCCGGCAGCCGGTTTACCGCCGTCATCCTCGGCGAAACCCGCGAGCTCTGCTGTCCGGGTTGCCAGGCCGTGGCCGAGGCGATTGTCGCGGGCGGGCTGGAGCACTATTACAGCCATCGCAGCGAGGCCTCGGCCAACCCTGAAGCCTTGCCGGTGCAACTGGTGGACGAACTGGCGCTGTATGACCGCGCCGACGTGCAACAACCGTTTGTCCGCCACGACGGCGAACTCGCCGAAACCACCTTGCTGATGGAAAGCATCAGCTGCGCGGCCTGCGGCTGGCTGATCGAGAAACACCTGCGCAGCCTGCCGGCCGTGGCCGAGGCGCGACTGAACCTGTCCAACCATCGCCTGCACGTGCGCTGGGCCGACAGCCAGTTGCCCTTGAGCCAGCTGCTCAGCGAGCTGCGTCACATCGGTTATGCCGCCCACCCCTACCAGGCCGACCGCGCCAGTGAACAACTGGCCAGCGAAAACCGCCTGGCCCTGCGTCAACTGGGGGTTGCCGGCTTGCTGTGGTTCCAGGCGATGATGGCGACCATGGCCACCTGGCCGGAATTCAACATCGACCTCAGCCCCGAGCTGCACACCATCCTGCGCTGGGTCGCTCTGTTCCTGACCACGCCGATTGTGTTCTACAGCTGCGCGCCCTTTTTCAAAGGTGCGATGCGCGACCTGCGCACCCGCCACCTGACCATGGACGTTTCCGTGTCGCTGGCCATCGGCGGTGCCTACCTCGCCGGGATCTGGACCTCGATCACCGGCGTCGGCGAGCTGTATTTCGACGCGGTCGGGATGTTTGCGCTGTTTCTGTTGGCGGGCCGCTATCTGGAGCGCCGTGCCCGAGAACGCACCGCCGCCGCCACCGCGCAACTGGTGAACCTGCTGCCCGCATCGTGCCTGCGCCTGAGCGCGGACGGCCAAAGCGAACGCATCCTGCTCAGTGAGTTGCGTCTCGGTGACCAGGTATTGGTGCACCCCGGCGCCATCCTCCCGGCCGACGGCAAGATCCTCGATGGCCAGTCGAGCATCGATGAGTCGCTGCTGACCGGCGAGTACCTGCCGCAACCCCGGACGCTCGGCGATGCGGTGACGGCCGGCACCCTGAATGTCGAGGGCGCCCTGACCGTCGAAGTGCTGGCGCTGGGCCAGGACACTCGCCTCTCGGCCATCGTCCGCCTGCTGGATCGCGCCCAGGCCGAAAAGCCGCGCCTGGCAGAAATCGCCGACCGCGCTGCGCAGTGGTTCCTGCTGCTGTCATTGATGGCCGCCGCAGCCATTGGTTTGCTCTGGTGGGAGCTGGATGCATCCCGGGCTTTCTGGATCGTGCTGGCGATGCTGGTCGCGACCTGCCCTTGCGCGCTGTCGCTGGCCACGCCGACCGCGCTCACCGCCGCCACCGGCACCTTGCACAAACTCGGCCTGCTGCTGACCCGCGGCCACGTGCTGGAGGGTCTGAATCAAATCGACACGGTGATTTTTGACAAGACCGGCACACTCACCGAAGGTCGCCTGGCCTTGCGTTCGATTCGAGCACTGGGCGCACTCGACAGCGATCAGTGCCTGGGCCTCGCCGCCGCCCTCGAAAACCGTTCTGAACACCCGATTGCCCGCGCCTTTGGCCGAGCGCCGCTGGCCGCCGAAGAAGTCCTCAGCACCCCGGGATTGGGCCTTGAAGGCCTGGTTGGCGAACAGCGCCTGCGCATCGGTCAGCCGGCGTTTGTCTGCGAACTCAGCGGCTGCGCTGTGCCGGCTATCCCGGATGAAGCCGGCCAATGGCTGTTGCTTGGTGACAGCCATGGCGCACTGGCCTGGTTCGTACTCGACGACCGTCTGCGCAACGACGCACCGGCGCTGCTCGCGGCGTGTAAAGCACGCGGCTGGCGCACGTTGCTGCTGTCCGGCGACAGCTCGCCGATGGTTGCCAGTGTCGCCGCCGATTTGGGTATCGACGAGTTCCGGGGCGGCTTGCGCCCGGATGACAAGCTGCAGGTGCTCAAGCAGTTGCACCAGCAGGGCCGCAAGGTGTTGATGCTCGGCGACGGGGTCAACGACGTGCCAGTGCTGGCCGCCGCCGACATCAGCGTGGCCATGGGCTCGGCCACCGACCTGGCGAAAACCAGCGCCGACGCAGTGCTCCTGTCCAATCGTCTCGACGCCTTGGTGCAAGCCTTCAGCCTGGCCCGGCGTACACGTCGGGTAATCATCGAGAACCTGCTGTGGGCCGGGCTGTACAATGGCCTCATGTTGCCGTTCGCCGCCCTCGGCTGGATCACTCCGGTATGGGCCGCGGTCGGCATGTCGATCAGTTCGCTGACCGTGGTGCTCAATGCGCTTCGCCTGACTCGCATGCCGAGCCAGCCAAGCGCCAGTGCCACGCCAGTCACCCGCCCGCTACCGGTTTGATCCGGTCAGGCATGGAGTCCAGATGCCAGCTCTTTATGTAATGATCCCGGCGGCGCTGCTGATCGTCGCCATCGCCATTTACATTTTCTTCTGGGCGGTCGACAGCGGTCAGTACGACGACCTCGACGGTCCGGCCCACAGCATCCTGTTCGACGACCAGGACCCGAGCCATCAGGCAGCAGCCGACGAAGCCCGCGGTCACGCACCGACCGATCCGGCCAAACCGAGCGACAAGGCCCCGCCTCATGCTTGAGTTGGCGCCACTGCTGGTTTCTGCGGTGATCCTTGGCCTGCTCGGCGGCGGGCATTGCCTGGGCATGTGCGGCGGGTTGATGGGCGCGTTGACCCTGGCGATCCCCAAGGAGCAACGCAGCCGGCGCTTCCGTCTGCTGCTGGCGTACAACCTCGGGCGGATTCTCAGCTACGCCACTGCCGGCCTGCTGATCGGCCTGGCGGGATGGGCGGTGGCCAACAGCCCGGCGGCGATGTTCATGCGCATCCTCGCCGGCTTGCTGCTGATCGCCATGGGCCTGTACCTGGCCGGCTGGTGGAGCGGCCTGACCCGCATTGAAAGCCTGGGACGTGGCCTGTGGCGCTACATACAGCCAGTTGCCAACCGTTTGTTGCCGGTATCGAGCCTGCCGCGCGCGCTGCTGCTCGGCGCACTCTGGGGCTGGTTGCCGTGCGGTTTGGTCTACAGCACGTTGTTGTGGTCTGCCAGCCAGGGCAACGCCATCGACAGCGCCTTGTTGATGCTCGCATTTGGCCTTGGCACCTGGCCGGTTTTGTTGGCCACTGGCCTTGCGGCCGAACGGGTCACGGCGTTACTGCGCAAACGCAGCGTGCGCATGACCGGTGGTTTGCTGGTGATCCTGTTTGGCCTCTGGACCTTGCCTGGACCGCACCAGCATTGGTTGATGGGGCACTAGATCGGCGGTGCTCCCATCGCGAGCAGGCTCGCTCCCACAGGGATTTTGTGAGCGCTGGAGATCCAATGTGGGAGCGAGCCTGCTCGCGATGAGGCCGTCACCGACAACATAGATCCCGACCGAATGCCCCCTTGATGCAAATCAAGATGCCCCAACGCCGCACCCCCTAGACTCGCCACCACTGCCAGCCTATCCGGGGGAATGCCCGCATGCTCGACGCCATTCGTTGGGACACAGATCTGATCCGCCGTTACGACCTGGCGGGGCCACGCTACACCTCGTATCCGACCGCGGTGCAATTCAACAGCCAGGTCGGCACTTTCGATCTGTTTCATGCCCTGCGCGAAAGCCGCAAGGCCCTGCGCCCGCTGTCGCTGTATGTGCACGTGCCGTTCTGCGCAAACATCTGCTACTACTGCGCCTGCAACAAAGTCATCACCAAGGACCGTGGCCGCGCCCTGCCCTACCTGCAGCGCCTGGAACAGGAAATCCAGCTGATCGCCTGTCACCTGGACCCGAACCAGAAAGTCGAGCAACTGCATTTCGGCGGCGGCACCCCGACCTTTCTCAGCCATGACGAACTGCGCCAGTTGATGGCGCAACTGCGCAAGCATTTCAACCTGCTGGACGATGACTCCGGCGATTACGGCATCGAGATCGACCCACGGGAAGCCGACTGGTCAACCATGGGCCTGCTGCGCGAACTGGGTTTCAACCGGGTCAGCATCGGCCTGCAAGACCTTGACCCGGCCGTACAGCGTGCGGTCAATCGCCTGCAAAGCCTGGAGGAAACCCGGGCAGTGATCGAGGCAGCGCGCACCTTGCAGTTCCGCTCGATCAATATCGACCTGATCTACGGCCTGCCCAAGCAAACCGCCGAGAGCTTTGCCCGCACCGTGGACGAAGTCATCAGCCTGCAACCGGATCGGCTCTCGGTGTTCAACTATGCGCACCTGCCCGAACGTTTCATGCCTCAGCGGCGAATCAACAGCAGCGACCTGCCGGCAGCCGCCGAAAAACTGAACATGCTTCAGCGCACCATCGAGCAACTAACCGCCGCCGGTTATCGCTACATCGGCATGGACCATTTCGCCCTGCCGGATGATGAGCTGGCCATCGCACAGGAAGAGTCGACGCTACAACGCAACTTCCAGGGTTACACCACCCACGGTCATTGCGACCTGATCGGTCTTGGCGTGTCGGCCATCAGCCAGATCGGTGATTTGTACTGCCAGAACAGCAGCGACCTGATTCAGTACCAAAACACCCTGGCCAGCGCGCAACCGGGCACCAGCCGTGGCTTGCTGTGCAACCAGGACGACCGTCTGCGGCGGGCAGTGATTCAGCAATTGATCTGTACGTTCAGCCTGGCATTCGCCCAGATCGAGCAGGCTTTCAACATCGATTTTCGCGGCTATTTCAGCGAGCTCTGGCCGCAGTTGCAGGCCATGGCCGAGGACGGCCTGATCGAACTCGACAGCGAAAAAATCGTGGTCCTGCCGGCCGGAAGGTTACTGGTCCGCTCGGTGTGCATGGTCTTCGATGCGTACCTGGAACAACAGAATCGCCAGCGATTCTCTCGAGTGATTTAAGACACTGCAGACTGGCCTCCAGGTCATTGCGTGGGTTACCCTTACGTCTTATGTGTGTTTCCCCACAAGGATCTAAGAAATGTCCGAGCCAGTTAAACTGCGCGCTCACAGCCAGGCACATTGCAAGGATTGCAGTCTGGCTCCCCTCTGCCTGCCACTTTCGCTGAATCTGGAAGACATGGATGCGCTGGACGATATCGTCAAACGGGGTCGCCCGCTGAAAAAAGGCGAGTTTCTGTTCCGTCAGAGCGATCAGTTCGATTCCGTTTTTGCAGTACGCTCCGGCGCGTTGAAAACCTTCAGCCTGAGCGATGGCGGCGAAGAACAGATCACCGGCTTCCACCTGCCGAGCGAACTGGTTGGCTTGTCGGGCATGGACACCGAGAGCCACCCGGTTTCGGCCCAGGCCCTGGAAACCACCTCGGTATGCGAAATCCCCTTCGAACGGCTCGATGAACTGGCCCTGCAACTGCCGCAATTGCGCCGCCAATTGATGCGTGTGATGAGCCGCGAGATTCGTGACGATCAGCAGATGATGCTGCTGCTCTCGAAAAAGACCGCCGACGAGCGTATCGCCACGTTCCTGGTCAACCTGTCGGCGCGTTTCCGCGCACGCGGATTCTCCGCCAACCAATTCCGCCTCAGCATGTCGCGCAACGAAATCGGCAACTACCTGGGCCTCGCAGTGGAAACCGTGTCCCGGGTATTCACGCGCTTCCAGCAAAACGAGCTGATCGCGGCCGAAGGCAAGGAAGTGCACATCCTCGACCCGATCCAGCTGTGTGCACTGGCCGGCGGCTCGATCGAAGGCTGACGTTGCGATTGCGGCTGAGCGAACCTGCCCGGCCGCAGTTATACTTCGCCGTTTGCAGCCTGCCAGGACATCTCGACGATGGTCATCGACTCCTTCGACATCAAATCCCTGATCCGCCCCGTGATCGATTTTCCTAAGCCGGGCGTGATCTTTCGCGACATCACCCCGCTGTTCCAGTCCCCAAAGGCCCTGCGCCTGGTGATGGACAGCTTTGCCCACCGCTACGTCGAAGCCGACTTCACGCACATCGGCGCCATGGATGCGCGCGGCTTCCTGATCGGTTCGATCCTCGCCTATCAGTTGAACAAGCCACTGGTGCTGTTTCGCAAGCAAGGCAAGCTACCGGCTGACGTACTGTCCGAGGGGTATCAGACCGAGTACGGCGAAGCTTTTCTTGAAGTTCACGCCGACAGCCTCTGCGAAGGCGATTCGGTGCTGATCTTCGATGACCTGATCGCCACTGGCGGTACGCTGATCGCTGCGGCCAACCTGATTCGGCGCATGGGCGCGCGGGTTTTCGAAGCCGCGGCAATTATCGACCTGCCGGAACTGGGCGGCTCCCAACGCCTGGAAGATATGAACATTCCGACGTTCTGCCTGACGCAGTTTGCGCTGACTGAAAGATAAGCTGGCGCCTTCACCGACGCCATCGCGAGCAGGCTCGCTCCCACACTGGATCTTCGGTAGTTACAAAATCCCTGTGGGAGCGAGCCTGCTCGCGATGGCGTCAGCCCCGGCACCGCCTGATTCAAAGCCCCATCTGCTTGCTGATGATCTCGTTCATCACTTCCCGCGTGCCGCCGCCAATGGACAGGATCCGGCTGTCGCGGTACAGCCGCTCCACCAGGCTTTCACGCATGTAGCCCAACCCACCGAGAATCTGCACCGCGTCATTGGTGATGCGATCGGCAGTGTCGGTGGCAACATTCTTGGCCATGGATATTTCCTTGATCACGCTCTGCCCCGCCGCCATTTTCGCAGCCTGGCGATAGGTGAACTCCCGGGAGACTTCCAGCGCCGTGGCCATCTCCGCCAAGCGATGCTTGAGCACCTGAAACTTGCCAATCGGCTTGCCGAACGCTTCGCGCTGCCGAGCCCATTTCAGGCTCTCTTCCAGCGCCAGTTGTGCAGTCATGTTGGCCATCAATGCCAGCGCCAGGCGCTCGTTTTGAAAGTTGCCCATGATACAGGCAAAGCCCATGTTCTCGACGCCGATCAGGTTGCCCACCGGCACACGGCAATCATCGAAAAACAGCTCGGCGGTATCCGACGCCCACCAGCCCATTTTCTTCAGCTGACGACCGACAGTGAATCCTGGCGTGCCCTTCTCGATCAGCAGCAGGCTGATGCCGCCAAAACCCGGCTCACCGGTGCGCACCGCGACGGTATAAAAATCCGCGCGAACTCCACTGGTGATAAAGGTTTTGCTGCCACTGACCCGGTAGTAATCCCCGTCACGCACGGCGCGGGTTTGCAGGTTGGCCACATCGGAGCCGCCGCCGGGCTCGGTAACCGCCAGCGCGCTGATTTTTTCGCCGCAAAGGACTTGCGGCACCACTCGGTCGCGCACCTCGGGCCTCGCCCATTTGAGGATTGGTGGCAGGCCGATGTCCAGTGAGCCCAGCCCCGCCACCAGCCCGCCGGAACCACAGCGCATCAGCTCTTCACTGGCGGCGATCTTGGCGAACAGGTCTCCTTCGTGACTACCACCCAGCGCTTCGGGGTAGCCAATGCCGAGAATCCCCGCTGCGCCGGCCTTGAGGTAGAGCTCGCGGGGGAAGCCCTCGGCCTCCTCCCACTGATCGATGTCCGGCAGAATCTCGCGCTCGACGAAACGTCGCACGCTGTCGCGGACCAACTGATGGCTGGGGTCGAAGTATTCCTGAAAGGCAGGCATCGGCGAGCTCCACTGAAGGTTCAGCGAACTTACCGAGCGCTTGCTTGGTTTTCAATAGAATTGTGTGAGTCAGGGAGACCGGGTCGCCCGTATCGCGAGCAGGCTCGCTCCCACAGATACGGCGCTAACCTTGTGGGAGCGAGCCTGCTCGCGATGACGTCAGTTAACGCGCTACAGAACGATTGGCTTACGCCCGGCAAACGAATGAGCCAGGGTGCCGCCATCCACCAGTTCAAGCTCGCCACCCAACGGCACACCATGGGCGATGCGCGAAGCAATCAGGCCTTTATGGCTGAGCAACTGGGCGATGTAGTGCGCTGTCGCTTCACCTTCAACCGTCGGGTTGGTGGCCAGGATGACTTCAGTGAACGTACCCGCCTCTTCAATCCGCGCCAGCAATTGCGGAATGCCGATGGCTTCCGGCCCCAGGCCGTCGAGTGGCGACAAATGCCCCTTGAGCACGAAGTAACGACCGCGAAACCCGGTCTGCTCCACGGCATAGACATCCATCGGCCCTTCGACCACGCACAGCAAGGTGTCATCGCGACGAGGGTCGGCGCACTGCGGGCACAGATCGTCTTCGGTCAGGGTGCGGCACTGCCGGCAATGGCCGACTCCTTCCATGGCCTGACTCAGGGCCAGCGCCAGCCGCGAGCCGCCACTGCGATCACGCTCGAGCAGTTGCAACGCCATGCGCTGGGCGGTTTTCTGACCGACACCGGGCAAGATGCGCAAGGCGTCGATCAGTTGGCGAATCAAAGGGCTGAAGCTCATGGGGGAAACGTCCGACATATCAACGAGACGCGGTTTATACCCGCGCCTCTGGCCAGCGTCAAATGCTCATCGACGGTATCACGCTCGATGTTTCTTCAGCATTACCGAGTCGACTTCATCGCGAGCAGGCTCGCTCCCACAGGGATTTATATTGTGACATCAATCGCGAACATCCCCCTATCCAATGTGGGAGCGAGCCTGCTCGCGAAGGCGGCCCTATGGACGCTGCATGCTCTCCCGTCGAAAACAAAAATGCCAGGCTGAGTGCCTGGCATTTTTGTAGTCCATCCGACGCGTCAGCGAATCAGAATGGCAGTTTCATGCCCGGCGGCAGTTGCATGCCTGCGGTCATGCCGGACATTTTGTCCTGGCTGTTGGCTTCGATCTTGCGCACGGCGTCGTTGACGGCGGCAGCGAACACGGCCTCCAGCATCTCCTTGTCGTCTTCGCTCAGGCCTTCTACCAGGCTTGGATCGATGGTCACGCGCTTGACGTCGTGACGACCGGTCATCACCACGGTGACCATATCGCCACCGGCTTTACCGGTGACTTCGGCGTTGGCCAGCTCTTCCTGCATCTTGGCCATTTTTTCCTGCATCTGCTGCGCCTGCTTCATCAGGCCGGCCATGCCACCTTTCATCATGGGAATCACCTCAAAAGTACTTGGATCAAAACAGCGCCCGGCCCAGCGGGCCGAACACCTTCAGTTATTAGCCCTGGCTGACCAGAGCCTCGACAGGTTCAATAGTATCGTTACGGATCACCGCGCCGAACTGTTGCATCATTTGCTGGATGAACGGATCGCCGTGGATCGAGTCCTCAGCCTCGCGCTGGCGGTCGGCACGACGACGCGAAGCCGCCTGGGCCGGGGTTTCCTGCTCAGGCTTGATCAGCTCGATGCTGACCGTCAGGATGCGCTGGTGATACTGGTTCAGCGCATCGTTCAGCCGGCGTTGTTGAGTCGCATTGAACAGTGCGCTGTGGGCCGGGTCCAGGTGCAGCAACCAGTGGTCGCCATCGACGGCAATCAGCGTGCAGTTGGCGGCGATGCTGCCGGTCATGCCGGAAATCGGCAATTTCGGGAACAGCTCCAGCCATTGCAATGCCAGCCCTGTGGCCGGCATCGCGGCCGGTTCAGGCTCGGGGGCCGGCGCGGGTTCTGCGGCGTGCTCACTGGCCAGTTCATCAAGGTAACTATAGGCCGAATCCATGTCCGGCTCGATGTAGTCCTCGTCCAGCGGCGGCTCGTCATCCAGGTCCATTCCCGGCGTGGCGGCGTCGACTTCAGCCACCGGCGGCTCGGGAATCGGCGCTGCCACCCACTCCGGCGCATCGGGTACAACGCTGTCCGGAGTCGGCGTCGGTATTGGCGTCAGGTCAGGCTGCTCGGCAATCGTCTCCAGCACCGGCTCGACAGCCGGTTGCTGCACGATCTCAGGCTCTACCGGATCGTTCCAGGGCAAGTCGACGACTTCTTCGACAATGACCACGGGTTCAGCCACCGCTTCGACCACCGGCGCAGGCACGACCACTGGAGCAACAGGCTCAGGTGTCGGCACTGGCGCAACCACCTCGGCAACCGGTTGAATCGGCGCCGCACCAGGTGCAGCGGCAACGGGAGCAGGCGCAACTACCGGCGCAACACGCGGTGCGCCAGCCACTGAGTTTGCGGAATCAACTGTGGCCTGGCTGATCCCCACTGGCTTTAGCGGCTGCCTCGGCGCGTCTGCAGTGTCTGCCGGACGGAACGCGAGCATTCGCAGCAAGACCATTTCGAACCCACCGCGCGGGTCCGGTGCCAGCGGCAAATCGCGGCGACCAATCAAGCCCATCTGGTAATAGAACTGCACATCTTCGGGCGGCAAGGCCTGAGCCAGTGCCAACACCCGGTCGCGGTCGCCATGACCGTTATCGACGCCTTCAGGCAGGGCCTGGGCAATCGCCACGCGGTGCAGCACGTTAAGAATTTCCGACAGCACACCGTTCCAGTCCGGGCCCTGCTCCGCCAGATGCCGCACCGCTTCGAGCAACGCCTTGGCATCGCCATCCAGCAGCGCGTGCAGGACGTCGTAGACCTGACCGTGATCGAGCGTGCCGAGCATCGCCCGCACGTCGGCCGCCATGACCTTGCCTTCACCGAAGGCAATGGCCTGGTCGGTGAGGCTCATCGCATCGCGCATCGAACCGTCGGCAGCACGGCCCAGCAGCCACAGTGCATCGTCTTCGAACGGCACATTCTCGACGCTCAGCACGTGGGTCAAATGCTCGACCACACGCTCCGGTGTCATGTTTTTCAGCGAGAACTGCAGGCACCGCGACAGAATCGTTGCGGGAAGTTTCTGCGGGTCGGTGGTCGCCAGGATGAACTTGACGTAGGGCGGTGGCTCTTCGAGGGTTTTCAACAGCGCATTGAAGGAATGGCTGGAGAGCATGTGCACTTCGTCGATCAGGTAGACCTTGAAGCGCCCACGGCTCGGCGCGTACTGCACGTTATCGAGCAGCTCACGGGTGTCCTCGACCTTGGTCCGGCTCGCGGCGTCGATCTCGATCAGGTCGACAAAGCGCCCTTCATCGATTTCACGGCACACCGAGCACTCGCCACACGGCGTCGAAGTGATACCGGTCTCACAGTTCAGACATTTGGCAATGATCCGCGCGATGGTGGTCTTGCCCACACCGCGGGTGCCGGTAAAAAGATAGGCGTGGTGCAGCCGCTGGCTGTCCAAGGCATTGATCAGAGCCTTGAGCACATGGGTCTGGCCGACCATTTCGCGGAACGAGCGCGGACGCCATTTACGTGCAAGAACCTGATAACTCATCGAAAACCGTCGCATCTGGGAAGCGGAAGCGGGTAATGCTAGCGGAGCAAGGCCAAAATTGCATCCGGTGTGCTCGGCTAATCTGGCTAAGCTGGTATTTGGATCCGTTTTAATCGGCTCCTGCCGGTCTTTTTGCTGGAGATTTTATGCGTTCTGCCTTGGGGGCTTTGCTGTTGATCAGCGTCAGCGCTGCTGGTGCGCCCGCCCCCTTGCGCTTTGCGATCACCGACAGCTGGGCGATGCCCATGGTGCAAATAGAGCACGGCCGACCGACCCAGGGCATTCTGTACGACGTGATGCTCAGCCTGGCCACACAACTGAGACTGCCGACGGAGTTTCACGTGCTGGCCCGCGCACGCGTGCAGAGCGCCATGGAGCACGGGGAAATCGACATCCGCTGCTACGCGGCGCAATCCTGGCTGCCAAATCAGTCCGGCGACTATCTCTGGAGCGTTCCGTTGTGGTTTCAGCGCGACGTACTGGTCAGCACGCAAGGCGCTCCTGCCTCGATCATCCCGGCCAGCCTTTCCGTGCAGCCGATCGGCACCGTACTCGGCTACAGCTACCCGACCCTGCAACCACTCTTCGACAGCGGCCAACTCAAACGCGACGATGCGCGCAATCAGGAACAGGTGTTGAAAAAACTGGCAGCCGGCCGAAATCACTACGCTGTCAGCAATCAATGGGCCCTGGACTGGTTCAACCTGCAAATGATGCCTGACCGGCCAATGCGGGCAGTCGCGGTGTTGCAGGAGCAAAACGTCGGTTGCTACGTGCGTAACGACCCAAGACTGCCGGTCCAGTTGATTCTGCAAACGCTGCTCAAGATGAAAATGTCCGGGGAAATCGACGACATCATCAGGCTCTACACCGGAACCAGCGAACCGACCCTGGCCGATCAGTAAGCCTCAGACCGCCTGGTCCAGCACCTGCCACCGGGTCGGAGCGACGAAAGCCTCGACCCAACGCGGCACTTCGCTGGCCGGCATCGGCCGGGCAATGAAATAGCCCTGCGCCACCTCACAGCCCAGGCGCAACAGCAACTCGCCATGCTCGATGCTTTCCAGACCCTCGGCGATCACCTCTCGCCCAAACGCCCGGGCAAGACCAATGACTGCGGTGGTCAACGCCAGGTCATCGCGATCATGCAGTATGTCGCGCACAAATGACTTATCGATCTTGATGGTTTGCGTGTGCAGGCGCTTGAGGTAACTCAGCGACGAATAACCCGTGCCAAAATCTCCCAGGGAAAACCTCACGCCCAGCGCCTGACAGGCTTGCAGGCAGGTGCTGACGTGCTGAATATTCTCGATCGCCACCGACTCGACAATCTCCAGGTCAAGCAACTGGGGCGCGACCCAGGCGTGCCGTTCGAGCACGGTCTTGAGCCGATCAAAAAAGTCCGCCCGCTGAAAATGCCGGGCAGCGATGTTGACGCTGACCGGCCAGCGTTGACCGTTTATTTGCCATCGCGACAACTGCGCCAGAACCTGCTCCATCACCCACTCGCCAATATCGACGATCAGGTCCGTCTCCTCGACAAACGGCAGAAACTCCTTGGGCGGCACCAGACCGTTCTGCGGGTGCTCCCAGCGCAGCAACGCTTCGAAACCAACCACCGCACCGCAGCGCATATTGACCTTGGGCTGGAAGTGCAGGCGCAGCTCATTGTTGAGCAAGGCCTGGCGCACCCGCGCGACCGTCTGGTGTGTGGCCTTGACCTCTTGGTCGCGCACTACATCAAACAGATGGAAGCGGTTACGCCCGCTCTGTTTGGCCACGTACATCGCCTGATCGGCGTGGCGCAGCAGGGTCTCCGCATCTTCGCTGTCATCCGGGAACAGCGTAACGCCGATGCTGGCAAACACATTGATGTCCTTGCCCAGAATCGAATACGGCGCAGAGATCGCCTCCAGCACGCGATGCAGCGCCGCGCGTAATTCCGGCATATCGCGCACAAACCGCAAGATCAGCACGAACTCGTCCCCGGCCAGCCGCGCCACCACGTCCTCGCCGCGAACGATGGTGCGCAGACGCTTGGCCACCTCGACCAGCAACAAGTCGCCGCTGGCGTGACCATAGCCGTCATTGACCGCCTTGAAGCCGTCGAGGTCGAGCATGCATACCGCCAACGGCACGTTCTCGACGCGGGAGTAATCCAGGGCCTGTTCGAGCAAATCGGAGAGATACGCCCGATTGGGCAGGCCGGTCAGGACGTCATGGCCGACCCGCCATTGCAGCGAGTGCAGCAACTGACGCTTTTCACTGATATCGAAGCAAATCGACAGATACCGATGGACCCGTCCGGTCGACTCATCCAGCACCGGCACCATGGTGCTGTCGACCCAGTGCAGGCTACCGTCCTTGGACCGGTTGCAGATTTCGCCCTTCCAGACTTTGCCCAAGGCAACGGTGCGCCACATCGTGGTGAAGAAATCGTCAGGATGCAGACCCGAGTTGAGGATGCGGTGGTTGGCCCCCAGCAACTCCTCGCGACTGTGACCAGACACGGCGCAAAACAAATCGTTGACGTAAGTAATGCGCCCCGCCAGGTCCGTCTCGGAGAAAATGGCGGCTGCATCTACGGCCCTGCGGTACTTCTCATCCATGAGTGCGGCTCACTGTGGCTAGCGGTTGTACCGCTCGACCAGCGCACAACGCCCGGAAGAGATGTTTTGAAGGATGCGGCACTGCGCAGAGGGTCGCAGCGCGTGATGCTGCCAGGGCAACATCCTTGTAAAAGAGCGGGCCGGCAAATTCAGATGCACGTTAAAACTCCATGAACAGCATTTGATGGCCCCCGAACAGACGACTATCAACTAGGCTCAGAGGCCTTGTACAAACACGTCAGAAACGCTGACTCTGGTAATATTGAAACGGCATTTCGCTTCGTCAGCGGCGCCTCTGCACACCCTGCGAGGTAACGCAATGCTGGCCGTCTCACATTGCCTGGACTTATGAAGCCAGGTCACCAAATGCCTGTACGAAACGGGGATTCTACGAAATACATCACATTTTGCAAAGCAAGGTGATGGATCATGCAGTTGTCTAATGCAAAAATCTATCGTTAAGTTCTTGATTCTAAATGGGAATTGAGCGATGCAAATTTCAAGTTTGGGTCCAGCCATAAGGCGCTATCGCAAGGTGGCGGGGCTTACTCAGGCTGAACTCGGTGAAAAAACCGGTTTTGACCCCAAAACCATCAGCCGCTTCGAAACCGGCACCTATACCCCCAGCGTGGAAGCCCTGTTCATGCTTGCCGATGTGCTGGGAGTGAAGCTCAAAGCGTTTTTTGCCGATCTTGGCGACGAAGACGAACAGCGAGCGTATTTGTTCGGTGTCATACACAAAGCCACCCCGAAGGATCTGGGAAAGCTGATCGCGGCGGTAGACCAGGCCTTGTCCAAGCCTTAGAGCCAGAAACAAAAAAGAGCAGGCACGTGTATCGGCTTGATACACCTGCCTGCTCTTTTGCTATCGACTACTGACAGAAACTGACAGACCGACCGTTTAGGCTTGAGCCATCAACGCCAACGACATCGGAGTCGCCATGAACGCCCAACATTACCTGCTGCTGTACGTCGACAGCCCCGCCACCAGCGCCAACTTCTACAGCCGCCTGCTCGACAAACCACCGGTTGAACTGCAACCGACCTTCGCACTGTTCATTCTTGATTCGAGGCTAAAGCTTGGGCTCTGGTCCAGGCACACCGTTGAACCTGCGGCCGAAGCGGCGGGCGGTGGCGGCGAACTGGGATTCTCGGTGGCCGACGAACAGACAGTCGACACGCTGTACGCCGCATGGACCGCACAAGGGCTGCGCATCGCCCAAGAGCCGATCGCACTGGATTTCGGCTACACCTTCGTGGCGCTCGATCCGGATGGGCATCGGTTGCGGGTGTTTGCGCTTTCGGAATGACGGCGAGGTTGTTTCAGACGAAATGAGGCATCGATCAGGAACGATCAATGAGATAGAAATTCTGGATTTTTTTGAGGATCATAAGCCTTGCGAATGAAGGCTTGGCGTTAAGGTGGCGACCCCACCAGCCACACCCCGGCACACAATGTTCCCGCTGTGGCTGCTTCCTTCCGGATCTGACCAGGTTCACGGGTAATCGTTGCGGGGGGACCGATGGGGTCACCATAACGACGCTCACCTGACGGCGAGCCGCGCCATTGTACCTATCTGAGACGAAGTTACAACCGTTCGCGCAGATTAAAAAATATGAGGCACGTCAAGGACCTGCGTTGGTCCTGAAAAGATCGCGGCCTGCAGCGGCTCCTGCCGGTAAATGCCGACTCCGGAGCTGCCGCAGGTTGCGATATCAAACATTGATGCCGTGCGCCTTCAAAAACTCGACAAACGCCTCTTCGTCCAGCACCTTCAACCCCAGCTCATTGGCCTTGACCAATTTGGAGCCGGCGCCGGGCCCCGCCACTACACAATAGGTCTTGGCCGATACCGAGCCCGCCACCTTGGCGCCGAGGCTTTCGAGCTTGTCCTTGGCGACATCACGACTCATCAGCTCCAGAGAACCAGTGAGCACCCAGGTCTGGCCTGCCAGCGGCAAGCCTTCGACGACTTTCTTCTCGCTGTGCCAGTGCATGCCGAAGTCGCGCAACTGCTGTTCGGCATCCAGCGCCAACCGACGGTTCTGCTCGATGGCGAAGAATTCCCGAACGGCGTTGGCCTGCTTCTCCGGCAGCGCCTGGCGCATGTCCAGCCAGTCGGCGCTGATGATCGCTTCCAGCGAACCGAACTTGTCAGCCAGCTTCTGCGCCCCGCCCGGCCCGACCGAGGGAATGTCCAGTTTGTCGATCATCCCGCCCAGCGTGGTACTGGCGGCAAACTCGGCGCCCAATTCGCCCTGATCCTGAATCTCCAGGCCATGCTTGAGCAGTTCTTCGATCACCTTCCGGTTGTGCGCGTCTTCAAAGAAGCTGTGAATCTCGTAGGCGACTTCCAGGCCGACATCCGGCAAGTACGTCAGCACCTGCGGCAATGCCTGCTGAATCCGCGCAAGCGATGCCAGCGAGCGCGCCAGGACCTTGGCCGTCTCTTCACCGACATCCGGAATACCAAGGGCGTAGATGAAGCGCGCCAACCCCGGTTTCTTGCTGTCGGCAATCGCGCTGAGCAGGTTCTTGCTCGACAACTCGGCGAACCCTTCAAGATCGACGATCTGTTCGAAACTCAAGGCGTACAAATCCGCTGGCGAGCTGACCAGGCCTTCATCCACCAGCTGCTCGACACTCTTCTCGCCCAGCCCCTCAATGTCCATGGCCCGGCGCGAAACGAAATGGATAATTGCCTGCTTGAGCTGCGCCGCGCAGGCCAGACGCCCGACGCAGCGATATACCGCCCCTTCGCTGACCGTTTCACGACCCTTGCTGCGCTTGACCAACTGCGTGCGCTCGACATGTGAACCACAGACCGGGCAGCACTTGGGGATCTGTACGGGACGGGCGTTTTCCGGACGACGCTCGGTAACCACTTGCACCACCTGCGGGATCACGTCACCGGCGCGGCGAATGATCACCGTATCGCCGATCATCAGGCCCAGCCGCGCGACTTCGTCCATGTTGTGCAGTGTCGCGTTGGACACGGTCACACCCGCCACTTTCACCGGTTTCAAGCGTGCAACCGGAGTCACCGCACCGGTTCGGCCGACCTGGAACTCCACGTCGAGCAACTCGGTGAGCTCTTCCATCGCCGGAAACTTGTGGGCAATTGCCCAGCGCGGCTCGCGAGCACGAAAGCCCAGCTCACGCTGCGAGGCGAGGTTGTTGACCTTGAACACCACGCCATCGATTTCATAAGGCAGCGCGTTGCGGCGCTCGCCGATATCGCGGTAGTAATCCAGGCATTCAGCGATGCCCTTGGCCAGTTTCAACTCGTGACTGACCGGCAAGCCCCATTGTTTGAGTTGTTGCAGATTGCCAACGTGCGTGTCGGCAATCTCGGCCGAGACCTGGCCAAGACCGTAGCAGCAGAACTCCAGCGGACGACTGGCGGTAATCTTCGAATCCAGCTGACGCAAGCTGCCTGCCGCGGCGTTGCGCGGGTTGGCGAAGGTCTTGCCGCCGGCTTCCAGTTGCGCGGCGTTCAGGCGATCGAAACCGGCCTTGGACATATACACTTCGCCGCGCACTTCCAGGGTCGACGGCCAGCCGCTGCCCTGCAGCTTGAGCGGAATGTTGCGCACGGTGCGCACGTTGACGCTGATATCTTCACCGGTGGTGCCGTCGCCGCGAGTGGCGCCGCGCACCAGCATGCCGCCCTGATATAGCAAGCTGACCGCCAGGCCATCGAGCTTCGGCTCGCAGCTGTACTCCACCTCGGCGCCACCGCCAAACAAATCGCCGGCCGGCAAATCCAGACCTTCGGTGACCCGACGATCGAACTCGCGCATGTCGTTTTCTTCGAAGGCGTTGCCGAGACTGAGCATCGGCACTTCGTGCCGCACCTGAGTGAACGCCGCAAGCGCCGCACCGCCAACCCGCTGGGTCGGCGAGTCGACAGTGACCAGCTCGGGGTTTGCCGTTTCCAGCGCCTTGAGCTCATGGAACAGCCGATCGTATTCGGCGTCCGGAATGCTCGGCTCGTCGAGGACGTAGTAACGGTAGTTGTGCTGATCCAGCTCAGCGCGCAGCTCTTGAATGCGTTTTTCAACGGCGGTCATGGGTGCTCTCTCATAAAGCAAAAGAGCAGCCGAGGCTGCTCAATCTTCAAAATACGATAGCGTAAAGACGCAGATTCTGTGGCGAGGGAGCTTGCTCCCGCTCGGCGGCGAAGCCGTCGTAAACCAGAATGGGGCCGCTTCGCAGCCCAGCGGGAGCAAGCTCCCTCGCCACAAGAAGCTCTCTAGTCATAGAGAGCTTGACCATTCGATATCAGCGCTTCTGGGTCAGGGCGCGACGCTCGAACTCGACGATACGTTGACGGTAGTGCTCGATGGTCTGAGCGGTCAGCACGCTGCGCTGATCGTCCTTCAGTTCGCCATTGAGCTCCTGAGACAGTTTGCGGGCAGCCGCGACCATCACGTCGAAGGCCTGTTTCGGGTGGCGCGGGCCTGGCAAGCCGAGGAAGAAGCTGACGGCCGGGGTGCTGAACAGGTCGATATCGTCCAGATCGAACACGCCAGGCTTGACCGCGTTGGCCATGGAGAACAGCACTTCACCGTTGCCGGCCATGCTTTCGTGACGATGGAAGATATCCATCTCGCCAAAACGCAGACCGCTTTCCAGGATGTTCTGCAACAGGGCCGGGCCTTTGAAACCACCCGGGTCACGGCAGATCACGCTGATGACCAGGACTTCTTCTGCCTGCGGCTGTTCTTTATTGGCGGCAGCACTCGACGACTTGGTTTCGTCCGGGAAATCATCACGGCTGCTGAAGCTCGGGCCGCCATCCAGGTCCAGATTCAAATTCAGGTCGCCCTGGGATGGCTCGCCACCCCGCTTGCCGCGCTTGGAGCCCGATTCACGCGGCTCACGGGCAGGCATGCTCACCGACGGCAAGTCATGCTCGTCGAGTTGCGGTTCTTTATGGGTATCCAGCACGCGTGGCGGGCCCAGCAGTTCGGCACCACTGTCCTCGTCCGGCAGGTTGGACAGGCTTCGGTCCAGGCGAAACTTCAGCTTGCCCTTGCCGCCGCGCATGCGCCGCCAGCCATCAAAAAGAATACCGGCAATGACAATAATGCCGATGACGATCAGCCACTCGCGCAGACCGATTTCCATGTAATCCCGTGCCTCTATAAAAAATGCTGAAAAATAAGGGGTTTACAACCTGTAAACCGCTTTAAAACGTGGCGCCAACTCTATGTTCTGAATGGCGTTTTGCCCACGCATACGAAAAATTGACATTAAACTAGCACGACCAAAGATAACTTTACACCGTCAGTCACAATGGCTTCAGCCATTATGTCGATTAGCCAGCATTCTCTGCGGAAAAAAATCCCTGCTTCGCGCAAATATCTGGCCTACGCGCCATGACTCAGGCGTCCACCATCGCCATCGCCTCCTCGACATCCACAGCTACCAGACGCGAACAACCAGGCTCATGCATCGTGACCCCCATCAATTGGTCGGCCATTTCCATGGCGATCTTGTTGTGGGTGATATAGATGAACTGCACTGTTTGTGACATCTCTTTCACCAATCGGGCATAGCGTCCAACGTTAGCGTCATCCAGCGGTGCGTCAACTTCGTCGAGCATGCAGAACGGCGCCGGGTTCAGCTTGAAGATCGCAAATACCAGTGCCAATGCCGTCAGGGCTTTTTCACCGCCTGACAGCAAATGGATGGTGCTGTTCTTCTTCCCGGGCGGACGCGCCATGATCGTTACCCCTGTATCGAGTAGATCTTCGCCCGTCAGTTCCAAATAAGCGCTGCCTCCACCGAAAACTTTTGGAAAAAGAGCCTGCAATCCACCGTTAATCTGATCAAAGGTATCTTTGAAGCGATTGCGGGTTTCCTTGTCGATCTTGCGAATGACGTTTTCCAGCGTATCGAGCGCTTCCACAAGGTCAGCATCCTGAGCATCCAGATAACGCTTGCGCTCGGACTGCTGCTGATACTCGTCGATGGCTGCGAGGTTGATCGCGCCCAGTCGCTGAATTCGCGCAGCAATACGCTCGAGCTCTTCTTCGGCGTCTTTTTCGTTCGCTTCAGCCACCAGGGTGGCGAGCACCCCGTTCAGGTCATAGCCGTCTTCGAGCAATTGATCCTGCAAGGTTTTGCGGCGCACGGTCAGGGCCTGCCATTCCATGCGCTGCTGTTCAAGTTGACCACGGATCAGCTGTGATTGCTGCTCGGCCTGGCTGCGGCGTTTCTCGGCATCACGCAACTCACGGTCGGCATCTTCCAGGGCGATCTGCGCGGTTCTGAGTTCTTCGTCGACGCTCATGCGCTTGTCGAGCAACTCTTCAAGCTTGAGCCGCAACTCTTCCAGCGGTGCTTCGCCCTCCTCCAGATTAAGACTGAGCTGCTCGCGCTTTTCCGTCAGACGCTCGGACTGCAATTCCAGCCGTTCCAGCGCCTGACGGGTTGAATCGTGTTGCGCCTTGAGCGAGCCCAGACGCACCGCCAATTGGTGCGCGTGGTCTTTATGCTGACGGGCCTCCTGCCGCACCCGATCCAGGCGCTCGCGCAAGCTGTCGCGCTGAGCCAGCAGCAGCTCGCGCTGTTCGGTGTCGATCGCCATGCTGTCGAGGGCTTCCTGCAATTGCAGGCGCGACTCGCCAATCTGTTCATGTTCCAGCGCGCGTTGCTCCGCCAATTCACCGAGCTCTTCGTCGAGCCGCGTACGGCGTAACGTCAGTTGCTCGGCCTTGGCTTTACCGGCCGACAGCTGAGCTTTCAACTCGCCTTGCTGGCGCGCTTCGTCTTGCAGCAAACGGCGCAGGTGTTCGCGGCCATTCTCTTGCTGACGCTGCTGGGCGCGCAGGTTTTGCAGGGTGGTTTCCAGCGTCTCGACGGTGGCTTCGCGCTCTTCGCGCTCAAGCCCCAGACGCTGGATTTCCTGCCCGCGCGCCAACATGCCGCTCTCGGCCTCACTGGCGCGGCGCACCCGCAAGAAGTGCCGCCCAACCCAGTAGCCATCACGGCTGATCAGGCTTTCGCCGACCGACAATTGACCACGCAGCGACAGCGCCTGTTCAAGACTGTCCACCGGCTTGACCTGTCCCAGCCATGGCGACAGATCGATCTGCGCCTCAACCTTGTCGAGCAGGCTGCCGGGGATCCGCACACCATCGCTGGCTGGGCTGAGCAAACGCAGATCGCCTTGGGCAAAGCCGGACAGATCGAAGCCCGCGAAGTCATCGACCAGCACTGCTTGCAGGTCGGCACCGAGCACGGTTTCCACCGCCAGCTCCCAACCCGCTTCAACCTTCAAGCCTTCAGCCAGACGCGGACGTTCGGCCAGACGCTGTTCACGCAACCACTCGGCGGCGCCGGTGCCCGGATCAAGCGCCGCTTGCTGCAACGCCTCCAGCGAGGCCAGGCGCCCGTTGAGCCGTTGCAAGTCGCCCTGCGCCTGCTGCTGGTTTTGCAGGGCCAGCTGCAGTTCCTGACGCAACTGCTCAAGCCGCTCGACCTGCGCTTCTTCGCTGGCCTGCAAATCTTCGAGGGTTGCTTCACTGGCGGCAAGCTGTTCGCTCAGATCAAGGATCGCCGCGTCTTCCGGTGCTGCCGACAACAGGTCGCGCTCTTCGGCCAAGCGACGTTGGCGCTCGGCCAGGCGTTCCATGCTGGTTTCCAGCTGTTGGATGCGCGACTGCTGGACTTCGGCCTGACGCCGTGGCTCGGCCGAGCGCAGGTTGAAACTGTCCCACTGCTCCTGCCAGCCGTGCATGGTGGTTTCGGATTCTTCCAGCGCGGCGGCGGCCTCTTCAGCAGCGGCGCTGGTGACTTCCTGCTCGGGCGTGAGCATGTCCAGCTCTTCGCCGAGGGTCGCCAGCAAGGTGCGGTCGTGGCCCAGGTGCGACTCGGTTTCCAGGCGCGAACGCTCGGCTTCCTTCAAATCGTCCTGCAACTGACGCAAACGCTGCTGACCGTGCTGGATGCTTTGCTCGACCCGGGCGATATCGCCGCCGACCGAATAGAAACGGCCCTGCACCAGATTGAAGCGCTCAGACAGGTCGTGATGACCGTCGCGCAGCCGCTCGATGCTCGCATCGGCATTGCGCTGTTCAGCGACCAGGGCCTCGAAACTGATTTCCTGGTTGCCGATGATTGCTTCGCGCTGGCCGACCTGTTCGTTCAATGCCTGCCAGCGTAGCGCCGACAGCTGCGCCTTGAGCTGACGCTCTTCGGCTTTGTATTCCTGATACTTCTCGGCGGCCTGGGCCTGACGATGCAGGCGTTCGAGCTGACGTTCCAGCTCTTCACGCAGGTCGGTCAGGCGCTCAAGGTTTTCGTGGGTGCGACGGATACGGTTTTCGGTCTCGCGCCGGCGCTCCTTGTACTTGGAGATCCCCGCCGCTTCTTCAATAAAGTTACGCAGGTCTTCCGGCTTGGACTCGATCAGCTTGGAGATCATCCCCTGTTCGATGATCGAGTAGCTGCGCGGGCCCAGGCCGGTACCGAGAAAAATGTCGGTGATATCGCGGCGACGGCATTTGGTCCCGTTGAGGTAATACGTGGTCTGGCTGTCGCGGGTGACTTTACGGCGAATGGAGATTTCCGCGTAGGCCGCGTACTCGCCGAGCAACGTGCCGTCGGAGTTGTCGAACACCAGTTCGATGCTCGCCTGGCTCACCGGTTTGCGACTGGTGGAGCCGTTGAAGATGACGTCGGTCATCGACTCGCCGCGCAAGTTCTTGGCCGAGCTCTCGCCCATCACCCAGCGTACGGCGTCGATGATGTTCGATTTGCCGCAACCATTGGGCCCGACCACCGCCGCCATGTTACTGGGGAAGTTTACCGTGGTCGGGTCGACGAAGGATTTGAACCCCGCCAGTTTGATGCACTTGAGCCGCACGCTCAGGCAACCGGCAAGGCAGACAGCACCAGATCGCAACTGCGCCGGGCATAAGCCGAGAGCACGACGCGAATCTCTGGCAAATCACGAGCCAGCACGGCCGCGAGCAAGCGCTCGAACAGCTCGAGGAACTCACTCATCTCGGCCTTGCGCTGTTCCAGGGCGAGAAAATACGCACGGCTCATGGCCGGTTGCAGGTTCTCGACGGTTTCCTGCAAGTACGGGTTATTGGCGAATGGGTACGCCGCCCGCATCACGCTGAAACTGTCTTCGACAAAAGCGCGGATGTCCTGACGCTCGTAACTGGCGCTCAGGCGCTGCTGGATTTGCAGGAACGGCGCCATGTCGGCCTGGACCTGCCAGCCACTGGCCACTGAATTACCGAGCAGGATGTACAGCTCGCTCATCAGCGTGCACAGGCTCTGCACCTTGTGTGCGGTGAGTTCGGTCACATGAGCACCACGACGCGGCAGGATGGCGATCAGGTGCCGGCGCTCGAGAATCAGCAAGGCTTCGCGAACCGAGCCGCGGCTGACATTGAGGGCCAGGGTGACCTTCTGTTCCTGGATGCGCTCTCCGGGCTTGAGGTCGCCGCGAATGATGCGTTCGGCGAGGTGGTGAGCTATTTGCTCGGCGAGGCTGTCCGGCGCCTTGAACGTCATGGTTTTCCTTCAAACTCTTCGATCTGCACAAGCGGCGCAGTGTAGCGCACTTGCGGGGTGATGGCGCAGGGCCCAGCCAGCGGAATTTGGCACGATTCAAGCAAAAAGCGAGGTATCCCGCGAGGGTCAATAATGAAAGAAGCCGTTGTTGATCGGCAAAAGCGAATTTCCTGACCTTTAAGTCAGAAAATCATTGACCGAAAAGTCAGACCTGATAAATTCAGGTTCGTCGGTTAACAACAATAATGAGTCTGCGAGGCCTTCCGTGATCCAGTTTTTACTTAACCAGGAACTCCGTAGCGAGCACGCCCTGGACCCGAACCTGACCGTGCTGAACTATCTGCGCGAACATTTGGGCAAACCCGGTACCAAAGAAGGTTGCGCCAGCGGTGACTGTGGCGCGTGTACGGTGGTGGTCGGTGAATTGCAGACCGATGACAGCGGCCACGAACACATTCGCTATCGCAGCCTCAATTCCTGCCTGACGTTTGTGTCGTCGCTGCACGGCAAACAGCTGATCAGCGTCGAAGACCTCAAACACCAAGGCAAGCTGCACAGCGTGCAAAAAGCCATGGTCGAGTGCCACGGCTCACAGTGCGGCTTCTGCACACCGGGCTTCGTCATGTCGTTGTTCGCCCTGCAGAAAAACAGCGATCACGCCGATTCCCATAAAGCCCACGAAGCCCTCGCCGGCAACCTTTGCCGCTGCACCGGCTACCGGCCGATCCTCGCCGCCGCCGAACAAGTGTGCAGTGCCAGACAGCCCGACCAGTTCGATGCCCGCGAAGCCGAAACCATCGCTCGCCTGAAAGCCATTGCGCCGACCGACACCGGTGAACTGAACAGCGGCGATAAACGCTGCCTGGTGCCACTGACCGTCGCCGATCTGGCCGACCTCTACGACGCTTATCCGCAAGCCAGACTGTTGGCCGGCGGTACCGACCTGGCACTGGAAGTGACCCAGTTCCACCGCACGCTGCCGGTAATGATCTACGTCGGCAACGTCGCAGAAATGAAGCGCATCGAGCGCTTTGACGATCGCCTGGAAATCGGCGCCGCTACCGCCCTCTCCGATTGCTACGACGCCCTCAAGGCCGAGTACCCGGACTTCGGCGAATTGCTGCAACGTTTCGCCTCCTTGCAAATCCGCAATCAGGGCACCCTGGGCGGCAATATCGGCAACGCCTCGCCGATTGGTGACTCGCCTCCGCTGCTGATCGCTCTGGGCGCACAGATCGTGCTGTGCAAAGGCGAAACCCGTCGCACCCTGGCGCTGGAAGACTACTTCATCGATTACCGGGTCACTGCGCGCCAGGAAAGCGAGTTCATCGAAAAGATCATCGTGCCGCGCGCCAGCGCTGAACAACTGTTCCGCGCCTACAAGGTCTCCAAGCGTCTGGACGATGACATTTCCGCGGTCTGCGCGGCATTCAACCTGCGCATCGAAAACGGCGTGGTTACCGACGCCCGCGTCGCGTTCGGCGGCATGGCTGCGACGCCGAAACGCGCGAAAAGCTGCGAAGCCGCACTGCTCGGCGCGCAGTGGAGTTCACTTTCTCAAGGGCAGACAACGGTCGAACGTGCCTGCGCCGCCCTTGCGCAAGACTTCACACCGCTCACGGACTTCCGTGCGAGCAAGGAATACCGCCTGCTCAGCGCGCAGAACCTGCTGCGTAAATACTTCATCGAACTGCAAACACCGCACATCGAGACTCGGGTGACCGCTTATGTCTAACCATCACAAAGTCGAGAAGACCCAAGCCGAACTGGCCGAACTGTTTGCCAAGGACCTGACCACCGGTGTCGGTCGCAGCGTCAAGCACGACAGCGSCGACAAACACGTGTCCGGTGAAGCGCAGTACATCGACGATCGACTGGAATTCCCGAATCAGCTGCACGTTTACGCACGGCTCTCCGACCGCGCCCACGCGAAAATAATCAGCATCGACACCCAGCCCTGCTACGCCTTTGAAGGCGTGCGCATCGCCATTACCCATGAAGACGTGCCGGGCCTGAAAGACATCGGTCCATTGTTGCCGGGCGACCCATTGCTGGCCATCGACGACGTACAATTCGTCGGTCAACCGGTGCTCGCGGTGGCCGCGAAAGATCTGGAAACCGCACGCAAGGCGGCAATGGCCGCGATCATCGAATACGAAGATCTGGAGCCGGTGCTCGACGTGGTCGAAGCCCTGCGCAAACGCCATTTCGTGCTGGACAGCCACACCCACAAGCGCGGAGATTCAGCCACTGCGCTGGCGACCGCCGAGCACCGGATTCAAGGCACGCTGCACATCGGCGGCCAGGAACACTTCTATCTGGAAACCCAGATCTCTTCGGTGATGCCGACCGAAGACGGCGGCATGATCGTCTACTGCTCGACCCAGAACCCCACCGAAGTGCAGAAACTGGTGGCGGAAGTGCTCGACGTGTCGATGAACAAAATCGTCGTCGACATGCGCCGCATGGGCGGCGGCTTTGGCGGCAAGGAAACCCAGGCCGCCAGCCCCGCCTGTCTCTGCGCGGTAATTGCGCACCTGACCGGGCAGCCGACCAAAATGCGTCTGCCACGGGTCGAAGACATGCTGATGACCGGCAAGCGTCACCCGTTCTACATTGAATACGATGTGGGCTTCGACGACAGCGGACGCCTGCACGGCATCCAGCTGGAACTGGCCGGCAACTGCGGTTGTTCACCGGACCTGTCGGCGTCGATCGTCGACCGGGCGATGTTCCACTCGGACAACTCGTACTACCTGGGCGACGCGACCATCAACGGTCATCGCTGCAAGACCAACACCGCATCGAACACCGCCTATCGTGGCTTTGGTGGCCCGCAAGGAATGGTCGCCATCGAAGAAGTGATGGACGCCATCGCCCGTCATCTGGGCCTCGATCCGCTGGCCGTGCGCAAGGCCAACTACTACGGCAAGACCGAGCGCAACGTCACCCATTACTACCAGACCGTCGAGCACAACATGCTCGAGGAAATCACCGCCGAGCTGGAAGAAAGCAGCCAGTACGCCGAACGCCGCGAAGCGATCCGCCGCTACAACGCCAACAGCCCGATCCTGAAAAAAGGCCTGGCGCTGACCCCGGTTAAATTCGGTATTTCCTTCACTGCCAGCTTCCTCAATCAGGCCGGTGCGCTGATTCACGTCTACACCGACGGCAGCATTCATCTGAACCACGGCGGCACCGAAATGGGCCAGGGCCTGAACGTCAAAGTCGCGCAAGTCGTGGCCGAAGTGTTCCAGGTTGAAATCGACCGTGTGCAGATCACCGCGACCAACACCGACAAAGTGCCGAACACCTCGCCGACCGCCGCGTCCAGCGGTGCCGACCTGAACGGCAAGGCTGCGCAAAACGCCGCCGAAATCATCAAGCAACGCCTGGTGGAATTTGCCGCGCGCAAGTATGCGGTCAGCGAAGAAGACGTGGAGTTTCACAACGGCCACGTGCGGGTTCGCGATCAGATCCTGACCTTCGAAGAACTGATCCAGCAGGCGTATTTCGCCCAGGTGTCGCTGTCCAGCACCGGCTTCTACAAGACCCCGAAAATCTACTACGACCGTAGCCAGGCTCGCGGCCGGCCGTTCTACTACTACGCGTTTGGCGCAGCCTGCGCCGAGGTGATCGTCGACACCCTGACCGGCGAATACAAAATGCTCCGCACCGACATCCTGCATGACGTCGGCGCTTCGCTGAACCCGGCCATCGACATGGGCCAGGTCGAGGGTGGCTTCATCCAGGGCATGGGCTGGCTGACCATGGAAGAGCTGGTCTGGAATGCCAAGGGCAAACTGATGACCAACGGCCCGGCCAGCTACAAGATCCCGGCGGTCGCCGACATGCCGCTGGATTTGCGGGTCAAGCTGGTGGAAAACCGCAAGAACCCGGAAGACACGGTGTTCCACTCCAAAGCCGTAGGCGAGCCGCCGTTCATGCTGGGCATCGCCGCCTGGTGTGCGATCAAGGATGCGGTGGCGAGCCTGGGCGATTACCGGCATCAACCAAAAGTCGACGCGCCGGCCACACCGGAGCGGGTGTTGTGGGGCTGTGAGCAGATGCGCCAGTTGAAGGCGGTGAAAGCCGTGGAAGCCGAAACCGAGCTGGCTTCGCTGTAAAGACCGCGTCGCGGCCAATCGCGAGCAGGCTCGCTCCCACAGGGTTATGTGCTGATTGTTGGACCTGTACAAATCCAATGTGGGAGCGAGCCTGCTCGCGATGAGGCCCGAACAGACAACGCAGATGTTGAGGTGAACATGTACAACTGGATCGACGCCCTCGCCGACCTGCAAAACCAGGGTGAGCCCTGCGTGTTGGTGACCATCATCGAAGAGCTCGGTTCGACGCCGCGCAATGCCGGTTCGAAAATGGTCGTCAGCGCCACGCAGGCGTTCGACACCATCGGTGGCGGGCATCTGGAATACAAGGCGATGCAGGTCGCCCGGGAGATGCTTGCCAGCGGCAAACAGGACACCCACCTGGAGCGTTTCACCCTCGGCGCCAGCCTCGGTCAATGCTGCGGTGGCGTCACGGTGTTGCTGTTCGAGCCCATGGGCCAGGTACAGGTACAGATCGCTGTATTCGGTGCCGGCCACGTCGGTCGGGCGCTGGTGCCGTTGCTGGCCAGCCTGCCCTRCCGCGTGCGCTGGATCGATTCGCGGGAGGCCGAGTTCCCCGAACAGATCCCCCACGGCGTACGTAAAATCGTCGCCGAAGAACCGGTGGACGAAATCGACGACCTGCCCGCTGGCAGTTACTGCATCGTCATGACTCACAATCACCAGCTCGACCTGGAACTCACCGCGGCGATCCTCAAGCGCAACGACTTCGCCTACTTCGGCCTGATCGGCTCGAAGACCAAACGGGTGAAATTCGAACACCGCCTGCGCGAGCGCGGTTTCGACAACGCCGTGCTGCAACGCATGCGCTGCCCGATGGGCCTGGGTGAGGTCAAAGGCAAATTGCCGGTGGAAATCGCCATCTCCATCGCTGGCGAAATCATCGCCACCTATAACGCGAATTTCGGCGCGCACAGCACGAAAGCCGAACCTATTGCCAAACTGCTGCCCGCCTCGCGCCGCAGTCACGCTTCGAACTAAAAAGCCACGAACCGAGAACGACAATGCCTTTGACTCGCAAAGCCTACCGTGCCGCCATTCTGCACAGCATCGCCGACCCAGCCGTGGTGGGTATCGAAGCCTCCTACGAGTATTTCGAAGACGGCTTGCTGGTGACTGAAAACGGCCAGATCAGCGCCATCGGCCACGCCAGCGAGTTGCTCGCCAGCCTGCCCGCCGACATTCAAGTCAGCCATTACCAGGATGCGCTGATCACCCCGGGCTTCATCGATACGCACATCCACCTGCCGCAAACCGGTATGGTCGGCGCCTACGGCGAACAACTGCTGGACTGGCTCAACACCTACACCTTCCCGTGCGAAAGCCAGTTCGCCGACAAGGCCCACGCCGAAGAAGTCGCCGGTATCTTCATCAAGGAGCTGCTGCGCAACGGCACCACCACCGCACTGGTGTTCGGCAGCGTGCACCCACAATCGGTGGACTCGTTCTTCGAAGCCGCCGAAAAGCTCGACCTGCGGATGATCGCCGGCAAGGTGATGATGGACCGCAACGCGCCGGACTACCTGACCGACACCGCCGAATCCAGCTATGTCGACAGCAAGGCGCTGATCGAGCGCTGGCACGGCAAGGGTCGATTGCACTACGCGGTGACGCCTCGTTTTGCACCGACCAGCACCCCGGAACAACTGGCCCTGGCCGGCCAGTTGCTCAGCGAATACCCCGACCTGTACATGCAGACCCACATCAGTGAAAACCTGCAGGAAGTTCAATGGGTCAAGGAACTGTTCCCGGAGCGCAAGGGCTACCTGGACGTCTACGACCACTACAAACTGCTCGGCGAACGTTCGGTATTCGCGCACGGTGTGCACCTGTGCGATGACGAATGCGCGCGCCTGGCCGAAACCGGTTCGGCGATCGCCTTCTGCCCGACCTCGAACTTCTTCCTCGGCAGTGGCCTGTTCAACCTGCCGATGGCCGAAAAACACAACCTGAACGTCGGCCTGGGCACTGACGTTGGCGGCGGCACCAGCTTTTCGCTGCTGCAAACCCTGAATGAAGCCTACAAAGTCATGCAGCTGCAAGGCGCACGCCTGAGCCCGTTCAAATCGCTGTACCTGGCAACCCTTGGCGGTGCCCGCGCACTGCGCCTGGAAGACAAGATCGGCACCCTGCAACCGGGCACCGACGCCGACTTCCTGGTGCTGGACTACAACGCCACGCCGCTGCTCGGCTATCGCTTGAAACAGGCCAAGAGCATCGCCGAGACGCTGTTTGTGCTGATGACACTGGGGGATGACCGGACGGTGTTGCAGACGTATGCGGCGGGGAGCCTGGTGCACCAGCGTTAAGTTTTTCCAGAAATAAAAAATCCCCCGCAGCCATTCGGTTGCGGGGGATTTTTTTATCGTCTGTCAGACCGCCATCGCGAGCAGGCTCGCTCCCACAGTTGATCTTCAGTGGTTACAGAATTTGTATTCAGCACAAAACCCTGTGGGAGCGAGCCTGCTCGCGATAGGCGCGCCGCGGTCTATCAAAGCTTGGCGGTCGGCCGCCCTGGCTTTTTGGTCTGCAACAGGTGCGAGAACACCGCGTGCAAATCGTCCGAGGCGCTTTCTTCGTCGAGGTTGAGCTTGCTGTCGATGTGATCCATGTGATGCATCATCAGGTTCACCGCCAGGTCGGCATCGCGGGCCTCGATGGCATCGATCAGCTGAGTGTGTTCATCGTAGGAACAGTGCGAGCGGTTACCGCTTTCATACTGGGCGATGATCAAGGAAGTCTGCGACACCAGGCTGCGCTGGAAGCTGATCAGCGGGGCGTTCTTCGCCGCCTCGGCCAGCTTCAGGTGAAACTCGCCAGACAGACGGATACCGGCACCGCGGTCGCCACGGGAGAAGCTGTCGCGCTCGTCGTTGACCATTTGCCGCAGCTCGGCAATCTGTTCGGCCGTCGCGTGTACGACTGCCAGTTCAGTGATCGCCTTCTCTACCAGACGCCGCGCCATGAATACCTGACGGGCTTCTTCGACACTCGGGCTGGCAACCACGGCACCCCGGTTGGGCCGCAACAGCACCACGCCTTCGTGGGCCAGACGCGACAGCGCGCGGCGAATGATGGTGCGACTGACCCCGAAAATTTCTCCCAGCGCCTCTTCGCTCAACTTTGTACCGGGCGCCAGGCGCTGTTCGAGGATGGCCTCGAAGATATGCGCATAGACGATATCGTCCTGGGTTCCGCTGCGGCCGGCTTTGCCTGCTCGCGGTTGTTTCTTGAGGGGCTGCAACTGTTCGTTCATGGGCACTCGAGTCGGGAGAACTGCGGCGAATTGACTGTGACTGTAATACGTCACAGAGGGTCGCTGGCAAGTATTGCGTAAAAAACACAGCACATTGTACACAACCGCTGGTGGCAACACGACTGTACGGCCACATACGCCCCCGGCTGTATTGCAACGAGCTGCCATGTTTAAGTTTAGGCTTGAACACATGGCCCGTGGCGAGGGAGCTTGCTCCCGTTGGACTGCACAGCAGTCCTGAAACCTGCCGACTCGTTTATTCAGATAACCTCGCTCACACATTACGACCGCTACGCGGCCGAGCGGGAGCAAGCTCCCTCGCCACGCGGGTGGCAGCGGACTTTATTCGTATATCAAGAACAAGGAACACCGCGCCATGACCGACGCCACTCACGCGCAACTTCGCCCGTTGGCCGACACTTCACCTTCGGCCATCGTCGCCGGGTTCATCGCCATGATGACCGGCTACACCAGCTCACTGGTGCTGATGTTCCAGGCCGGCCAGGCGGCGGGCCTGACCAGCGGGCAAATTTCATCGTGGATCTGGGCGATTTCGATTGGCATGGCGGTGTGCTCGATCGGTTTGTCCTTACGTTATCGCACACCGATCACCATTGCCTGGTCGACGCCCGGTGCGGCGCTGCTGATCACCAGCCTGTCGGGCGTGACCTACGGCGAGGCGATTGGCGCCTACATCACTTGCGCCGTGCTCGTCACCCTTTGCGGCATGACCGGCAGCTTCGAACGCCTGGTCAAACGCATTCCTGCGTCACTGGCGGCAGCGTTGCTGGCGGGGATTCTGTTCAAGATCGGCAGTGAAATTTTCGTCGCTGCTCAGCACCGCACCGGCCTGGTATTGGGGATGTTTTTCACCTATCTGGTGGTCAAGCGCCTGTCGCCGCGTTATGCAGTGCTGGCGGCGCTGCTGATCGGCACGGCACTGTCCGGCGTCATGGGCCTGCTGGATTTCAGCGGTTTTCATCTGGAAGTGGCCACCCCGGTCTGGACCACCCCACACTTCTCCCTCGCGGCAACCATCAGCATCGGTATTCCATTGTTCGTGGTGGCCATGACCTCGCAGAACATGCCCGGCATCGCCGTGTTGCGCGCCGACGGCTACAACGTGCCGGCCTCGCCGCTGATCACCACCACCGGCATCGCCTCACTGTTGCTGGCGCCATTTGGCTCCCACGGGATCAACCTGGCAGCGATCAGCGCCGCAATCTGCACCGGGCCGCATGCCCACGAAGATCGCAACAAGCGCTACACCGCGGCCGTCTGGTGCGGGATTTTCTACGGGATTGCCGGGGTCTTTGGCGCAACGCTCGCAGCGCTGTTCGCCGCCTTGCCAAAAGAGCTGGTGCTGTCGATTGCCGCGTTGGCGCTATTCGGCTCGATCATCAACGGCCTGAGCATCGCCATGGCGCAAGTGAAGGAACGTGAAGCGGCATTGATCACCTTTATGGTCACTGCGTCGGGGCTGACGCTGTTTTCCATTGGTTCGGCATTTTGGGGAATTGTGGCGGGGGTGGTGACGCTGACGATTCTGAACTGGCGCAACGCCTGAAACGAAAAAAAAAACGGCGACCTTCAGGTCGCCGTTTTTTTGAACATCAGGCTACCGGATTGATCGGCTTTTCCGGGTACCAAACGTCCAGCAACGGGCTGACTTCTACGCTGGTCAGCTCGGTGCGGGCTTTCAGCCAGGCTTCAACGGCGGCGCGTTGTTCTGCGCTGACCGAGCCACGTTTTTGCAGGCAAACCAGACCGAAGTCGTCGCCGCCAACGTAGCCGAGGCCGTTTGCTTCCATGGCTTCTTTCAGAAACGCGTCGAGGAAAGCGTCAACAGCYTCATCAGCCAGACCTTCTTTGAAATCCAGGTTCAGTTCAAAACCCAGCTCTTGAAATTCATCGACGCAAAGCTTTTTGCGCAGACGCTGGGAACGGTTAGTCGCCATTGGAACAATCCTCAAAAGTAATAACGGGCAGCACTTTAGCAGTTTAAGCCGTTGTTTGCCCGACTCTCTGGCTGCTTGTGCCCACCGCCGGTAAAAAAATAGCGGATTCGGCCTTCTGGATACGGCACAAGCCGCTACTCCTTGGGGCATAATGCCGACACTTTCGCGACCACCGAGGGAAATTATTCTCATGCCCTCATCTTTTTCCCCTCGGCTGTAGGGTTTTATTTCAGATGATCAAATCTTTGCGTCCATTGCTTCTTGCCAGCCTGCTTGTGCCGCTGGCCTTCCCTGTTTCCGCTGCCCCAGTCAACACCACCCTGCCACCCAGCGTTGAAAAAGCACTCAAAGCCAGCAAGTTGCAGGACAGCGCCCTGTCGCTGGTGATGATTCCGCTCAACGGCCCGGGCACACCGACGGTCTTCAACGCTGACGTTTCAGTCAATCCGGCCTCGACCATGAAACTGGTCACCACCTACGCCGCGCTGGAAATGCTTGGCCCGAACCACCAGTGGAAAACYGAGTTCTACACCGACGGCACCCTCAATGGCGGCATCCTCCACGGCAACCTGTACCTCAAGGGTGGCGGCGATCCAAAGCTGAACATGGAAAAACTCTGGCTGCTGATGCGTGACCTGCGGGCCAATGGCGTGCAGCAAGTCACCGGTGACCTGGTGCTGGACCGCAGCTTCTTCGTCCAGCCGCAACTTCCTGAATTCAATGACGATGGTAAAGACGAGAACAAGCCGTTCCTGGTCAAGCCCGACGCGCTGATGGTCAACCTCAAGGCCCTGCGTTTCGTTGCTCGCAACGATTCGGGCAAGGTTCTGGTGTCGGTCGAACCGCCGATCGCCAGCATTCGCATCGACAACCAGGTCAAAGCGCTCAGCGGCAAACAGTGTTCCGGGGGCGTGCGCTACAACCCGGTGACCCAGGCCGACGGCAGCGTGTCCGTGACGGTTGCGGGCCAGTTGGCCGACGGTTGCAGCTCGCAGACTTACCTTTCGCTGCTCGATCATGCGACCTACACCGCCGGCGCCGTACGGGCGATCTGGCAGGAACTGGGTGGCAGCATCCAGGGCAAGGATCGTCTGGCCGCCGTACCAAAGGATGCCAAGGTACTGGCGCGGGCGTTCTCGCCGGACCTGGCGGAAATCATCCGCGATATCAACAAATACAGTAACAACACCATGGCTCAGCAGCTGTTCCTCAGCCTGGGCGCGAAATACCGCACCGATGCCGATGCTGACGATGCCAAAGCCGCACAACGCGTAGTGCGTCAGTGGCTGGCGAAGAAAGGCATCACCGCGCCGCACCTGGTGATGGAGAACGGCTCGGGCCTGTCGCGTGCCGAACGGGTCAGCGCCCGTGAAATGGCGAGCATGCTGCAAGCGGCCTGGAGAAGCCCGTACTCGGCCGAGTTCGTCAGTTCGCTGCCGATCAGCGGCATGGACGGCACCATGCGCAAACGCCTCAAGACCACCGCAATGCGGGGTGAAGCACACGTCAAGACCGGTACCCTGAACACCGTGCGCGCCATCGCCGGTTTCAGCCGCGACAACAACGGCAACACCTGGGCGGTGGTCGCGATCCTCAACGACCCGGCGCCTTTTGGTGCGCATACGGTGCTCGACCAGGTGTTGCTGGACCTGTACCGCCAGCCGAAACTGGCAACGGCCGAGTCGGCGCTTTAAGCCGCACTTAAACACTGCGCAACTGTGGCGAGGGAGCTTGCTCCCGGCTCGGTTGCGCAGCAGCCGCAAAATCAACAAATCAGATACATCTGACCCAACTCGATCATCGCCTTCCGGGCCGCTTCGCGCCCCAACGGGAGCAAGCTCCCTCGCCACACAAACCTGAACCGGCCTACACCAGTTCCATCTCAACCCGATCCCGCCCGGCCTGCTTCGCCGCATAAACCCCCGAGTCAGCGCGCAGTAGCAAGGCATCAGCCCCCTCTCCGGAACGCCAGCTGGCGATACCAAAGCTGGCAGTCACCGTGCCCAGGCCGTCGATCGGCGTATTGCGCAAGCTCTGCCATAACTCGACGGCCAACGCATGGGCATGCTGCCCGTTGGTGTCCGGACACAGCACCATGAATTCCTCGCCTCCCAGGCGACAGAACACATCGGTGCGCCGCAAACGGTGGCGGATGCGCTGACAGATCGCCTGCAACACCCGATCGCCGGCCGCATGGCCGTGCACATCATTGATGCGCTTGAAGTGATCGATATCCAGCATGATCACCGCCAATTCCCCGACACCTCGCTCGACCCGGGCCATTTCCATGGTCAACCGCTCCTGGAAATAGCGTCGATTGTGAATGCCGGTCAGCGAGTCGGCCACCGACAAGGCGCGCAGCTCTTCCTCGACCCGCTTGAGGTCGGAAATATCCGAAATGTAGCCATGCCACAACACCCCGCCGCCGGGCAGCTCTTCAGGTGTTGCCTCAACGCGTACCCAACGCAGGCCACGGACCGGCAACTGCACGCGGTACTCCTCGCGCCACGGGCTGAGCTTTAACGAAGAGACCCGGATCGAGGCACGCACCCGAGCGACGTCCTGCGAATGGATCCGCTCGAAAATGGCCTCGGCGTTCTGTTGCAGCACGTCCGGGTCGATTTCGTAAATATCGCGGATGCCATCACTGGCGTAGATCACACTGAAGCGCCCGTCTGCCGCCATCTTGAATTGATAAATGCCGCCCGGCACATGAGCGCTGAGTTTCTTGAGCAGCAAATCGCGCGCCGCCAATGCCTCATGCACCCGCTTGCGCTCGGTAATGTCGATGCAGATCGCCAGATTCCCGACCCACAGCCCCTGCTCATCAAGCATCGCGGTGGCGAGCATGTTCACCGTCAGATGGCTGCCGTCCTGGCGCACCAAGGTCCACTCACGCGCTTCATGCCCACCCGCTTCACCACCTTCCACCAGCATCGCCTGGCAGCTTGGCACCGGTTTGCAGTAACGCTGACTGAGCTCGACGGCTCGCGCCTCCAGCTCAGCGGGCAGATGCAAGCTTTCCAGGGTCGCATGCCCCAATACATCGACACTGCGATAGCCGAGCATGTGCTCGGCACCGGCATTGAAGGTGGTGATGACACCGCGCAGGTTGGTGGCAATCACCGCCACCTGGGTCGCCGCGTCCAACACCCCGCGTAACTGACCATGAGCGCCGCTCAACTCCTGTTCTCGCAGGCGCAACTCGCGAGTGCGCTGCTCCACCAGCGCCAGCGCTCGTTGCCGTTGACTGACCAGAATGTAGAGCAAGGCGCTGAGCAGCACGCTCAACAGCCCCCCCATCACGATCAGGCTGGCAACCGCCGAACGATTGGCATGTTCGAACACGCTGCTGGTGCGAATATCAAGATCGTAGACACGATCGCCCAGTCGCAACATCGAGCTGTAATGCAACGGCTGATTCGCCACTGGGTTGGTCGATTCATAGAGCGCTTGCGCCTGACCGTCCTGCGCCCGACCACGAATCTGCACCACAAGGTTGTCCTGACTGGGCAACGGAAAACCATCGGCCACCAACTGACGCATGCTGATCACTGCCAGCACATAACCAAGGGGTGCGGTGTCATGAGCAGGCCCTGCGGTATCGCGCAAAACCGGCTCGACCAGCAGCACGCCACGGGCATACTCAGGATCGATGCCAATCAGCAGCGTGGGCTCGGACACCGCCATCGCGTTGAGGTCGCGGGCCCTTTGCAGGGTTGCCTGGCGTATCGGTTCCGAGAGCAAATCAAAACCCAGCGGCGCGCCTTTTGAGTCTAGCGCCTGGCTGTACAACACCGGCGCGTATTCATCGCGCTCGGCGGCAGGTTGCAACGTGGCGGAAGGTGTCAGATCGCGGATGGAAAACCCTGCTTTACCTTGCTCGCGCACCCGTTGCTCGAACGCGGAACGCTCACTGCGGGCAACCCGCGGCGCCCAGGCGTAGGCCTGAGTTCTGTGCAACAGTGCTTTGGTAAAGCCGTCGAACTCTTCACGGGAAACCGACTCGGAGTTGACGAAGAAACGCCGCAGGCTATCAAGGCGCTGTTCCTGATCGTCGAAACGCTCGGAGATCCGGCTCTTGCGTTCGTTGACCAGCATTTGGAAACGCTGCGTCATCTGCTGATGGTGCGCATTGAAGCTGGCCCAGGCGAGCAGCCCCGTCAGTGCGCCGCCGGCCAGCAACACCAGCAGCGCAACGAGCCAGGCCGAAACATCTTCACTGATCAAGCCCAGGATCTTGGGTCGTACGGCGTGCAACGGCATAAACAAAACTCAAAACGCCGGCGTGCTTTGGCGTCACCTTGGCTTTGAGTGAAGTTATAGCTATTAGCCATTAGATTAGCTAGCGCAAAAACACCACAGAACCCCGAAAAATCAAGGCTCTGTGGATCCAATCAGGCCTCAGCGCGCCATGATTTTCCAGGCGCGGTGGATCTTGCCGTTACGGGCAAAGTCCGGGTCGATGGTTTGTGCGGTGATCTCCTCGACGGCATAGCGCGCCTCGAGGTTTTCTTCGAGCTGGAACTTGCGGAAGTTGTTGGAGAAATACAACACGCCACCCGGCGCCAGGCGGGCCATGGCCAGGTCCAGCAACTGCACGTGGTCACGCTGCACGTCGAAGATCCCTTCCATGCGCTTGGAGTTGGAGAAGGTCGGCGGATCGATAAAGATCATGTCGAACTCGTCACGGTTGGCTTCCAGCCAGGCCATCACGTCGCCCTGCTCCAGGCGGTTCTTGTCGGAGAAACCGTTCAGCGACAGGTTGCGACGCGCCCAATCCAGATAGGTTTTCGACAGGTCGACGCTGGTGGTGCTGCGTGCACCGCCCTTGGCCGCGTGAACGCTGGCGGTTGCGGTGTAGCAATACAGGTTGAGGAAGCGCTTGCCGGCCGCCTCTTTCTGAATCCGCAGGCGCATTGGACGGTGGTCCAGGAACAGGCCGGTGTCGAGGTAGTCGGTCAGGTTGACCAGCAACTTCACGCCGCCTTCGTTCACCTCGGTGAACTTGCCCTGCGCGCTCTGGCGCTCGTACTGCTTGGTGCCGCTCTGACGTTCGCGACGCTTGACGACCACGCGGCTCTTGTCGATGTTCAAGGCCTGTGGAATGGCTGCCAGTGCATCGAACATCCGCGCCGAGGCTTTTTCCGGATCGATCGATTTCGGCGCCGCATATTCCTGAACATGGACCCAGTCGTGATACAGGTCGATGGCCATGGAGTATTCCGGCATGTCGGCATCGTAGACACGGTAGCAGTCGACACCCTCGCGCTTGACCCACTTGCCCAGTGCCTTGAGGTTTTTTTGCAGGCGGTTGGCAAACATCTGCCCGCCTTCGCTCAGACGTGGCTGCTCGACAACAGGAGCCGGCGCCGGTGCAGGTTTGATCGGGTTGCCGTTTTTGTTGTACTGACGCTCTTGCGGTTCGGCCGGCGACTGATCGTAGGCCGCCTGCTCGCGTTCGGCCTGACGCTGTTCCGGGGTACGACGCTCACCCGTGACGAACTGGTCCGGCAGTACTTTGATCAGCAGCAATTTGCACGGCAAGGCGCCGTTCCAGAACGAGTACTGTTTGTGACTGCGAATACCCATGCGCTTGCCCAGGTCCGGTGCGCCGGTGAACACCGCCGCTTCCCAGTTCAGGCAGGCCTGACGCAGACGCTCGCCGAGGTTCTGGTAGAGATAGAGCAAGCTCGCCTCGTCGCCCAGACGCTCGCCGTACGGAGGGTTGCAGATCACCAGGCCTTTCTGGTTCTGGTCCGGGCGCGGCTCGAAGGTTGCGACTTCACCCTGGTAGATCTTGATCCACTCACTCAGGCCTGCGCGCTCGACGTTATTGCGCCCCGGTTGAATCAGCCGAGGGTCGGCTTCGTAACCGCGAATCCACAGCGGTGGCTTGGCCAGACCGGCAGCAGCGCGGGCGACGGCTTCTTCGTGAAGTTTTTTCCACAGCGCCGGCACATGGCCGAGCCAGGCGGTGAAGCCCCACTGCTCGCGACGCAGGTTCGGCGCCATGTCGGCGGCGATCATCGCCGCTTCGACGAGGAACGTACCGACACCGCACATCGGGTCAGCCAGGGCGCCGCCTTCAGCCGCAATGCGCGGCCAGCCGGAGCGGATCAGAATTGCGGCGGCGAGGTTTTCCTTCAGCGGCGCCGCACCTTGCTGCAGGCGATAACCGCGCTGATGCAGGCTGTGACCGGAAAGATCGAGGGACAGAATCGCTTCGCCACGGTCCAGGCGCAGGTGAATACGCAGGTCCGGGTTGAGCTTGTCGATGGACGGACGCTCGCCCGACGGGGTGCGCAGTTTGTCGACAATGGCGTCCTTCACTTTCAGGGCGCCGAAGTGCGTGTTGTCGATGCCCGAGCCATGACCGCTGAATTCGACGGCCAGGGTGCCGTCATTGAGCATGTGGTCTTGCCACTCGATATCCAGCACGCCGTGGTACAGGTCTTCGGCATCCTTCATCGGGAAACGCTTGAGTACCAGCAGCACCCGGTTAGCCAGACGCGACCACAGGCACAGGCGATAAGCCGTTTCCATGTCGGCCATGCCGCGCACAGCCGACGTGTGCTCACGCGCTTCCTCAAGGCCAAGCCCGACGGCTTCCTCGATCAGCAGGCCTTCGAGGCCCTTGGGGCAAGTGAGGAAGAGTTCGTAACGATCCGACATGGGAGTTCCAGGGCCTTTAGCAATAAGTGAACGGACAACGCATTGACCGCTCGGTTTTCAATCAAGCGCTTTTCTTGAAGAGCGCTCGCGTGGCACGAAAGTGTGCCGCCCCACCCTGGCCACACAGCCAACCAACTGGTTGAATGAGCTTAGATGCCCGGGCAGATAAAAAATTCTGTGCAACAAAATGTCATAACTCGACCCTTCGTCGAATAGTACCCGAGTGCAACGGGTGGACATTTTTACTCAATCATTAGCCTCATCATCCAGTGAAAGGCCGATCATAGCGAGCTTTGGTCAATGAACACGGGAATTACATCGTGTTACTTATGGCCTTAGCATCATTATCGTTACGTCCTTATGACAAAACGATCATTCCCTCGATGTGACGCATTGGTTAGAACTCAACACAGGTTGACGCCGCAACGACGTCAACACCTTGGCTCGTGACGCCGGCAGCGAGCCACCAACGGCAGAAATTTTTCTGCCTGACCTCGATCGAGGTCGACGCGACAAATACAGTCAACAAGTGAGGGAAACACCCTATGAGAAGACTTAAGCGTGATCCGTTGGAAAGAGCATTTTTGCGCGGATATCAATATGGCGTTGGTGGAAAATCCCGTGAGCTTTGCCCCTTTACTCTACCGTCGGTACGCCAAGCCTGGATCAACGGCTGGCGAGAAGGACGCGGCGACAACTGGGACGGTATGACCGGCACTGCGGGAATCCATAGACTCAACGAACTTCACGCCGTCGGCTAAAACAGGGCACACACTCCGACACGAAAATCTGAATAGGTAACGACTTAACCACGCACGTCCTCTCCGGACGGCGGGCTTCGGCCCAAGGGCTCCTTCGAGGAGCCCTTTTTTATTCCAGCGCCTCCACAATCCCTGTAGCAGCTGCCGAGCCTGCGAGGCTGCTACGAGGTCAACGCAGGGCTGCGATCGCGTCTACAGATTCGCGAATCAACGCCGGGCCCTTATAGATGAAGCCAGAGTACAGCTGCACCAGACTGGCACCCGCAGCGATTTTCTCAGCCGCGTGCTTGCCTTCGGTAATACCGCCCACCGCGATGATCGGCAAACGCCCGGCCAGCTCGGCTGCCAGCACCTTGACCGTGTGAGTGCTCTTGTCGCGCACCGGAGCGCCGGACAATCCGCCCGCCTCGTCACCGTATTCCATGCCTTCGACGCCTACGCGGCTCAAGGTAGTGTTGGTCGCAATCACCGCGTCCATCCCGGTGTCGATCAGCGCTTGTGCCACCTGAACGGTTTCTTCGTCGGTCATGTCCGGAGCGATCTTGATCGCCAGCGGTACACGCTTGCCGTGGCGTTGAGCCAGGTCTTCCTGGCGCTGACGCAAGGCTTCGAGCAGTTGCTTGAGCGAATCACCAAACTGCAGGCTGCGCAGGCCCGGAGTGTTCGGCGAGCTGACATTGACCGTCACGTAACTGGCGTGAGCGTAGACCTTGTCCAGGCAGATCAGGTAGTCGTCGACCGCACGTTCAACCGGCGTGTCGAAATTCTTGCCGATGTTGATCCCCAGCACGCCCTTGTATTTGGCCGCAGCCACGCGTGCCAGCAGATGATCGACGCCGAGGTTGTTGAACCCCATGCGGTTGATGATCGCCTCGGCTTGCGGCAAGCGGAAAATCCGTGGCTTTGGATTACCCGGTTGTGGACGCGGGGTGATGGTGCCGATTTCAACGAAGCCAAAACCCAACTGCGCAAACCCGTCGATCGCTGCACCGTTCTTGTCCAGACCTGCCGCCAGACCCACCGGGTTTGGAAAATCCAGGCCCATGACATTCACCGGCAGCTTCGCTGGCGCCTTGCACAGCAAGCCATTGAGACCCAAACGCCCACCTGCGCCGATCAGGTCCAGGGACAGATCGTGGGAGGTTTCCGGGGAGAGTTTGAACAGCAGTTGGCGGGCCAGGGTATACATGGGCGGGCTTGACTCGGTTGGCGGCGAAATAAGGCGGCGATTATAGCCGTGCATCGGGGTCGCAAGCGAGGCGCACGATGAAATCAGCCATCAGTGGCATATGCCTTGCACTGGTACTGACATCGGCACCCATGCCAATGGCGGGATGCGTGCCAGGTAACGATTTGAAAGGACAACGGCGTCGTCACCTGGCCTGGTTTGCACATGGGGCCTGGGTACGGCGCTTTTTTCATGCAAGGTGCTTATGTGATGACTGAACCTGAAGCAGGACCGCTGGCCTGGGTCAATGGCAGCGATGCCCCGGAAAAGACCGCGATCAACCTCGGTTTCATGGCCCTGAGCGACTGCGCATCCGTAGTGGTTGCGGCGACTCAGGGCTTCGCCCAACCCTACGGGTTGACCCTGAACCTCAAACGCCAATCGTCGTGGGCCAACCTGCGGGACAAACTGGTCAGCGGCGAACTGGATGCCGCCCACAGCCTCTATGGTTTGATCTACGCGGTGCATCTGGGCATCGGCGGCGTCGCCGCGACGGACATGGCCGTGCTGATGGGACTGAACCAGAACGGCCAGAGCATCAACCTTTCCCATGGCCTGCAAGGGTTGGGCGTGACCGGTCCTGAAGCGCTGGAACGTCACGTGCACCAAAGTCGCCCAAAACTCACCTTTGCCCAGACCTTCCCCACTGGCACCCACGCCATGTGGTTGTATTACTGGCTGGCGAGCCAGGGCATTCATCCGTTGCAGGATGTCGACAGCGTCGTGGTGCCACCGCCACAAATGGTCGCGCACTTGCAGGCCGGACGGATCGACGGTTTCTGCGTCGGCGAACCCTGGAGCGCCAGTGCGGTGAAGCAGAACCTCGGCTTCACCCTGGCGACAAGCCAGACCATCTGGCCCGACCACCCGGAAAAAGTTCTCGGCTGCACCCGCACCTTCGTCGAGCAATACCCGAACACCGCACGAGCACTGGTCATGGCGATCCTGGAAGCCAGTCGCTTCATCGAGCAAAGTACGGAAAACCGTCGCAGCACCGCGCAACTGTTGAGCGCTGTCGAATACCTCGATGCACCGCTCGACTGCATCGAGCCGCGCTTGCTGGGCGATTATGCCGATGGCCTGGGCAATCGCTGGCAGGACCCTCACGCACTGCGCTTTCACGGCGGTGGCGAGGTCAATCTGCCGTACCTTTCCGACGGCATGTGGTTCATGACCCAATTCCGGCGCTGGGGCTTGCTGCGCGAAGACCCGGACTATCTGCAGGTGGCGCGTCAGGTCCAGCAACTGGCTGTCTATCGCGATGCCGCCAGCGCGCTGGGGATCGCGGGCCAGGATCAGGAAATGCGCAGCAGCCAGTTGATCGACGGTAAAATATGGAATGGCTCGGACCCGGCGGCGTATGCCCGCAGTTTCAAGCTGCACGCCATGACCGACACCCCCGCTCTTCTCGCCCGCCGCTGACAGGAGGCTGCAAATATGTTGCGTATCCTGCTGATCAACGACACCGCGAAAAAGGTCGGGCGGCTCAAGGCCGCGCTGACCGAAGCCGGGTTTGAGGTGATCGATGAATCAGGACTGACCATCGACCTGCCTGCGCGCGTCGAAACGGTGCGTCCGGACGTGATCCTGATCGATACCGAGTCACCGAGCCGCGATGTGCTGGAGCAAGTGGTGCTGGTCAGCCGCGACCAGCCCCGGCCGATCGTGATGTTCACCGACGAGCACGACCCGGACGTAATGCGCCAGGCGATCAAGTCCGGCGTCAGCGCCTACATCGTCGAAGGCATTCATGCCGCACGCCTGCAACCGATCCTCGACGTGGCCATGGCACGCTTTGAAAGCGATCAGGCCTTGCGTGCCCAACTCCAGGCCCGCGACCAGCAACTGGCCGAGCGCAAGCGCATCGAACTGGCCAAGGGCTTGCTGATGAAAATGAAGGACTGCAATGAAGAACAGGCCTACACCCTGATGCGCCGCCAGGCCATGAGCCGCCAGCAGAAGCTGATCCAGGTGGCCGAGCAGATCATTGCCATGAGCGAGTTGCTGGGCTGACCCTTCTAGCGCCTGTTGGGGCGCCCATCGCGAGCAGGCTCGCTCCCACAAGGAAATTGCGTCGTACACAAATCAACTGTGTGCGAGCCTGCTCGCGATTGGCCGCTACGCGGTTTCGCCTGTTGGCACAGATCTCGCTAAGTAAACCACACAGGTAACCAACGGCGGTTGCCCCACCTACGACAAAGACGTCGCATACCCCTTTCGCGCAAGTGCAGCGGGTTGCGGCGTTTTTTCGTTTTGGCCCCACAGCCCGGGGCCGGTGGTGCGGCCGTCGCGGCGCGCCACCGCCAAGCTCATGACTCCCTTCGAGACTCTTTACAGCTGAGGTGCGCGATGAATTCAAGCTTCTGGAAATCCGGCCATACCCCGACACTCTTCTCGGCCTTCCTGTATTTCGACCTGAGCTTCATGGTCTGGTACCTGCTGGGTCCGCTGGCAGTGCAAATCGCCGCCGACTTGCACCTGACTACCCAGCAACGCGGGCTCGTGGTGGCCACGCCGATTCTGGCCGGGGCCTTCTTGCGCTTCGTGATGGGATTGCTGGCAGATCGTCTGTCACCGAAAACCGCCGGGCTGATCGGTCAAGTGATCGTGATCTGCGCCCTGTTCGGCGCCTGGAAACTCGGCATTCACAGCTACGAACAAGCGCTTCTGCTGGGCCTGTTCCTCGGCATGGCCGGCGCCTCGTTCGCGGTCGCCCTGCCCCTGGCCTCGCAGTGGTATCCGCCACAGCATCAGGGCAAGGCGATGGGCATCGCCGGCGCGGGCAACTCAGGCACGGTGTTCGCCGCGCTGATCGCCCCGATGCTGGCGGCCTCATTTGGCTGGAGCAACGTCTTTGGCTTCGCACTGATCCCGCTGATCCTGACGCTGATCATCTTCGCCTGGCTGGCGAAAAACGCACCTGAACGGCCGAAAGCCAAATCCATGACTGACTACCTCAAGGCCCTCGGTGACCGCGACAGCTGGTGGTTCATGTTTTTCTACAGCGTGACCTTCGGCGGCTTCATCGGCCTGGCCAGCGCCCTGCCCGGCTACTTCAACGACCAATACGGCCTGAGCCCGGTCACCGCCGGCTACTACACCGCAGCCTGCGTGTTCGGCGGCAGTTTGATGCGACCACTCGGTGGTGCACTGGCGGATCGTTTCGGTGGCATTCGCACCTTGCTGGTGATGTACACGCTGGCCGCGACCTGCATTGCTGCCGTGGGCTTCAACCTGCCCAGCTCCTACGCTGCACTGGCACTGTTCGTCTGCACCATGCTCGGCCTTGGCGCGGGTAACGGTGCGGTGTTCCAGCTGGTACCACAACGCTTTCGCCGCGAAATCGGCGTGATGACCGGGTTGATCGGCATGGCGGGCGGCATCGGCGGTTTCGCCCTCGCGGCAGGCATGGGTGCGATCAAGCAGAGCACCGGCAGCTATCAGCTGGCCTTGTGGTTGTTCGCCAGCCTCGGTGTTCTGGCCTGGTTTGGCCTGCACGGGGTCAAACGCCGCTGGAGAACAACATGGGGTTCGGCTGCTGTGACCGCCGCGCGGGTATGATGCACCGATGAGCCTGCAATTGAGCTTCGCCGAGGCCAGCGCCATCGGCCCACGGGACGAAAACCAGGACGCCCTGCGCCTGGTCACGCCCGCCGCTGAACTGGCGGCGAGCAAGGGGTTTCTGTTCGCCATCGCCGACGGCGTCAGTCRATGCGCCGATGGCGGGCTCGCCGCCAGGGCGACCTTGCAGGCCCTGGCCCTCGACTACTACGCCACGCCGCAGACCTGGGCTGTGGCGCAAGCGCTGGACCGCCTGCTGCTGGCACAGAATCGCTGGTTGCAGGCCAATGGCGGCGGCCAGCCATTGCTCACCACCGTCAGCGCGCTGGTGCTGCGCGGTCGTCGATTCACGTTGGCGCACGTTGGCGACTGTCGAGTGTATCGCTGGCACGCCGATCAGTTGCAGCGCATCACCGAGGACCACGTCTGGGAACAACCGGGCATGCAGCATGTGCTCAAGCGCGCACTGGGACTGGATCAACATCTGGTGCTGGACTTTCTCGATGGTGAATTACGCGCCGGCGAGAGCTTCGTCCTGCTAAGCGACGGCGTTTGGGCGACGCTGGGCGACACCGCCATCGCCGCCATTCTGCGCGATCAACCCGACCTCGACAGCGCGGCRCAAACCCTGGTCAACGCCGCTCACCTGGCCGGCAGTCAAGACAACGCCAGCGCGCTGCTGGTTCGGGTCGACACCCTTGGTGAAACGAGCATCGGCGATACGCTGATCCAACTGCAGCAATGGCCATTACCGCCGCCCCTCAAACCCGGCCAGGCCTTCGAGGGCTGGCACGTCGAGAGACTGCTCGGGCAGAGTCAGCAGTCGCTGATTTACCGTGTCCGTGATGGGCAGCAACAGCCCTGGCTACTGAAAACACTCCCCTCCCAGTTGAACAACGACACAAAGGCCGCCCAGGCGCTGCTCTCTGAAGAGTGGTTTCTCAAGCGCGTTGCCGGTCGAAGCTTTCCGGAAGTTCACCCAGCGGCGCAACGTCAGCACTTGTACTACGTGATGCGCGAGTATCCGGGGGTGACCCTGGCCGAGCTGTTCGCGCAAAACGGTCCGTTGCCGCTGCCCCAATGGCAGCAACTCGCCGAACGTTTGCTAAGGGCGGTGGGCATGCTGCATCGGCGGCAGATCTTCCATCGCGACATCAAACCGGAAAACCTGCTGCTGTCTGAGGACGGTGAGTTACGGCTGCTGGATTTCGGCCTGGCGTACTGCACCGGTTTATCCGAAGACCAATCGAACGCGCTGCCGGGCACCCCGAGTTATATCGCCCCGGAAGCGTTCAACGGGAGTCCACCGACACCGCAACAGGATCTGTATGCCGTCGGCGTGACGCTTTATTACCTGGCTACCGGGCATTATCCCTACGGGGAAATCGAAGCCTTTCAGCGGCCGCGCTTTGGCCTGCCAATCAATGCCAATCGTTATCGGCCGGATTTACCCGACTGGCTGGGACAAAGCCTGGAACGCGCAGTATGTGCCGACCCGGCGCAACGCTATGAAACGGCGGAGGAATGGTTGCTGCTGCTGGAACAAGGCGAGCGGCGCAGTTTGAGCGTGCGCCCCAGACCGTTGCTGGAACGTGAACCGTTGAAGGTGTGGCGGACGTTGGCGCTGGTGTCGTTGCTGATCAATCTGGTGCTGTTGTATCTGGCATTTCATGCCTAACGCCTTGCTTTACGTAGCAGCTGGCGCAGCCTGCGTTCGGCGGCGCAGCCGTCGTAAACCCTATGTGCAAGGTGTACCTGAAAAACCGCAGTGCCTGATTTCACGACGGCTGCGCCGCCGAACGCAGGCTGCGCCAGCTGCTACAGGGATTTGTCGCGCCAATTGCGGGCGCCGCGCTTTGATTTGGTGCAAAAAGCTCAAGTCAGGCACTGAATAACGAAGCGAAACCCAACAAAACCGCGCCCTCCGCCGATTTGGCACGACCACTGCATTACCCTTTCCAACAGACATAAAGCCCGGCCTTCAACGACGAAGGGCGTGCTTCCCGAGAGAACGGGACCAGGACAAAGGCGTCCTCGCTAGGTAACTAGCGGGACGCCTTTTTTTGTTTGCGCAAAATTTGTCGAGCCAGCCTGACCGCCCTGATGAGGCAAGCCTGAGCTCCCCCGGAGAACCTGATGAAAAAACTAAAACTGGTGATGATCGGCAATGGCATGGCCGGGGTTCGCACCCTGGAAGAATTGCTCAAGCTGAGCAGCGAGCTGTATGACATCACGGTCTTCGGTGCCGAGCCCCACACCAACTACAACCGCATTCTTCTTTCGCCAGTGCTGGCGGGTGAGCAGACCTTTGAAGAGATCGTGCTGAACGATCTTGATTGGTACCTGGAAAACAACATCAAACTGCTGCTCAACCGCAAGGTAGTGGAGATCGACCGGGTCAAACGCCGGGTCATCGCCGAAGACGGCAGCGAAGCCGAATACGACCGCCTGCTGATCGCCACCGGTTCGACGCCATTCATCCTGCCGATTCCGGGCAACACCCTGGAAGGCGTCATCGGTTACCGCGACATCGCCGACACCCAGGTCATGATCGACACCGCCAAGACCCACAAGCACGCAGTAGTCATCGGCGGCGGCCTGCTGGGCCTTGAAGCGGCCAATGGGCTGATGCTGCGCGGCATGCACGTCACCGTGGTGCACCTCGGCGAGTGGCTGCTGGAACGGCAACTGGACAAAACCAGCGGCCAGCTGCTGCAAACCGCCCTGGAAGGTCGCGGCTTGCACTTTCGCCTGTGCGAACAGACCCAGGCCCTGCACGACGCCGGCAATGGCCGGGTCGGCTCGGTGCAGTTCAAGAACGGCGACATCATTCCCGCTGACCTGGTGGTAATGGCCGCCGGCATTCGCCCCAATACCGAACTCGCGGAAAAATCCGGCATCCCGTGCAACCGCGGGATTCTGGTCAACGACACCCTGCAAACCTATGACCCGCGCATCTATGCAATCGGCGAATGCGCCAGTCACCGCGGCATCGCCTACGGCCTGGTAGCGCCGCTGTTCGAGCAGGCCAAGGTCTGCGCCAACCACCTGGCGCAGCTGGGGTTTGCCCGCTATTCGGGGTCGGTGACCTCGACCAAATTGAAAGTCACCGGCATCGACCTGTTCTCTGCCGGCGACTTCATGGGCGGCGAAGGCACCGAAACCATCACCCTCTCCGACCCGATTGGCGGGGTCTATAAAAAACTGGTGATCAAGGATGACGTGCTGGTCGGTGCCTGTCTGTACGGCGACACTGCGGATGGCGGCTGGTATTTCCGGCAGATTCGTGAGAACCACGCCATCGGCGAAATCCGCGATCACCTGATGTTCGGCGAAAACGCTCTGGGCGATGTAGGCCATCAAGGCCAGGACAAAGCCATGAGCATGGCTGACAACGCCGAAGTCTGCGGTTGCAATGGCGTCTGCAAGGGCACCATCGTCAAGGCGATTCAGGAACACGGGCTGTTCAGCGTCGATGAGGTCAAGAAACACACCAAAGCGGCCAGCTCCTGCGGCTCCTGCGCCGGACTGGTGGAACAGATCCTGATCAACACCGTCGGCGGCGCGGCGGACGTCAAACCGAAAAGCGAAAAAGCCATCTGCGGTTGCAGCGACCTCAACCACGGACAGATCCGCCAGGCGATCCGCGAAGAGCATCTGCTGACCATCTCCGGGACCATGAGCTACCTGAACTGGCGTACCCCGAATGGCTGCGCCACCTGCCGTCCGGCGCTCAATTACTACCTGATTTCCACATGGCCAGGCGAGGCCAAGGACGATCCGCAATCACGGCTGATCAACGAACGGGCCCACGCCAACATCCAGAAAGACGGCACGTACTCTGTAGTCCCACGGATGTGGGGCGGTGTGACCAATCCTTCGGAGCTGCGGCGTATTGCCGATGTGGCCGACAAGTACAACGTGCCCATGGTCAAGGTCACGGGCGGCCAGCGCATCGACTTGCTGGGGATCAAGAAGCAGGATCTGCCCGGCGTCTGGAAGGACCTCGACATGCCGTCCGGCCATGCCTACGGCAAATCGATCCGCACGGTCAAAACCTGCGTCGGCAGCGAGTTCTGCCGCTTCGGTACGCAAAACTCCACGCAACTGGGCATTGAACTGGAGCATGACCTGTTCAACATGTGGTCGCCGCACAAGGTCAAGCTGGCGGTCTCAGGTTGCCCGCGCAACTGCTCGGAAGCCGGGATCAAGGACGTCGGAATCATCGGCGTCGACTCGGGTTGGGAGATGTACATCGGCGGCAACGGCGGGATCAAAACCGAGGTCGCGGAATTCTTCGTCAAACTGAAAACCGCCGAAGAAGTTCGCGAGTACAACGGTGCTTTCCTGCAGCTGTATCGCGAAGAAGCCTTCTACCTCGAGCGCACCGTGCACTACCTGCAACGGGTCGGCATGGAGCACATCAAGAAAGCCGTGCTGGAAGATCCGGAGCGCCGCAAAGCACTCAACGATCGGCTGCAATTCTCCCTGTCGTTCGAGCAGGACCCATGGAAAGAACGCCTTGAACAGCCGTTGCTGAAGAAGGAGTTCGATGTGATCCCCGTGAAAAACCTGGAGGTGCCGGCATGAACTGGCTGGATATCTGCGCACTCGAAGAAATCAACGCCTTGGGCTCGCGCATCGTCAGCGGCCCCAAAGGTGACATCGCGATTTTTCGCACCAGCGACGACGAGGTTTTCGCGCTCGACGACCGCTGCCCACACAAAGGTGGACCGCTGTCCCAGGGACTGATCTACGGCAAACGCGTCGCTTGCCCGTTGCACAACTGGCAGATCGACCTGGAGTCCGGTCAGGCCCTGGCGCCCGACGTCGGCTGCGCTCATCACCATCCGGCGCGGGTGGAGAACGGTCGGGTCATGCTGGCTCTGCGGGAAGCAGGCTGATGAACCGCCAGACGACCGCCTCGACCTGCTGTTATTGCGGGGTGGGCTGCGGCGTACTGATCGAGCATGACGGCGAGCAGATCCTCGGCGTCAGCGGCGACCCGACGCACCCGGCCAACTTCGGCAAGCTGTGCAGCAAAGGCTCGACCCTGCACCTCACTGGCGACCTCGCGGCACGGGCGCTGTACCCGGAACTGCGTCTCGGCAAAGGTATGGCCCGCAGCCGTGCCGACTGGGACACCGCTCTCGATCACGCCGCCAGCGTGTTCGCCGACACCATCGCCGAGCACGGCCCGGACAGCGTGGCGTTCTATATCTCCGGGCAACTGCTGACGGAAGACTATTACGCCTTCAACAAGTTGGCCCGGGCGCTGGTCGGCACCAACAACATCGACAGTAATTCGCGACTCTGCATGTCGTCGGCGGTGGTCGGCTACAAGCGCAGCCTGGGCGCCGACGCCCCGCCGTGCAGCTATGAAGACCTTGAGCTGAGCGATTGCGTGATGATTGTCGGCAGCAACATGGCCTACGCCCATCCGGTGCTGTTTCGCCGACTGGAAGAAGCCAAATCCCGCCGACCACAGATGAAAGTCATCGTCATTGATCCTCGACGTACTGACACCTGTGACCTTGCCGACCTGCACCTGGCCATTCTGCCGGGCACCGATGTCGCGCTGTTCCATGGGATTTTGCACCTGCTGCTGTGGGAAGACTGGGTCGACCGTGAGTTCATCAAGGCGCACACCGAAGGTTTGGCCGAGCTGAAGAACCTGGTGCGCGATTACACCCCACAAATGGTCGCGCAACTTTGCGGCGTCAGTGTTGAACAGCTGCAGCAATGCGCCGAGTGGGTCGGCACCTCAACCAGTTTTCTCTCGCTGTGGTGCATGGGCCTGAATCAATCCACTGCCGGCAGCGCAAAAAACAGTGCACTGATCAACCTGCACCTGGCCACCGGGCAAATCGGCCGGCCGGGCGCAGGCCCCTTCTCGCTCACCGGTCAGCCGAATGCCATGGGCGGGCGCGAAACCGGCAGTTTGTCGAACCTGCTGCCTGGCCATCGCGAAGCGGCCAATGCTGAGCATCGCGCCGAAGTGGCGGCTTACTGGGGCGTCGAGAAACTACCTGACACCACCGGGCTAACCGCCATTGAACTGTTCGAACAGGTCCAGAGCGGCAAGATCAAAGCAGTGTGGATCGCCTGCACCAACCCGGCGCAGTCGTTGCCGGATCAGCAAACCGTGCGCGCTGCATTGCAGGCTTGCCCATTCGTGGTGCTGCAAGAAGCCTTTCGGACCACCGAAACCGCGCCGTTTGCCGACCTGCTGCTGCCGGCCGCCAGTTGGGGTGAGAAAGAAGGCACGGTGACCAACTCCGAACGGCGGATTTCCCACGTTCGCCGCGCCATCAACGCACCGGGTGAAGCGCGCCCGGACTGGGCGATCACTGTGGATTTCGCACAGCGTCTGGAACAGCGCCTGCGTCCAGGACAGCCCAGCCTGTTTGCTTTCGAGCAACCGGCGCAGGTCTTCGATGAATACAAACAACTGACGCGCGGACGCGATCTGGACCTCTGCGGGATCAGCCATGCGCTGCTCGAGCGCCTCGGCCCGCAGCAATGGCCGTTCCCTGACGGTGCCTTGAGCGGAACGCCACGGCTTTATGTGGACGGGATTTTCCCTACCGAGAGTGGCCGTGCACAGTTTGTCGCCGACCCGTATCGCGCCGCCAAGGAGCAACGTGACGCACGCTTTCCGCTGACCCTGATCACCGGGCGCCTGCGCGATCAATGGCACGGCATGAGCCGCACCGGCACGGCTGCACAATTGTTCGGCCATGTCAGCGAAGCCCTGTTGAGCCTGCACCCCGATGAACTGCGTCGGTATCGGCTGCAGACCGGCGACCTGGTCAACCTCAAAAGCCGTCGAGGCAGCGTGATCGTTGCCATCGGCAGTGATGACAGTGTGCGCCCGGGCCAGGCGTTTCTGCCGATGCACTGGGGAGACCGTTTCCTCAAGGGCGGCGTCAATACGCTCACGCAGCCGGCATTCGACCCCCTGTCGAAGCAACCCGAACTTAAACACAGCGGCGTGCGTATCGAACCGGTAAAGCTGCCATGGCAATTGTTCGCACTGGTTGAGGGCGATGTTCAGCAGCATTTCGAGACCTTACGACCGCTCTGCGAGGACTTTGCCTACGTCAGCCTCAGCCTGGCCGGCCGTGAACGCCCAGCGCTGCTGATACGCGCTGCCAGCGCCCAGGTACCTGATCCGCAACGATTGCATGACATCGATCAACAACTGGGACTCAACGATGGCCCGGTCCTGGCTTACGACGATCCACGGCGCGCCATTGGCAAACGCGTACGCATCGAACAGGGCCGGATTACCGCCATTCGCCTGGCTGGCGAAACCCTTGCACAACACTGGCTGCAAAACCTCTGGCTGGAAGGCCGTGCCGACGAACAACTGCGGCGCTGGCTGTTGGCGCCGTTGAGCACGCCACCCGGCAGTGCGGGCTCATCCGTCAGCGCCACGAAAACTCTGTGCAACTGCAAGAACGTCAGCGAAAGCGCGGTGTGCGCCGGCATTCGCAGTGGCCTGGATTTGCAGGGCCTGAAACAACAACTCGGTTGCGGCACGCAATGCGGCTCCTGCGTCCCGGAAATCAAGCGTCTGTTGGCGGCCAACGTGCAGCCCATCGCAATCACCTCGTGAGGAATAGAACATGAGCGCAAAAGTCTGGTTGGTCGGTGCAGGTCCCGGTGACCCTGAATTGCTGACCCTCAAAGCTGTACGGGCGCTGAACGAAGCCGATGTGGTGCTGATCGATGACCTGGTCAACGACGCGGTGCTGGTGCATTGCCCGCAGGCACGAATCATTGCGGTCGGCAAACGTGGTGGCTGTCGCTCTACTCCGCAGGCGTTCATTCATCGCTTGATGCTGCGTTATGCCCGCCAAGGCAAGTGTGTGGTGCGGCTCAAGGGTGGTGATCCGTGCATTTTCGGACGTGGCGGTGAAGAAGCGCAGTGGCTGCGCGAGCGCGAGATTGAGGTGGAGTTGGTCAATGGCATCACTGCAGGCCTGGCCGGCGCAACGCAATGTGATATTTCCCTGACCCTACGCGGCGTTGCCCGCGGCGTAACTCTGGTCACCGCACACACTCAGGACGACAGCGAGCTTAACTGGCGAGCCTTGGCCCAAAGCGGTACGACACTGGTGATTTACATGGGCGTGGCGAAATTGAGCTCAATTGGCGAGCAATTGCTTGCCGGTGGGATGGCGGCTGATACGCCCGTGGCGATGATTGAAAATGCTTCATTGCCTCACCAGCGCGAATGCCGGAGCAACCTGACTGCAATACAGGAAGATGCCCACAACTTCCAACTGAAAAGCCCGGCGATCCTGGTGATCGGTGCGGTGGCTGCCAGTGACAATGTTAAAAGATCGCAGCCTGCTGCAGCTTCTGCAGAGGAGTATTGGAACGCCAATCTCGCGTAGGAGCTGCCGAAGGCTCGGGCCACGTTCGGACGATCTTTCAAAAAGCTAAATCGCAGACAAAGAAAAGCCCGGCCTAAGCCGGGCTTTTCCGAACTACCAGGCTAATTACTTAGCGGTAGCTTCAACCTGCGCTTCTACGCGACGGTTTGCAGCGCGGCCAGCGTCAGTGCTGTTGTCAGCAATTGGGCGGGACTTGCCATAACCAACCGAGTGAACGCGGTTAGCCGAAACACCATCCTTGACCAGGACTTGTTTCACAGCGTCAGCACGACGCTGGGACAGCTTCTGGTTGTAAGCGTCAGGACCGACGTTGTCGGTGTGACCTTCAACTACGGTGGTGGTGTTCGGGTACTGCTTCATGAAGTCAGCCAGGTTCTTCACGTCGCCGTAGCTGTTTGGCTTGACAACAGCCTTGTTGAAGTCGAATTTCACGTCCAGTTGAACGCGAACAACTTCAGCAACTGGAGCTTCTGCAACTGGCTCTGGAGCCGGTGCTGCAACCGGTGCTGGAGCTGGAGCAACTTTGCCGCCAGTGCCGCCGAAGTTAACGCCCAGGCCGATCAGAGCCTGGTAGTCCCAACGACCGTTGTCCAGCTTGTAGTCAGCTTCAACGCCAGCACGAGCGTACAGGTTGTCGGTCATGTACCACTTGGCGCCAGCGCCAGTGGTCAGGTAGGTGGACTTGTCACGACCAGTGTGACCGTCAGCAGCGACGTTGGTCATGCTGCCGTGGGATACACCGCCTTCAACGTAAGGACGGATAGCGTCGCCAACGGTACCGAAGTGGTACTGGGATTTCAGGCCGAAGTGATCGCCACGGATCCGCTGGTTGCCAGTATCGGTGTCCGAACGGGTGTATTCGTCTTTGCGATAGGTCGCGTTCACAGACACGTCATCGGTCAGGAAGTAGCCGATCGAGACGCCAGGTGTACGGCCGTTCTGGTAGGAATCGACGCTGTGGTTCCAGGTTTTACCCCAGAACGCCTCACCTTCGACCGCGCCTTGGCCTTGTGCCAGAGCGCCGAACGAAGTAGCGGCAATAAGAGAACCAATGGCCAAGCCCAAGGTGTTTTTCAGTTTCATCCGTTAAATCCCCATCTGGTGATTGTAAAGCAGTCCCGCAAACCGGGGGACAACTCGGCGGCAAGTCTATCAGAACTTGCCTACACGTAAGAAATATTTGCGCTGAACTAAGTTTCAGCGATGCCTGCAAATTTCTCACGTAATTTGTCAAGAGCGCGTTTGTACCGCATTTTCGTTGCACTCAAACCCATGTGCATGATGTCCGCGATCTCCTGAAACTCCAACTCTGCGACAAATCGTAGCACTAGAATTTCTCGGTCAATCGGGTTCACATACACTAACCAGCGATCAAGTCCACCCTTTTCCTCAGGTTTCGGCGCCTTCTCTTCAGACGCTTCCTCAAGGGGGTCCAGACTCAAAGCGTCCATCAAGCGACGCTTACGCCGTTCCTTCCGATACTGTGTGATGCATTCGTTGTACGTGATGCTGTAGAGCCACGTTTTGAACTTCGATTTACCCTCGAAGTTCTTCAAACCGTACAACACCTTCAACATCACTTCCTGACAGACATCATCTGCGTCACGATCGTTCCCAAGATACCGTGCACAAACGTTAAATAATGTTCTCTGATAACGCCGCATCAGCTCTTCGTAGGCGCGCGTCACGTGAAACAGCTCCGTGTGCGAGCGCGCGACCAACTCCTCATCAGAGAGCTCGCGGGGGTCGTAGCGCATGGATAGCGATTGGGCTTTATTCAAAACAAGTCGGGCCGACAGTCAGGTCAATGTCCGCCGCAGCCCATCGTATCGGGCATTTTGCGGCGGCATACATTAGCAGGGTTTGCCGGGTTAGCGGCTACTAACATGCTGTTCCAGGAGGATCCGATTGGAAAGTGAGACTAGCTCACCCTCATCGGTCAGCAATGTAGTTTTAACCGTGCCGATCTCTTCGATCTGACCTTCGACCTCACCAACACGCACTTGTTGCCCAACCTGATACAACTCACGCACATAGATTCCAGCAAGAATCTGACCAGCGATTTCCCGACTTCCCAACCCCATGGCCAAGGCAACTGCCAGACCAACGGTAATCAAGACAATCACGATCACATGGTTCAGCAGGTCCGTTTTGACCTCAAGCTGACTGATCGCGACCGAAATACTGATGATGATCACCAGGCCTTGAGCGATACGCCCAAGACCTGCTGCGTAATCCAGCCCTACGCCTTCTGCGGCGCCACGCACCAGCCCATTGGCCAATTGTGCGAGCAACACGCCCACCAGCAACACCAGTGCGGCACCAAATACTTTCGGCAAATACAGCGCCAGCATGTCGAGCGTAGCCGAAACTCGCTCCAAGCCAAGGGATTCTGCAGCAGAAACCAGAAAAATCAGCAAAACGAACCAATAAACGATCTTGCCGATCAGCGTAGAAATCGGCACCTGCAGCCCTGCGCGGGACAGCAGCTTGGTCAAGCCGGTACCGCCCATCAAGCGATCCAGGCCCAGTTTTGCGAGCAATTTCGAGAGCAGGGTGTCGAGCAGCTTGGCTACGACAAAACCCAGCAGAAGCACTACCAGTGCGCCGAACAGGTTCGGAATGAAGTTCGCTACCTTGGTCCACAACGCAGTCATTGCAGTGACGAGGCTCTGAGTCCAGAGATCAAGTTCCATATTCAATCAGCCTTATCAGCAGTGCGGGCAGCAGGTTTATGACGGGAAACCGGCATGACATGGGCCGATCCGTTATTCAGGGCGATCATCAGCGCGGGCAGCCAGCGGCCCAGCAGACTGAACAAATCACCGGCACCAACCTGGCGGTTGGCGGTTTTCAGCACACGCCCCAGACAGGCATCGTCGTCACGGGTGGACGGTGATGCCTTGAGCATGTCGCGCAAGGACTGTTCAAACGGATCGTGCATACGCACCTCTCGTGATATCTGTGAAAGACGCGATCAAAATTCCTCGGGTCACATGGCTCTCCCTCATACCCAGCGCAAACGCCGGAACAACCACCACTGCCCCACCCCTACCGTCACCATCATCAGGCAGGCAATCACGAAGCCATAAGGGTTCCCGGAAAAAGGAATTCCGCCGACGTTTATTCCGAGCAAACCGGTCAGAAAACTCATCGGCAAAAAGATCCCGGTGATGATCCCGAAGCGGTACATGATGCGATTCATGTGCACGTTCAAACGCCGGTCTTCAGTCTCAAGCACCAGCCCCACGCGCTCCCGGGTCAATTCCAGTTCTTCCAGGTAACGCGTCAGGCTGTTGTTCAATTCGTTCCAGTAGTCGCCGTCATCATCGACAAACCATGGCAGTTTTATCCGCGTCAGTTGGCCGAAGATATCCCGCTGCGGAGCAAGGAAGCGCTTCAGCCCGGCCGCTCGCCGACGGATCTGCACAATGGCGCCATGCTCCGGAGTATACCGTTCGTCGGCATCCAGCTTTTCTTCTTCGTCATCGACGATTTCGGAGAGATCACTGACCAGATCCTGCACCTTATGGGTGAGGTACTGAGCCAGATAAAGGACCAGTTCAGAGGTGGTTTTCGGCCCCTTGCCCTCGTTCAGTTGCACCAGCAACTCATCGGTGGCGCGTAACGGGCGTAAACGCAGGGAAATGACCCGCTGAGCAGAGGCGAAGATGCGCACCGACACCATGTCTTCAGGCTCGGCACCCGGGTTGAGGTTGATTCCGCGCAAAAACAGCAACAGCTCGGAGTCCGGCAGCGCCAACAGGCGTGGCCGGGTATTCTCCTCGAGCAGCAGGTCACAGCTGAACTCACTCAGACCGCTGGATTTACGTAACCAGGTCTGAGTTTGCGGGTGACTACGGTCCCAGTGCAGCCAAAGGCTTTCATGGGGTTGCAGTTGCAGGTCATCCAGTTCAGTCCGGGCAAGCCAACGCGCACCACCTTTACCATCCAGCACCAGGGCATGCACCAGCCCCCACTGCGCGTTTTCTTCCTCGAACATCCTCACCCCTGGCTTGAATCGGCTGTTTATTCTGGCATCTTCAACGGACTTGGCGAGACGATCACGCCGTTATTGTCCGCGTAGATGTATTCACCCGGACGGAAAGTCACGCCGGCGAAGGTTACCGCAACATTCAGCTCACCGACGCCACGCCTGTCGGTTTTCATCGGATGGCTGGCCAGCGCCTGCACGCCCAGGTCGGTTTGCGCGATAACGTCGACATCACGGATGCAGCCGTAGATGACCAGCCCTTCCCACCCGTTTTTTGCGGCTTTCTCGGCGATCATGTCGCCCAGCAAGGCGCGGCGCAGCGAACCGCCGCCATCGACCACCAGCACCTTGCCATTCCCTTTGAGCTCGGCCTGCTCCTTGACCCGCGAGTTGTCTTCGAAACACTTGATGGTAACGATTTCGCCGCCGAAGGAGTCACGGCCACCAAAATTGCTGAACATCGGCTCCAGCACCTGCACCAGTTCCGGGTAGGCATCACACAGGTCGGGAGTGAGGTAATGGTTCATCGAGAAACTCCTGTAAAAGAGAAAGAACACGATCGTGGGCTGTCGAAAATCGCAGGGATTACGGCATCGAAACGAGTATCAGCAAAGAATTTAAACATCTATTCCGATGCGATCACCCTCGTAAGCCACCTTCAGCATACTCAAGCCAGGACACTGTGCCTGTACCGGCACGCCGCTGGGCAACTGAAATTCGATACCGTGGCGCCGACAACGCAGGATATTTCCCGACAATGTCGCGCTGCCGAGCGGCGAGCCTTGGTGCGGGCAGCTGTCTATCAGCAACAACGGCTGATTATCCAGCACCAACAACAGCAGGCTACGCCCTTCAACCTGGAACGTCCGCCGATAACCTTCATTCAGGTTGATCAGACGCTCAAGCGGTACGAACATAAGGCCGACTCAACAACTGTTTGTGACCAGAACAGCTCAATGCGTCATATCTTAGCCGTTCGCTGATCAGAGCGAAACGCTCTTGTCAGAGCATTCGCACTCAGACTGCCGTGGCCAAATCCAGCTTGCCAGCCAGCAACGGCGCCTGCGGATCTGTCAGCCAGCGCTGCACCAACGGCCAGACTTCGGCCTGAGCAGCTATGCTGACGAGCATTTCAACATGCCCGAAATTGTCCGAAAAACCCTGCTCGCGCCCCAGGCAGATGAACTGCTTGTGCTCGGAACCAATCTGATCGAACAGCTTGCGACACGCCCAATCCGGGTCCTGATGATCGCTGGTCGCGCTGACGCCCAGGACCGGCACCTGAACCTCGGCCAGCCCGGCCCACCAGTCTTTCTCGGCATCACCAAAACGTCCGAACAAGCCGTACCAGCGCATGCCTTCCAAGGCCAGGCCTATCGGCTCGTCCTCCGGACCGCGCTTGAGGCGAGAGCCCGAAATTTGCGCGAAACGCTTCAGGATGAACCGCCCGCTCCACTCCACCGGGGGAATTTTCAACGGCCAATAGGTGCGGCTGACCTGCGTACCAAAAAATGCCGCAGAGGCCACGGCAGGCTCCCCCAGGTACTGACCACCCAGCGCTGCCGCCAGGGTGATGCCGCCCAGTGAATGACCAATCCAGTGCGGAACCTGAGCGCTTTGCTCACGAACGAACGCAGCAATCGCCGGCAGATCGTAACGGGCATAGTCGGCAACGCGGTTCTTTCGATAGTTCTGGTTGCGCTGGGACAAGCCGTGACCGCGCATTTCCGGTATCCACACATCAAAGCCGGCACGCGCCAGATAGGCGCCCAGACCAAGGCCTTTGGGGGAAAACCAGAAACGTCGATTGGAAAAACTGCCGTGAAGCAAAATCACCGGGACGCCGCGCACGGAGGGCTCATCAGCCATGCCCAGGCGGGTGACCGCCAGCTCGACAGTACCGTCCGGGCTGTTGCCGGGTTTCAAACGGTAGACGTCCTCGCTCAGATCGCCGCGACGCTCGGCGCTGATCAAGGCGACAGGAAATAGGTTGCTGCTGCTTTGCATAATGCTCTTGCACAAAAAAGGGCGGCGTCCACCGGAGCCCGCCCTACTTGAATCTTAAAGCCCGTGTCAGCAGTGTAGCCGACCCGGGCTTCATTCACGGATCAGACCGCAGCCTGACCTTCAGCCAGGAAGAACCAGGTTTCCAGTACGGAATCGGGGTTCAACGAAACGCTTTCGATACCCTGCTCCATCAGCCACTTGGCCAGGTCTGGGTGGTCGGAAGGGCCCTGGCCGCAAATACCGATGTATTTGCCAGCCTTGTTGCAGGCCTGAATCGCGTTGGACAGCAGCTTCTTGACCGCTGGATTACGCTCGTCGAACAGATGCGCGATGATCCCGGAGTCACGGTCCAGGCCCAGGGTCAGCTGGGTCAGATCGTTGGAGCCGATGGAGAAACCGTCGAAGAACTCGAGGAACTCTTCAGCGAGGATCGCGTTGGACGGCAGTTCGCACATCATGATGACGCGCAGACCGTTTTCGCCACGCGCCAGGCCATTCTCGGCCAACAGGTCCACGACCTGGCTGGCTTCGCCCAGAGTACGGACGAACGGCACCATGATTTCGACGTTGGTCAGGCCCATGTCGTTGCGCACGCGTTTCAGCGCACGGCATTCGAGCTCGAAGCAGTCACGGAACGACTCGCTGATGTAACGCGAAGCGCCGCGGAAACCCAGCATCGGGTTTTCTTCTTCCGGCTCGTAGAGCTTGCCGCCGATCAGGTTGGCGTATTCGTTGGACTTGAAGTCCGACAGACGCACGATGACCTTTTTCGGCCAGAACGCGGCGGCCAGGGTGCTGATGCCCTCGACCAGTTTCTCGACGTAGAAGCCGACCGGATCGTGGTAACCGGCAATGCGCTTGTCGACGCTTTCCTTGATTTCCGACGGCAGGCCGTCGTAGTTCAGCAGTGCTTTAGGGTGCACACCGATCATGCGGTTGATGATGAACTCCAGACGGGCCAGGCCCACACCGGCGTTCGGCAACTGCGCGAAATCGAAGGCGCGGTCCGGGTTACCGACGTTCATCATGATCTTGAACGGCAGTTCCGGCATGGCGTCGACGGAGTTTTTCTTGATGTCGAAGCCCAACTCGCCTTCGAAGATGAAACCGGTGTCGCCTTCAGCGCAGGAAACCGTCACGCCCTGGCCGTCTTTCAACAGCTGGGTGGCATTACCGCAACCCACGACTGCCGGGATACCCAGTTCACGCGCAATGATCGCCGCGTGGCAGGTACGGCCGCCACGGTTGGTGACGATGGCGCTGGCGCGCTTCATGACCGGTTCCCAGTCCGGGTCGGTCATGTCGGAAACCAGAACGTCGCCCGGCTGGACTTTGTCCATCTCGGAAACGTCTTTGATGATGCGCACTTTACCAGCGCCGATGCGCTGGCCGATGGCGCGACCTTCAACCAGCACGGTGCCGGTTTCTTTCAGCAGGTAACGTTCCATGACGTTGGCCTGGGTGCGGCTCTTCACGGTTTCAGGGCGAGCCTGAACGATGTACAGCTTGCCGTCGTCGCCGTCTTTGGCCCACTCGATGTCCATCGGGCACTTGTAGTGCTTCTCGATGATCATCGCCTGCTTGGCCAGTTCGCTGACTTCAGCATCGGTCAGGCAGAAACGCGCGCGTTCGGCCTTGTCGACATCGACAGTCTTGACCGAACGACCGGCCTTGGCTTCGTCGCCGTAGATCATCTTGATGGCTTTGCTGCCCAGGTTGCGGCGCAGGATCGCCGGGCGACCCGCTGCCAGCGTGCCTTTGTGGACGTAGAACTCATCCGGGTTCACCGCGCCCTGTACGACAGTTTCGCCCAGGCCGTAGGCGCCGGTGATAAACACCACGTCACGGAAGCCGGATTCGGTATCGAGGGTGAACATCACGCCGGCAGTGCCGGTTTCCGAACGGACCATGCGCTGCACGCCAGCCGACAGGGCCACCAGCTTATGGTCGAAGCCCTGGTGCACGCGGTAGGAAATGGCACGGTCGTTGAACAGGGAAGCAAACACTTCCTTGGCAGCGCGAATGACGTTTTCAACGCCGCGGATGTTCAGGAAGGTTTCCTGTTGACCCGCGAAGGAAGCGTCCGGCAAGTCTTCGGCTGTTGCCGAGGAGCGCACGGCCACAGCCATGTCCGGGTTACCGGCCGACAGCGTGGCGAACGCGGTGCGGATCTCGGTGTTGAGCTTCTCCGGGAACTCGGCTTCCATGATCCATTGACGGATTTGCGCACCGGTTTTAGCCAGGGCGTTCACGTCGTCGACGTCCAGCGCATCGAGGGCAGCGTGGATCTGGTCGTTCAAACCACTTAATTCGAGAAAATCACGATAAGCCTGAGCCGTCGTGGCGAAGCCACCTGGGACCGATACACCGGCACCCGCAAGATTACTGATCATCTCGCCCAGGGATGCGTTCTTGCCCCCCACATGCTCTACATCGTGGACGCCGAGCTTATCGAGGGAAACTACGTACTCTACCAAGGTGATCTCTCCACTAACTGTGTTGGAAAAGCTCAGGGCGCTGGCGGCTCATCAGGAGCATTTGCCAGCAATATGGCCTGGACCTGGAAAATAAGTGAGAATGCGGGCCAATCCAGGCCGACAAACCGCGCCTATCATATCCAAGAATCGTCACCAGCTTAAGGCCCAAGGCGCAAATGAAACGATCTGCTTTCTTTATCTCCGATGGCACGGGCATTACAGCCGAAACCCTGGGTCAAAGTCTGTTGGCGCAGTTCGAAAACATTACCTTCAGCAAAGTCATACGACCGTACATCGACAACGTGGACAAAGCGCGGGCCATGGTACAACAAATCAATATGGCCGCCGAAAAGGACGGATTTCGTCCGATCATCTTCGACACGATCGTCAACCAGGATATTCGTGAGATCCTCGCGACCTCCAATGGTTTCATGATCGACATTTTCTCGACCTTCCTTGCGCCGCTCGAGCTGGAACTGAGCGAGCACTCGTCGTATTCGGTCGGCAAGTCCCATTCCATTGGTCACAACTCCAACTACATGGAGCGTATCGAGGCAGTGAACTTCGCCCTCGATAACGATGACGGCGCCCGCACCCACTATTACGACAAGGCCGACCTGATCCTGGTCGGCGTATCGCGCTGCGGTAAAACCCCGACCTGCCTGTACATGGCCATGCAATTCGGGATTCGCGCGGCCAACTACCCGCTGACCGAAGACGACATGGAGCGCCTGCAATTGCCAGCGGCATTGCGTGCCCACAAGCACAAGCTGTTTGGCCTGACCATCGATCCGGACCGCCTCACCGCGATCCGCAACGAACGCAAGCCCAATAGCCGCTACTCGAGCTACGCCCAGTGCGAGTTCGAAGTGCGTGAAGTCGAAAACCTGTTCCGCCGCGAGAACATCGCGCACATCAACTCCACGCATTTTTCCGTGGAAGAGATTTCGGCGAAAATCCTGGTGGAAAAAGGCGTGGAGCGGCGGTTCAAGTAATTCCTTGTTGCCAGGTCTACCGCCATCGCGAGCAGGCTCGCTCCCACATTTGATCTTCAGTGAACACGTTACTTGTGTACGACGAAGAAATAATGTGGGAGTGAGCCTGCTCGCGATGAACGATTACGCGGTCTGCTAGATCACCCACAAATCGACAAAACGGTTAACCGGCGTGGCCTCAAGGCTCGCCTGATCCTTGCACAGGGCAAAGATCTGCGCCGACCGTTGCGCAGTGAATCGCGTTGCCAGATTGGCCTTGAACTTGTCCTCCAGCAAGGGAATGCCCTCGGCGCGGCGACGACGATGACCAATCGGGTATTCGACCACCACTTGTCCGGTGCTTGAGCCGTCCTTGAAGAACACTTGCAGGGCGTTGGCGATAGAGCGCTTGTCGGCCTCCAGGTACTCACGGGTGTAGCGCGGCTCTTCGACAATGACCATCTTCTCGCGCAACTCGTCGATGATCGGGTGCGCGGCGTGGAACTCGTCTTCGTACTGTTCAGCCACCAGCGTGCCGAAGGCCAGCGGCACGGCGGTCATGTACTGGATGCAGTGGTCGCGGTCCGCGGCATTGGCCAGTTGGCCGACCTTGGAAATGATACGAATCGCCGACTCGTGAGTGGTGATAACGATCTTGTCGATTTCATCCAGACGATCGCGCACCTGCAGGTGCAGAGTCACCGCCGCTTCGCAGGCGGTTTGCGCGTGGAACTCGGCCGGAAAACTGATCTTGAACAGCACGTTTTCCATCACGTAGGTGCCGTACTTCTGCGAGAGGCTGAACGTACGTTTATCGGCGGGCTTGAGCGCCAGGTCCTTGTTGGTGTGGCTGAACAGCACGTCGTAGAAACCCCATTGCGGCGCGGTCAATACACCCGGAATGCCCATCTCGCCACGCATGGCGATGTCCGCCAATCGCACGCCACGACTGGAGGCGTCGCCCGCGGCCCAGGACTTGCGCGAACCGGCGTTCGGCGCGTGACGGTAAGTGCGCAATGCCTGGCCGTCGACAAACGCGTGGGACAGCGCCGCCAACAGTTGCTCGCGATTGGCGCCCATCAGTTTCGCGGTCACCGCCGTCGAGGCGACTTTGACCAGCAGCACGTGGTCCAGGCCAACCCGGTTGAAGGAGTTCTCCAGGGCAATCACACCCTGAATCTCGTGGGCCATGATCATCGCGTCCAGCACCGCTCGCATGGTCAGCGGCGCATCGCCATTGGCCACGCGTTTTTGCGACAGGTGGTCGGCAACCGCGAGGATCCCGCCAAGGTTATCGGACGGATGGCCCCACTCGGCAGCCAGCCAGGTGTCGTTGTAATCGAGCCAGCGAACGATACAGCCGATATCCCACGCCGCTTTTACCGGGTCGAGACGAAAATGGGTGCCGGGAACACGTGCGCCAAAAGGCACGACCGTGCCTTCAACGATAGGTCCCAGGTGTTTGGTGCATTCGGGAAAGCGCAGGGCCAGCAGGCCGCAGCCGAGGGTGTCCATCAGGCAATTGCGGGCGGTGTCCAACGCCTCTTGGGACTCGATCTTGAAATTGAGAACGTAATCGGCAATGTCCTGCAGGACCTTGTCGTAGTCGGGGCGAATGTTCAGGTCAACGTTGGCGCTCATGTTCGATTCACTCTGACAGTGGTTCGTAAATGGGACCTCGGCTCAGGGTTAATCTTAGTCAGCTACAACATTCTTATTATTGAAAAAACGGTCAATTGTGGGAGCGAGCCTGCTCGCGATGGCGGTGTGACAGCCAACATAGATACTGAATGTTATGGCCTCATCGCGAGCAGGCTCGCTCCCACATGGGCTCGGTGTCGGGATCAGAAAGAGTCACCCGGCACGCGCACCCAGCCTTCCATCAGTACCCGCGCACTGCGGCTCATGATGGCTTTGGTCACGGTCCATTCGCCATCCGCCTGTTGGGCTTCGGCGCCCACGCGCAAGGTGCCTGACGGATGGCCGAAGCGCACCGCGTTGCGTGGAATACCGCCCGCGGCGAGGTTGACCAGCGTGCCGTCAATCGCCGCCGCGGTGCCAATCGCTACGGCAGCGGTGCCCATCATCGCGTGGTGCAACTTGCCCATGGACAGTGCGCGGACCAGCAGGTCGACATCGCCTGCTGCCACCGGCTTGCCGCTGGAAGCAAGATAATCGGCAGGCCGTGCGACAAACGCCACCTTGGGGGTGTGCTGACGCTTGGCGGCGTCTTCAAGATTCTGGATCAGCCCCATGCGCAGTGCGCCATGGGCGCGAATGGTCTCGAACATCGCCAGCGCTTTCGGGTCACCGTTGATATCGCCCTGCAACTCGGTACCGGTGTAGCCGATGGCTTCGGCGTTAACGAAAATGGTCGGGATGCCGGCGTTGATCATGGTCACCTTGAGCGTGCCGACACCGGGCACTTCCAGGTCATCGACCAGGTTGCCGGTCGGGAACATCGAGCCGCCTGCGCCCTCTTCCTCGGCCGCCGGATTCATGAATTCGAGCTGCACTTCAGCGGCCGGAAAGGTCACGCCATCGAGTTCGAAATCACCGGTTTCCTGCACCGCGCCGTCAGTGATCGGCACGTGGGCGATGATGGTCTTGCCGATATTGGCCTGCCAGATGCGCACCACCGCCATGCCGTTATGCGGAATGCGACTGGCCTCGACCAGGCCACTGCTGATGGCGAACGAACCGACTGCCGCCGAGAGGTTGCCGCAGTTGCCGCTCCAGTCGACAAAAGGCTTGTCGATGGAGACCTGACCGAACAGGTAATCGACATCGTGATCGGCCTTGATGCTCTTGGACACGATCACCGTTTTGCTGGTGCTGGAGGTCGCCCCGCCCATACCGTCGATTTGCTTTTCATACGGGTCAGGGCTGCCGATCACGCGCAACAACAGCGCGTCGCGGGACGGACCCGGCACCTGCGCCGATTCCGGCAGGTCTTGCAGGCTGAAGAACACGCCTTTGCTGGTGCCGCCGCGCATATAGGTGGCAGGGATCTTGATCTGAGGTACGTGGGCCATAATGTTCCTTATGCGCCGGAGCAGGACGTCACCGCCCTGCCCCGGCAAGTCGCGTTAGACAGCAACAGCCGATTCAAGGAAGTCCTGGGCGAAACGCTGCAACACGCCGCCGGCTTCATAGATCGAAACTTCTTCAGCCGTATCAAGACGGCAGGTCACCGGCACCGACACCTGCTCACCGTTCTTGCGGGTGATGACCAGGGTCAGCGTGGCCCGCGGCGTGCGCTCGCCGATCACATCGAACGTTTCAGTGCCGTCGATGCCCAGCGTCTTGCGGTCGGTGCCCGGTTTGAACTCCAGCGGCAACACCCCCATGCCCACCAGGTTGGTGCGGTGGATGCGTTCGAAACCTTCGGCAGCGATGGCTTCGACACCGGCCAGACGCACACCCTTGGCGGCCCAGTCACGGGACGAACCTTGGCCGTAGTCGGCACCTGCGATGATGATCAGCGGCTGCTTGCGTTCCATGTAGGTTTCGATGGCTTCCCACATGCGCATGACCTGGCCTTCCGGCTCGACACGCGCCAGCGAACCCTGCTTGACCTTGCCATTTTCCTGAACCATTTCGTTGAACAGTTTCGGGTTGGCGAAGGTCGCGCGCTGCGCGGTCAAGTGGTCACCGCGGTGCGTCGCGTAGGAGTTGAAGTCCTCTTCCGGCAAGCCCATTTTCGCCAGGTATTCGCCAGCGGCGCTGTCGAGCATGATGGCGTTGGACGGCGACAAGTGATCGGTGGTGATGTTGTCCGGCAGCACTGCCAGCGGGCGCATGCCCTTGAGCGGACGCGCCCCGGCCAGTGCGCCTTCCCAGTACGGCGGACGACGGATGTAAGTACTCATCTCGCGCCAGTCGTACAGCGGTTTGACTTTCGGGCCCGTGTCTTCGTGGATGGCGAACATCGGGATGTAGACCTGGCGGAACTGCTCCGGCTTGACCGATGCCTTGACCACCGCGTCGATCTCTTCATCGCTCGGCCAGATGTCCTTGAGGCGGATTTCCTTGCCGTCAGCCGTCAGGCCCAACACGTCTTTTTCGATGTCGAAACGGATGGTCCCGGCAATGGCGTACGCCACCACCAACGGCGGCGAAGCAAGGAACGCCTGCTTGGCATATGGGTGAATCCGACCGTCGAAGTTGCGGTTACCCGACAACACCGCAGTGGCGTACAGATCGCGGTCGATGATCTCTTGCTGGATCACCGGGTCCAGCGCACCGGACATGCCATTGCAGGTGGTGCAGGCGAATGCCACCACGCCGAAACCGAGTTGCTCCAGTTCAGAAGTCAGGCCAGCTTCATCGAGGTACAACGCCACGGTTTTCGAACCCGGCGCGAGGGACGATTTCACCCACGGCTTGCGAGTCAATCCGAGCTTGTTGGCGTTGCGTGCCAGCAGGCCGGCGGCGATGACATTGCGCGGGTTGCTGGTGTTGGTGCAACTGGTGATGGCAGCAATGATCACCGCGCCGTCCGGCATTTGGCCGGGCACATCGTCCCACTGGCCGGAGATGCCCTGGGCCGCGAGATCAGACGTAGCGACACGGGCGTGAGGATTGCTCGGCCCCGCCATGTTGCGCACTACCGAAGACAGGTCGAAGGTCAAGCCGCGCTCGTATTGCGCACCTTTCAGGCTATCAGCCCACAGGCCTGTGGTCTTGGCGTAATTTTCGACCAACTGCACCTGCTCGTCTTCGCGACCGGTGAGTTTCAGGTAGTCGATGGTTTGCTGGTCGATGTAGAACATCGCGGCGGTGGCGCCGTATTCCGGGGCCATGTTGGAAATGGTCGCACGGTCACCAAGGGTCAGCGCGGAGGCGCCTTCGCCAAAGAATTCCAGCCAGGCTCCAACGACTTTTTGCTTGCGCAGGAACTCGGTCAACGCCAGCACCATGTCGGTGGCAGTGATGCCCGGTTGCAGCTTGCCGGTGAGTTCAACGCCGACGCTTTCCGGCAGACGCATCCACGAGGCGCGGCCGAGCATCACGCTTTCCGCTTCCAGCCCGCCAACACCGATGGCGATCACGCCCAGGGCATCGACGTGCGGGGTGTGGCTGTCAGTGCCGACGCAGGTATCCGGGAAGGCCACGCCGTCACGCACCTGGATCACCGGCGACATTTTCTCCAGGTTGATCTGGTGCATGATGCCGTTGCCTGGCGGAATCACGTCGACGTTCTTGAAGGCCTTCTTGGTCCAGTTGATGAAGTGGAAACGGTCTTCGTTGCGACGGTCTTCGATGGCGCGGTTCTTTTCGAACGCTTCCGGATCGAAGCCACCGCGCTCGACGGCCAGGGAGTGGTCGACGATCAATTGCGTCGGTACCACCGGGTTCACTTGCGCTGGATCGCCACCTTGCAGGGCAATGGCATCACGCAGGCCAGCGAGGTCGACCAGGGCAGTCTGGCCAAGAATGTCGTGGCACACCACGCGGGCCGGGAACCACGGGAAGTCGAGGTCGCGTTTGCGCTCGATGAACTGTTTCAGGGATTCGGTGAGCGTGGCCGGGTCGCAGCGGCGCACCAGGTTTTCCGCCAGTACGCGGGAGGTGTACGGCAGGGTGTCATAGGCGCCGGGCTGGATGGCCTCGACTGCCGCACGGGTGTCGAAGTAATCCAGATGGCTGCCGGGCAGCGATTTGCGGAAATCTGTGTTCATCGTCAGGACTCGGTCACGGTGATTACAAAAGGTGGGGCCTGGCACCGGCTTTGAAGCGAACTCGCTCCCACAGGGTTCTCCGTTGCTCCAAAAATCGGCGGTCAGGCCCTCCACCATTCAGCGTTGTTCGATTGGCACGAACTTGCGCTGTTCGACGCCGACGTACTCGGCGCTCGGGCGGATGATTCGGTTATTGGCACGCTGTTCGAACACATGCGCCGCCCAGCCGGTCAGGCGCGAGCAGACGAAAATCGGCGTGAACAGCTTGGTTGGAATGCCCATGAAGTGGTACGCCGAGGCATGGTAGAAGTCCGCGTTGGGGAACAGCTTCTTCTGCTCCCACATGGTCTTGTCGATGGCTTCCGACACCGGGAACAACACGGTGTCACCGACTTCGTCAGCGAGCTTTTTCGACCAGCCCTTGATCACTTCATTGCGCGGGTCGTTGTCTTTGTAGATCGCGTGACCAAAACCCATGATCTTGTCTTTGCGCGCGAGCATGTCGAGGGTGCCTTTGATCGCCTCTTGCGGCGACGCGAAGCGCTCGATCATTTCCATCGCCGCTTCGTTGGCGCCGCCATGCAGCGGGCCGCGCAGGGAACCGATGGCTGCGGTAACGCAGGAGAACAGGTCAGACAAGGTCGATGCGCACACGCGGGCGGTGAAGGTCGACGCGTTGAACTCGTGTTCCGCGTAAAGGATCAACGAAACGTTCATCACCTTGACGTGCAACTCGCTCGGTTTCTTGTCGTGCAGCAGGTGCAGGAAATGCCCGCCAATCGACTCTTCATCGGTCACGCAGTTGATGCGTTTGCCGTCATGGCTGAAGCGATACCAGTAGCACATGATCGCCGGGAACGCGGCCAGCAGCCGGTCGGTTTTGTCATGTTGCTCGGAGAAGTCATGCTCCGGCTCAAGGTTGCCGAGGAACGAGCAACCGGTGCGCATCACGTCCATCGGGTGGGCGTCGGCCGGGATGCGTTCGAGCACTTCCTTCAGGGCTTGCGGCAGGTCACGCAGCTTGCTCAGTTTGTTGATGTAGGCGGCCAGTTGCGCCTTGTTCGGCAGTTCGCCGTACAGCAGCATGTACGCCACTTCTTCGAAATGCGCCTGGGCCGCCAGTTCGCGAACGTCATAGCCGCGATAGGTCAGGCCTGCGCCTTCCTGGCCCACGGTGGACAATGCGGTTTGCCCGGCCACCTGGCCACGCAGACCGGCGCCACTCAATACTTTTGCTTCGGCCATTGCTGTCTCCAATCTTGAATTTGTTAGGGAAACTTATGGGAGCGAGCCTGCTCGCGATGGTGGATGGCTCACCTAGGTGCATCAGGAACACCGCGTTATCGTTAACGTCCATCGCGAGCAGGCTCGCTCCCACAGGGTTTGATTCAGTTCTTCTTCTGCGCAAACAACGCATCGAGCTTCTGCTCGAAGGTGTGGTAATCGATGCGATCGTAAAGCTCCATGCGGGTCTGCATGGTGTCGATGACATTCTGTTGCGTACCGTCGCGACGGATCGCGGTGTAGACGTTTTCCGCCGCTTTGTTCATCGCGCGAAAGGCCGACAGCGGGTAGAGCACCAGCGACACATCGGCAGCTTTCAGTTGCTCGGTGGTGTACAGCGGCGTGGCGCCGAATTCGGTGATGTTGGCCAGGATCGGTGCTTTGACGCGGCTGGCGAACAGTTTGTACATCTCCAGTTCGGTGATGGCTTCCGGGAACACCATGTCAGCGCCGGCTTCGATGCACGCCGCGGCGCGATCCAGTGCCGACTCCAGGCCTTCGACCGCCAGGGCGTCGGTGCGGGCCATGATCACGAAGCTGTCATCGGTACGCGCATCGACTGCCGCCTTGATCCGGTCGACCATTTCCTGCTGCGAAACGATCTCTTTATTCGGGCGGTGACCGCAGCGCTTGGCGCCAACCTGGTCTTCGATGTGAATCGCTGCCGCGCCGAACTTGATCATCGACTTCACGGTGCGCGCGACGTTGAACGCCGAGGAACCAAAACCGGTGTCCACGTCCACCAACAGCGGCAGGTCGCAGACATCGGTGATCCGGCGTACGTCGGTCAACACGTCATCGAGCCCGGTAATCCCAAGGTCCGGCACACCGAGAGAACCGGCAGCGACCCCGCCACCGGACAGATAAATAGCCTTGAAACCGGCGCGCTTGGCCAGCAGCGCATGGTTGGCGTTGATCGTGCCGACCACCTGCAAAGGATGCTCGCTGGCAACCGCATCGCGGAAACGCTGGCCTGGTGTGCTCTTGTTCGAACTCATGACTCACCTCGTGGAGTGGCTGTCTGATGGGCTCCGTCCTGGTAGTGACGGGCGATATTGCGTTTTGAAGCGCCGATGTGACGACGCATCAACAACTCGGCCAATTCACCGTCACGGTCGGCGATGGCATCGAGAATCCGGTGGTGCTCGGCAAACGCCTGGCGCGGCCGATTGGGCGTGGCGGAAAACTGGATGCGGTACATGCGCACCAGCTGATACAGCTCGCCGCAGAGCATCTGCGTCAGCGTGCGGTTGCCGCTGCCTTGAATGATTCGGTAGTGAAAGTCGAAATCGCCTTCCTGCTGGTAATAGCCGACGCCTGCCTGAAACGCCGCATCGCGCTCGTGGGTTTCCAGCACCTGACGCAACTCGTCGATTTCTTCGGTAGTCATGCGCTCGGCGGCCAGGCGACAGGCCATGCCTTCCAGGGACTCGCGAATTTCGTAGAGCTCAAGCAGTTCGGCGTGACTCAGCGACACCACCCGGGCCCCCACGTGCGGGACGCGAACCAGCAGGCGCTGACCCTCCAGACGGTGGATCGCCTCGCGCAACGGCCCGCGGCTGATGCCGTAAGTGCGCGCCAGTTCAGGCTCGGAAATCTTGCTGCCCGGGGCGATCTCGCCTTTGACGATAGCCGCCTGAATGCGTCGGAAGACGTTTTCGGAAAGGGTTTCCGAATCGTCTGACGCCATCACCGGGGGATCAAGTTGATCCAGCATATTGTCGACACCTCATAAGCCAATGCGGCAAAAACTAACCAATATCGCGCAGCCAGTCAAAGGAAATAGAACTATTGTCGACAATCGTCTAATAAACACCTTAGGTAAAACCTAAGTAAAGGACAGGCCCGCGTCTGGCGCCATAAAACCACCGTGCTAGAATGCCGCCCGCATTTGTCTGTCATCTTTTTATGGCAGGCACTAGAAGGAGCTTGTGCAGCAATGCCAGTCGCCTTGAACTGAAGAACGGACGGCACCGCGCCAGGATCTATGAGACTCAAGCCCTTCACCCTGTTGATCTGTCTACTCCTCTGCCTGCCAGGTCTCGCTATCGCGGGCGAAAAGACCGTGTACGGTCTCAACGAATACGCGCAGCTGGCAGGGATCGACCTGGAAGTCGCGGCCAAACTCGACACCGGGGCCAAAACCGCCTCCCTCAGTGCCCGGGATATCAAGCGCTTCAAACGCAACGGTGAATCGTGGGTGCGCTTTTACCTGGCCATCGACACCGCCCACTCGCACCCGATCGAGCGCCCCTTGGCACGCGTGAGCAAAATCAAACGCCGCGCTGGCGACTTCGATCCCGAGGAAGGCAAGCAGTACACCGCTCGCCCGGTGATCGAGCTGGATATCTGCATGGGCACGGCGTTGCGCAGCATAGAAGTGAACCTGACCGACCGAAGTGCATTCCAATTCCCGCTCTTGATCGGTTCTGAAGCCTTGAAACGCTTTGATGCGCTGGTCGACCCGAGTCTTAAATACGCTGCTGGCAAACCCGCCTGCGCCACCGACGCTCATACCGCAGAGTAATGCCCATGCGCTCCCTTACCCTCCACCTGAAAATCCTGATCACCCTCTTGGTGGTGCTGGGCCTTTCAGTTACGGCCTATCAGATTTTCGTGCTGGGCATTCCGGTGACCGAAGACGCCACCGACGACTTGTGGAACATCGACGCCAAGGTCGAGTTCGTCGCCAGTGCCAAGGACCCGGTCAAGATCCAGATGTTCGTGCCACCGCTGAGCCGCGACTACGTCAGCCTCAATGAAAGCTTTATCTCCAACAACTATGGCGTTGCGGTCAACCGCGTCGACGGCAACCGCAAGGTCACCTGGTCGGCACGCCGGGCCAAGGGCAACCAGACGCTTTACTACCGCCTGGTGCTGACCAAGCGCTACACCGGTGAAAAATCCAAAGTCAAAGGCCCGACCTTCCGCGACAGCATCGCCGTCGAAGGCCCGGAAAAAATTGCCGCCGACGCCCTTCTCGCGCCGATTCGCCAGCACTCAGCAGACGTCGAGACCTTCATCGGAGAAGCGATCAAACGCGTCAACAATGCCAATGACGACAACGCAAAACTGCTGCTGGCCGGCGATCCGTCACCAGCGCACAAAGCGAAAATTGTCGAGCTGCTGCTGTCCATCGCCCACGTACCGTTGGAAAAGGTCCACACCATCCGCCTGGTCGCCGATCAGCCGCAAACTCCGGAGCTCTGGCTGCGTAGCTTCAATGGCACTGACTGGCTGTACTTCAACCCGGAAACCGGCGAGCAAGGCCTGCCTACCGATCGCCTGCTGTGGTGGACCGGCGATGACAACCTGATCACCGTCGAGGGCGGCAAGAAGGCCAACGTCACCTTCAGCCTGAACAACAGCGAAATGAACGCCATTCGCCTCGCCAAGCTGACCGACGAAAACACCGACGCCAGCTTCCTTGATTACTCGCTGTACGGCTTGCCGCTGCAAACCCAGCAAACTTTCATGATCATGGTGATGATCCCGATCGGCGTGCTGGTTATCCTGATCCTGCGTAACCTGATCGGCTTGCAGACCCTTGGCACCTTTACCCCGGTGCTGGTTGCCCTGGCCTTCCGCGAAACCGGGTTGGGTTTCGGCATCGCGCTGTTTACCGTGATCACGGCACTGGGACTGTCGCTGCGCTCCTACCTTGAGCACCTGAAGCTGCAAATGCTCCCCAGACTGTCGGTGGTGCTGACCTTCGTCGTGGTACTGATTGCCGCCATCAGCCTGTTCAGCCATAAACTGGGGCTGGAACGCGGGCTGTCGGTGGCGCTGTTCCCGATGGTGATCCTGACCATGACCATCGAACGCCTGTCGATCACCTGGGAAGAACGTGGCGCCGGGCATGCGTTGAAAGTCGCGATCGGTACGCTGTTCGCCGCCTCTCTGGGACACCTGATCATGAGCATTCCGGAACTGGTTTATTTTGTGTTCACCTTCCCGGCGATCCTGTTGATCCTGGTGGGCTTCATGCTGGCCATGGGTCGCTATCGCGGTTATCGCCTGACCGAACTGATGCGCTTCAAAGCCTTCGTCAAGGCCGATTCGTAATGTTCGGTTTCTGGAAGACCTGGAAGGCCCTGCACGCCCGGGGCATCATGGGCATCAATCGGCGCAACGCTGACTACGTACTCAAGTACAACAAGCGCAGCCTGTACCCGATTGTCGATGACAAGATCATCACCAAGGAACGCGCAATCAAGGCCGGCATTCACGTGCCGGAGATGTACGGCGTGATCTCCACCGAGAAAGAAATCGAAAAGCTCGGCCAAATCATCGGCAACCACAGCGACTTCGTGATCAAACCGGCGCAGGGTGCCGGCGGTGACGGCATCCTGGTGATCGCCGATCGTTTCGAGGGCCAGTACCGCACGGTTTCCGGAAGGATCATCAGCCATGAAGAAATCGAGCACCAGATCTCCAGCATTCTGACCGGCCTGTATTCCCTGGGCGGTCACCGCGACCGCGCGCTGATCGAATACCGGGTGATTCCCGACCAGATCTTCAAAAGCATCAGTTATGAAGGCGTGCCGGACATCCGCATCATCGTGCTGATGGGCTACCCGGTGATGGCCATGCTGCGTTTGCCCACCCGGCAGTCCAACGGCAAGGCCAACCTGCACCAGGGCGCTATCGGCGTCGGGGTCGACCTGGCCACCGGCGTGACGCTGCGTGGCACCTGGATGAACCGCATCATCGCCAAGCACCCGGACACCACCAACGCGGTGGATGACGTGCAACTGCCCTACTGGGACGGTTTCATGAAGCTCGCCGCCAGCTGTTATGAGCTGTGCGGCCTGGGCTACATCGGCGTCGACATGGTGCTGGACCAGGAAAAAGGCCCGCTGATTCTCGAACTCAACGCGCGGCCCGGGCTGAACATTCAGATCGCCAATGATTGCGGGTTGACCACGCGCACTCATGCCGTCGAGGCACGCCTGGAAGAGCTCAAAGCCAGAGGGATTACCGAAACGCCGCAAGAGCGGGTCGAGTTTGTTCAGGAGATGTTCGGGAATATCCCCTCGGCCGAAGGCTAAGCCTTTGTGGCGAGGGAGCTTGCTCCCTCGCCACAGAGTTTGTGCAGTCGCACATGATGTATCTCTTCCCGACATCCCCTCTAGGAGCAAATCCCACAGAGGACTACAATCGCCCCCCCGCCTCGATGGCTGATCTGCCCCGCTCATGTCGACCTGCTCCGTATACCCGCTTCCCTATCGCGCCAACCCCGCCGAGTATTTCGCGGCGATTCGTCATGCCCCGGGCAGCGTGCTGCTCGACAGCGGCCGGCCGAGTGCCGAGCGCGGACGTTATGACGTGCTCAGCGCCTGGCCACTGGCAACGCTGGCGGTATCGCCTGACGAAAGTGGCGGCGCGTTCCTGCAACGCCTGCGCGCCACGCTGGCCCGGCTCGGCGATGCAGCGATCCCTGCCCCCTACGAATTACCGTTCGCTGGTGGCTTGATCGGCTACCTCAGTTACGATTTCGGTCGTCACCTGGAGGCCATGCCCTCCCAGGCTCTCGATGACCTGCAACTGCCCGACGCGCGCTTCGGCCTGTATGACTGGGCACTGATCAGCGATCACCTGATCGGCAGCAGTCAGCTGGTGTTCCATCCCAACCTGATCGACACCGAGCGCCAGCGCCTGATCGAACTGTTCAGCCAGCCCGCGACGGCAGCTGCCGCACCGTTCACCCTGAGCGGCGCCATGAGCCCCGACCTCAGCGCCAGCGACTATCAGCAGGCGTTCGTGCGTATCCAGCAGTACATCCAGGCCGGCGACTGCTATCAGGTCAACTTCGCACAACGCTTTCGCGCGCAATGCCAAGGCGATCCGTGGACGGCGTATTGCGCGCTGCGAGCAGCTTGCCCAACACCGTTCTCTGGTTTCCAGAGCCTGCCCGACGGTGGCGCGGTACTGAGCCTGTCGCCAGAGCGTTTCGTCAAAGTCAGCAAAGGCCACGTGGAAACCCGCCCGATCAAAGGCACTCGCCCACGTGGCCAGAACGCCGCCGAAGACGCGGCCAACGCCGCCGAACTGTTGGCCAGCCCCAAGGATCGCGCGGAAAACCTGATGATCGTCGACCTGTTGCGCAACGATCTGGGCCGCACTTGCCGCATTGGCTCGGTGCGCGTGCCCGAGTTGTTCAGCCTGGAAAGCTACCCCAACGTGCATCACCTGGTGAGCAGTGTCACCGGCGAATTGGCTGACAACAAAGATGCCCTGGATCTGATCGCCGGCAGCTTCCCCGGTGGCTCGATCACTGGCGCACCGAAAATCCGCGCCATGCAAATCATCGACGAGCTGGAACTAACCCGTCGTGGTTTGTACTGCGGCTCGTTGCTGTATCTGGACGTACGCGGGGAAATGGACAGCTCGATCGCCATCCGCAGCTTGCTGGTCAAGGATGGCCAGGTCTGTTGCTGGGGTGGCGGTGGGATCGTCGCCGATTCGGACTGGCAGGCCGAGTATCAGGAGTCCATCACCAAGGTGAAGGTGTTGCTCGAAACCCTGCAAGGCCTTTAAAACATCGTCGGAACGCCGCCCGGAGCAGGCTCGCTCCCACAGGTACAGCGTTGTCCTTGTGGGAGCGAGCCTGCTCGCGATAGCGCCATCAGCCCCGACACATGACCTACAGGCTCAGCTCACGATTCGAAGCCTTGATGAACTCGCGCTTGAGATCCTCGAAGCTGTGCACCGCCGGAAACTGCGGAAACTCGCGGATCACGTTGTCTGGTGCGTGGAACAGGATTCCGGCGTCCGCCTCGCCCAGCATGCTGGTGTCGTTGTACGAATCACCGGCAGCAATCACCCGATAGTAGAGGCTCTTGAAGGACAATACCGACTGACGCTTGGGATCTTTCTGACGCAGTTGATAGCCCGTCACCCGCCCTGTGTCATCCGTAATCAGACGATGGCAGAGCAAGGTCGGGAAGCCCAGTTGACGCATCAGCGGCTGGGAAAATTCGTAGAACGTGTCAGAAAGAATAACCACCTGGAACCGCTCGCGCAGCCAGTTGACGAACTCGATGGCACCGTCGAGTGGCTTCAGGGTAGCGATCACTTCCTGAATGTCGGACAGCTTCAGGCCGTGCTCGTCGAGGATGCGCAAGCGCTGCTGCATCAGCACGTCGTAATCGGGAATATCCCGGGTGGTTGCCTTGAGGGATTCGATCCCGGTTTTTTCGGCAAAGGCGATCCAGATCTCCGGGACCAATACACCTTCCAGATCGAGACAGGCAATTTCCACAAGACACTCCCATTTGTACTGATTATTGAGTTGAGCGAGCAAAAGGACTGTCGAACTCTAGCGAGACATACCGACCGACGCAACGCAGAGGAGCGCCCCTGTCGCTTCGGGATTTTGCTACCATCGCCACCCTATAGAGCGCTTAGCGCCACCGACCTGTAGGAAACCGCCCTGATGAGCCCATCGTTCGACGTCACTGAACTCGCTGCGACCTATGCCAACAAATCCGCCCAGGACATTCTCAAACTGGCTTTTGCCGAGTTCGGGGACGACCTGTGGATATCCTTCAGCGGCGCCGAAGACGTGGTGCTGGTGGACATGGCCTGGAAAATCAACAAGAACGTAAAAGTCTTCAGCCTCGACACCGGGCGCCTGCATCCGGAAACCTATCGCTTCATCGATCAGGTGCGCGAGCACTACAAGATCGAGATTGAACTGGTCTCCCCGGACCATACAAAGCTCGAACCGTTCGTCAAAGAAAAAGGCCTGTTCAGCTTCTACAAGGATGGCCATGGCGAATGCTGCGGCATCCGCAAGATCGAACCGCTGCGCCGCAAGCTGTCCACCGTCAACGCCTGGGCCACCGGCCAGCGCCGTGACCAGAGCCCCGGCACTCGCAGCCAGGTTGCCGTACTGGAAATCGACAGCGCGTTCTCGACGCCAGAGCGCACCCTGTACAAATTCAACCCGCTGGCACAAATGACCAGCGAAGAGATCTGGGGCTATATCCGCATGCTGGAGCTGCCGTACAACAGCCTGCATGAACGCGGCTTCATCAGCATTGGCTGTGAACCGTGCACCCGCCCGGTGCTGCCAAACCAGCACGAGCGTGAAGGTCGCTGGTGGTGGGAAGAAGCCACGCAGAAAGAATGCGGCTTGCACGCGGGCAACATCATCCAGAAAGCTTGATCCTTCTGCTCTGCGAAGTACTCTCCTGCTCGCGATAGCGGTGTAACAATCAACATCGATGTTGAATGTCAGTCCGTCATCGCGAGCAGGCTCGCTCCCACAGGGGTTCTCCATTGATTGCAAATTTTGCAAACGACACGGAGCTGATGTCGGAGCGCGGTTTGCCCGCGATGGCAGCGACTCGGTCCTGCGCCAAGCTCAAACAGCACTGAACCGCCGCGCCAATTGCTGCTCGGCAAACTGCTCGATGATGAAATCCACGAACGCTCGCGTCTTGCCCGGCAGCAGTTTGTGTTCGGCATAGTAGATAGAGATGTTGCCGTCATCGACGTACCAGTCCGGCAGCACACGCTGCAAGGTTCCGGCATTCAGGTAGCCGACGGCAAACGGCATGCTCACCAGCGCAATCCCCAAGCTTTGCGCCGCAGTGGCGCAAGCGGCTTCGGAGTCACTCATGGTCATCCGCGCCTTGAGGCTCAGCGGGCTGTGCTCCCGACGACGACTGGTCAGTTGCCAGGAACGCACGCGGCCCGTCTGCGGCGAACGAATCAGAATCCCGTCGCAGTCACTTAAATCATCCGGCTCACGAATCGCCTCGCGCTGCGCCAGATAATCCCTCGATGCCACCAACACCCGGTGAGCCGGCGTGAGCTTGCGCGCCACTACCCCTGGCGGCAATTCAAAACCGCCACCAATCGCCGCGTCGAAGCCTTGGCCGATCAAATCGACCTGGCGGTTATCGAAATGCCAATCCGGGTTGATCGCCGGAAAACGTCGCAGAAACTCGCCCAGCAGCGGCACGATGTACAGCCGTCCAAACACCGTGCCCATGCTGACTTTCAGTGTCCCGGCGGGACGTCCTTCGGCGCTGGCCAGATTGGCCACGGCATTTTGAATGGTGTGCAGACTGGCACTGACTTCACCCAGAAACAGCTGACCGGCTTCAGTCAACGTCAGGCTGCGTGTGCTGCGCTGAAACAGCCGAACGCCCAGGCGCGCCTCGAGCTTGGCGACACTTTTGCCCACCGCCGCCGGGGTCAGGCTCAGGCGCCGCGCGGCTTCGGCGAAGCTGCCGACCTCAGCGCTGCGCACGAAGCATTCGATACTGCTGAAGGTTTCCATGGTCGCCACTATAAACTTCTGGTTTACACAGACTATAGCAATGACCGTCTACACAGGGGCTAACCCGATATCGATACTAGGCTCCATCAACCGAGACATCTCGCCTCGGGACTTTGGAGATCGACATGACCACTCAGAACCTCAGCGGTAAAGTAGCTCTGATCCAGGGCGGCTCCCGCGGCATCGGCGCCGCCATTGTCAAACGTCTGGCCGCTGAAGGCGCAGCGGTTGCCTTCACTTACGTCAGCTCCGCTGCCAAGGCTGAAGAATTGCAGAACAGCATCATCGCGACGGGTGGCAAAGCCCTTGCCATCAAGGCCGACAGCGCTGATGCAGTCGCCATTCGCAATGCCGTCAACAGCACCGTCGAAACCTTTGGCCGCCTCGATATTCTGGTCAACAACGCCGGCGTGCTGGCCGTCGCCCCACTGGAAGACTTCAAACTCGAAGACTTCGACCAAACCCTGGCGATCAACGTACGCAGCGTGTTCATCGCGACTCAAGAAGCCGCCAAACACATGACCGCAGGCGGTCGCATCATCAACATCGGCAGCACCAATGCCGACCGCATGCCCTTCGCCGGTGGCGGCCCTTACGCCATGAGCAAGGCGGCGCTGGTCGGCCTGACCAAAGGCCTGTCCCGCGACCTGGGCCCACGCGGCATCACCATCAATAACGTGCAGCCTGGCCCGGTCGATACCGACATGAACCCGGCCCACGGTGATTTCGCCGAGAGCCTGATCCCGTTGATGGCTGTTGGTCGTTATGGCACCGCCTCCGAGATCGCCAGTTTCGTTGCTTACCTGGTCGGCCCGGAAGCCGGCTACATCACCGGGGCCAGCCTGAGCATCGACGGTGGTTTTGGCGCCTGATCCAGCTTTTTTGCAGCGTAAAAAAACGCCGGGCAACCCTTGATCAGGTTGTCCGGCGTTTTGTTGTCCAGTGTTTTCCCGTTACGCCTGCTCGAGTGCCGGCAAGCCATACGCGTGCGGCTGGAACGCTTTCAACGTACGCAGAATGCTGTCGGCATGCGCGTATTTTTCGTCGGCCATGGCCGCATCCGGCACCGCAATCGCCGTCATCCCCGCCGCTTTTGCTGCGGTGACGCCAAACGGCGAGTCCTCAAACACCAGGCAATCACGCGGTGCCACACCCAAACGTCGTGCCGCGGTGAGGAAAATATCCGGCGCTGGCTTGGCCGCACCGACTTCAGGGTCATCAGCGGTCACAATGGTGTCGAACAGCGCAAACCAATCGCCATGCAAGGTGGTTTTCTGCCCGAATGACTGACTCGAAGAGCTGGTGCCCACGGCAATCGGAATATTGTTCGCCTTCAAATGCTGAACCAACTCCTGCGCCCCCGGCATCGCCAGCGCACGCGGGAAACGTTCACGCATCAACGGCTCGCGGATCAGCAGAAACTCTTCGGCGCTGATCGGCAGCTCCAGCGCCTCGACGACATAGCGCGCCAGATCGCCAGCACCACGGCCGATGATGTTCTGCTTGATGTGCCAGTCGAAGGTTCGGCCGTAGCGTTCGGCAATGATTTGCGTGACCTCGGTGTAGATACCCTCGGTATCGAGCAGCAAACCATCCATATCGAAAATCACGGCCTTGATCGGGCCGAAGTCGAGCGGTGCATTCATCGCATCTGATCCGTTATCAACACAACATTCCGGGAAGCAGCTCAGGTACGGCCAGTGCCTTGATTGATCGAAAAAGGATCGATCAAAGGGCTGAGCAGCATAGCGAGCGCTGTTCACATGCGGCAACTGTTTGCCGCTCCTCGCCCTCAGATCACGACCTAGGGTGTGTAGTGAGCGCAAGGGAAGCGCCACGCGGTAACTTATAGAAATATAAGAAAACCATTGCATAACTTATGGAAGACTTATTAAGCTCTCATGAACGAAATCTACTGGACCCGCAAAGCCGTAAAGCAACTGCTCAGGGTACACACGGAGCACCGGGTGCAAATCCGCGATGCCGTAACGCAACTGGACAATCAACGTCAAGGCACTGGCCCTGCACAATTGCGGGTATCGCCTGAGAGTCGGTAGCTACCGGGTTCTGTTTGACTGGGACGGCTCGGTCCAGGTAGTCAGCATTCAAGAGGTCAAAAAACGTGACGAACGCACCTACTGACATACAAATCATCAACGGCCCGGACGGTGAGCCGGCCTTTGTGGTCATCCCCTACCAGCAATATGTCGCTCAACACGGCGGCACCGAGCTGATTCCTCATCAGGTGGTCAGCCGTATTGTCGACGGTGCCACCCCTATTCGCGCCTGGCGCGAACACTTGAACCTGACGCAGGAAGAAGTGGCAAAGCGAATGGGGATATCACAACCTGCGTTCGCCCAACAGGAAGCGGTGAACAAACCGCGCCGCGCCACTCGGGAAAAGATCGCCATGGCGTTCGGGATCAGGGCTGATCAGCTGGAGTTGTGAAGTCCGGGGCACTGCAGGCTCTGGATTCAGGTAGCGCACTGGCATGGGGTGCCAGGGATCGAGTCACCCAATCGAAAAAGCCCGGCAATTAGCCGGGCTTTTTCAAATCGTATCGCTGGAATCAGTGCGCTTACTTGCCCATGAGCGCGCCGCCGGCTGCGCCACCAAGGCCAGCACCGATGGCGGAACCGGTCTTGCCGCCCAGCGAGTTGCCGATGACCGAACCACCTGCTGCACCTACACCACCGCCGATTGCTGCTTTAGCGCGATGGCCCTTTTTCGCGCCGGCAGCACTGCCTGCCGCGCCTGCAACGCCTGCACCGATCGCCGCGCCGGTGCTGCCACCGAGCTTCTGACCGACCACATTACCCAGCGCACCACCCAAGCCGCCGCCGAGCGCTGCGCTGCCATCACCGGCCATTGCGCCTTGAGCGACCAGAAGACCCAGAACCAGAGCAGGCAAAGTTAAACGCATGACATGAACCTCAAAAAGGGTACTGATTAGTAAAAAACCGGATGCTTAAAAAGGCCGTCGATTCTGTCACAGAACCGGCCCAACCCTCATGAGCTCGAGGGTTGGACAGTTTATACGCAAAGAGTTTTATCGCAGGCAAAAAAAAGCCCGCTGGGGAGACGGGCTAATGGAATTGCTTTTTAACGGATGAGTTGAGCCTACGGATATGCTTGTGAAAGAAGCGTGAAAGAAACGCCCGAAAATCAATAATGTTGATACCGCGCATGACACGTCGCACGCCCCACTAACCTCCTGCACCACGCCACACGCTCAGACACCTCACAAAAAACCCCGCTCGATGGCGGGGTCAGTCTAATTTTTCGATTACTTGCGTACAGGCGCTGAGATCTTGGGCATGAACGGCTTTGCGGTGGTTTTTGTCATCGCTGGCAGCCTGGCCTTGCCCGGCTTGGTCGGTGTTTCACCAAACCCCGCCACATAATCCGTCTGGCCACATTGCACACAATTGTTGACCGGATACTCAGCGCCATCATCTTCAATGTAAGCATTGCTCATCTATCAGTCCCTCCAGACAGATCGATACCGGCAAGCAACTGATTGCCTAAAGAAATACCGACCTCAAGGTTTTTGAGACTAGCCGGTCATTCCAGGACAACTGATTCAAATGCGCAACACCCGACGAACGGCCAGGAAAAGCCTCAGACCTCGTCGACCTGTTTCTGACAGATAAAACATCAGTCAGCCTACTTGAGCGTCACTGCCGTTCCCGTCACGAACACCATCAGCATACTGCCCCTGCCGGAGGGCATACTGATCTCGAAGTCCACCCCGACCACCGCATCCGCCCGCAGACTCTGTGCACGCTCCTTGAGCTCTTCCGTTGCCTGGGCTCGCGCCTCCTTCAACGCCCTTTCCAACGTCTGGGAACGCCCGCCGAAGAAATCCCGCATTCCGGCGAACATATCCCGCACAACGTTGATGCCCTGCACGGATTCGGCGCTGACAATGTCCAGGTAGGCTGCGATCTGACGGCCTTCGATGGATTGGGTGGTGGTTATGATCACGTGGCATTCCTTTATTGACTGAGTATCAGCCATGCTGCTGGCTGAAGCTGGAGAGACATACATACTAAGGACTAAGTTCATCCCGCGGTTTTGATGTTGGGTGCACAGGAGGTCGTATGACGGTATTTTTGCTGCTGTACCTATGCACTGACGCCTCCCGTACTGACTGCCAGGTGATACCCGTGGAACACTGGGTACACGCTGATGCTTACAAACAATGCATGGCTGCAGCCAAAAAGCTGACGATCGATCTCACCGCCAAGAATCGAAAGAGCAATTACTTTGTCTGCGAAACTCAAGTCAATCAGTGACCGTCAATGGAGACACCTGTTAGCGCTCCTGCATCAGGAATAAGTCGCCAAGCCATCTCGACAGATACACCCCATGCCCAGCAACGCCGCTTCGACAGCCTCATCCAACGGCGTATGCGGCTCGCGCCCCAGCACCTCGATCAATCGCGCATTGTCCATCTGTACCGGCGTGCGCCACAAATAACGCATTTCCAGCATTTCACGGAAGGTCACGACAAAAGGCGAAGCCAGCGTCAGCAACCACCACGGGAACGCTGTCACACGCGGCTTCATGCCTGTGTGCCGATTAACAACACGCTGGATAGCACCGCTCATACAGGTACCGTCGGTGTCCAGATGACCGGCCATATGAAAGCTTTCGAAGGCGTGAAGTGAGGTGCGGCGCTCCAGCAACTCGACCATGGTCCGCGCAACGTCAGGCAGATAGGCCCACTGGTGAGCAACGCCCTGCTCACCTGGATAACTCACTGCGTTGACGGGCCTCCCCGGCTTGATCAAGCCCATGGAAAACCAATTGCTACCGGCTCGCGGCCCGAAAAAATCCCCGGCGCGAACGATCAGCGCACGAGCCCCGTTGTCGGCAGCCTTGCGCAAGCGTTGCTCCATCTCCACCCGAATAGCGCCTTTTCGGGTAAGCGGCTGCTGTGGTGAGTCTTCATGCACTACCGGAAAAGCATCAGGGCCGAAGTTATAAACCGTGCCGGGCAGCACGATGGTTGCACCCTCGGCCACGGCCGCAGCGATGGTGTTGTCGAGCATCGGCAACACCAGCTCCGGCCATCGACGATAGCGCGGCGGATTGACCGCATGCACAATCACCGAACAGCCCTTCGCGGCCTCGATAACGTCTTGCCGATTCAACGCATCGCCGCGCAACCACGTGATGCCCGCGTGTTGATTGACGGCCGTTTCGAGATGACGTGTTAGCGCGCGCACCTCCCAACCGGCATCTTTCAATTGACGCGCCACCTCCCCGCCAATCCCGCCTGTCGCTCCCAGTACCAGCACTTTATTGCTGCTCATGCCCGCCACCTCAAGGTTATAGAGGGCTTGATCCTGAGCGAACGGACGCTATAGATAAATTGCAGAAGATCAGCGTGACGCTATACATTTATGCATGGCATCAAATATCGGTTGGGAGCTCTATCGATCCTTCCTGGGTGTGCTCAATGAAGGATCGCTGTCGGGCGCGGCGCGCTTGCTCGGCATCACACAGCCAACGGTCGGCCGGCACATCGCCGTGCTCGAAAAAGCGCTGGACGTGGTTTTGTTTACACGATCACAAACAGGGTTGATGCCCACCGAAGTGGCACTGACCCTGCGCGCCCACGCACAAACCATGGAAAATACAGCGGCCTCGATTGAGCGAGCAGCCTCAAGTCAGGGCGCGACAGTACAGGGGATTGTCCGTATTTCAGCCAGCGACGTGATTGGCGTCGAGGTGTTGCCGCCGATCATCACCCGGCTTCGCCAACAACACCCGGCATTGAAAGTGGAACTCGTACTGACTAACCGCGTGGTGGATCTCTTGCAGCTGGAAGCGGACATCGCCGTGCGCATGATGCGCCCCCGCCAAGAGCAGCTGGTGGCACGTCGGATCGGCCATATCGAACTCGGGCTGCATGCACACGCCGAGTACTTGAGCCAACATGGCATGCCGCGCGACCTCAACGAACTGGCCAGCCATTCGATCATCGGCTACGACCAGCCGAACGCCTTTATCCGCAGCATCAGCAAGTCCATCAAAGGCATTGACCGCCAGCTCTTCTCACTGAGCAGCGACAGCGATCTGGCGCAGCTGGCATTGATACGCGCGGGGGCCGGTATCGGCTTCTGCCAGGTTCCGCTGGCCAAGCGTGATGCAGCATTGCAACGCGTGCTGTCGACGTCGTTTTCGCTGGGATTGGAAACCTGGGTCACCATGCACGAGGACTTGCGCAACAGCCCGCGATGCCGCACGACCTTCGACGCATTGGTTGAAGGGTTGCAGCACTATGCCAATCCGGACGCTCTGGATTATTGAATTGCCAAAGGGGACGGCTTACCTGGTGTAGCTTTTAATAAGCACTGACGTTGCTGGCGTACTTCAAATCGCAACTGGCAAACCCTGCTCGCGCAGAATTCACCAGCCCTCAGCACAATATCCGACGGGTTAAGCTTTGGTGTTGATGAGCTCGCCGGTTATCTGCCCATTGCCATTCACAACCCCGGTAGCAGGTGCTTTGGACGGCGTTGCAGCACCTGAGTGCAGGTGTTTGTGTTGGTGTTTTTGCATCAATAGTTGAGCTTGATGATCACCATGCCCAGCCTCTTGGGCAGTTTGTGCTGCGGTCTCGTTGGCTTCTTTCGATGCTGCCGCAACGTTACCGGCAACGCTGGTGGAGCTGGTGGATGCAGTTGCCTGATCCGCTTGCGCCTTGGGCTGACTTTGGGCAGAACTGAGCCCGTTGATAGTCACTGGGTTGGAAGCCGAAATTGCTCCGATGGACATAGGTAACTCCTGAATAAGTGGATTACACACGCGTGAATCGTTAAGGCGATTGGCGTCAACGTTACCCTTTGAGTCCTGCCCTTTGCCTGTACCTCCTCACTCTCAGCCAACGGCGCCGCAGAGCTTGGGTTTCGGGTTGTAGGGTTACCGTCGGATAGAGGTGAAAACTTCGTGATTTCCCGAATAAATAATCCGAAAGCGGCGCATTGAAATAGCGCCTTTGTCAAATACTGCCGTTACAATTTGACACTTATTCACTCCCCAAAGACCAAAGTCATGACTGAAGACTTCGAAGTCCCCAGCCCGCACGAAAAGCATCTGGAACACGCTACCGAGCACGCCCAGGCCCGTGGAGACAATTTTGCCAGCAAGATAGCGGTGATGACCGCGATCATGGCAACCATCGGTGCCATGCTCAGCTATCAGGCGGGCTCCACCGAGAGCGAAGCGGCCATGGACAAGAACAACGCCGCCATCAAGAAAACCGAAGCCTCCAACGAGTGGAATTACTACCAGGCGAAATCCAGCCGACAAAACCTCTCTGAACTGGCGATTCACATCCCAGGCCTCGATGCCGCGCACTACACCGCCGAAGCGCAACGCTACAAGACCGAAAAGGAAGCCGTGCGCAAGAAAGCGGAAGAACTCGAAGCAGAAGCTCGCGAGTGGGATGCAAAATCAGAATTGGCATTGCACCAGCATCACCGTTGGGCACAGGCCATGACGGCGATTCAGATTGCCATATCACTGGCAGCGATCACCTTGTTGACGCGCAAGGAATGGCTGAAACGGATGGCGTACAGCGCAGCAGGCATTAGCGTCGTGCTGGGTTCGCTGGCGTGGTTGCATCTATAGGTTTTTTGAGAGGGGGCGACGTCAGTTCCCCCCGCCACCCTGACTTATGAGCTACAAACAGTCGTGCACCGACTTCATCAGCGCGCTGGATTTGGCCCACGGTGGACCTTGATACAGCGATATGCGGCTCCCATTCTTGTACTTCACGATATCCAGCGTCTCATCGGCCGTCACAACACTTGGCGCAGTAATCCTGTAGCCGTTTGAAATCGTAACCTGGGTGGTTTTAGGGATCGCACGCTGCCAGGCCGGCAGAACGCACTGCGCGTACTCCTTGGGAACCTTGGCAGTGATTTCACTGACATTCGGTTCACCCGGCACCAAGGAGGCCGGCAACGAGCACCCAGCCAACGCTGCAACAGCAAGCGCACCTATCAAAACTCGCATAATTGTTCTCTGCAATAAAATGTGGCAAATGTAACGCGAGGCCGGGTAGACATCCAGCGTAATTAAGGGAACGCACTGTTGCATTATTGAGAACAAACCTATCGAAAAGGAACGCTTTCGCGTATTTCTGAAAGTCGCTCTGCTTCTTTTCGCAAACCCCGCCACGCGTGGGCTTTCTGTCATCTGCCCTTCCCTCGCACGTCATTGCCTCAGCCCTGAGGAAATTTGGCGTGCACCGCCGAACTCGACTTTACTTTTATTGATGCACCCAAGAGTTTCTTCGCGACACTCACTTTCGGGAGCCCCGTCATGAACACCCGTCTATTCGCACTGGTCGTCGCGCTGTCCGCGGTGGCTGGATGCAGCTCCGAGACATCGGTCTATCGAGAGCAACCGCTGGTCGCAAAGGTAGAAATGGGCATGAGCAAGGATCAAGTCCAGCAAATCGGCGGCAAGCCTTTATCAATCAGTGATCGCACCGTCGAGCCCGGCACCTGCTTTGACTACATGCTCACGCAGGCCGGCCAAAAGCACACGTTCAATGTCAGTTTTGATGGTCGAGGCAAAGTCGACCACAAGAGCTTCATGACGTGTGCGGAATGGAGTCATATGCAGCAAAAGGCCAGAGAGCCATCTGGCGGTACGGGCGGCGGGATGGGTGGTGGCGGTTATTAGCCTATGACAGCCCTTGCCCTCACGGACTTCTACCTCCCTCCCCGACATCAGTTCAACCGTATTTCGTCGCGGAGTCGTTGACGCGCCCCTTTTTGGGGCGTGGAATATTCTGGATCTGTTGACGTTTGGTGGCGAACCGGGTCGCGATGCCCTACGTCAAATGGGCCGCCGTCGCGGTCATCACAAAACATCAATAGCCCCTGATGCAACAGATGTCGGGAGGATTTCCACATGGCTAAAATCAATGTTCTAGCTGGTGATTTTCTTCATGGAGTGGGGGTGTACGAATCCGGTGTCGTCAGTATCGAGACAGCGCTCTATCCGTGGCCTGGTATCAATGTCCCGGTAACGGATATCAAACATATTAATGTCGTCAACCAAACCCCGATCGAACTGACACAATGCCCCGCCGGAATGGGCTTGGCCGCTGCGATGGCTTTAGCACCCACCTGGTCCGTGACAGACACCGCCATGACCCGGGCTGATGCAGAGGTAACGTTCTGGATTGAGCTCAGGGATGGCAGGAAAATGCTCTGCCTGACAGATATCGCCACCTATCGCCACCTGGATGCGGGATGCTCGCGGCCCATCTTGGGGTACGATCAAGATGAGAGGTGAAAATAGCCAACGGCAGCCTGATGATCAAAGGCGAAAAGATCGTGCAGATTAAAGCCGAATAAGCCGGTGATAGCCCCCCTTGCCGGGAAACCGGCAACAGGCTTAATCAGATGGTCACCTGAACACCCTGCGAGGGCTAGCTTTCGCAGGGTGTTTTGTTTTCAGGCGGGATGACTCGAGTGCGCTGATCAACTGCCAGCCTGCTCCCTCCGCAAACCAACATGAAATTTTCATCAGGAAGCCAGGCAATTTTTATTGGCAAAATTGGACATCCGGTAATGTCTTTTCATTAGGTAACCGATATGTCCCGTATTTTGACCATAGAAGATGATGCCGTTACGGCAAAGGAAATCGTGGCCGAGTTACAAAGCCATGGATTTGAGGTGGACTGGGTGGACAATGGCCGTGAAGGCCTGGTGAGCGCGGTCAGTGGCAATTACGATCTGATCACGCTCGACCGTATGCTCCCCGAGCTCGATGGCCTGGCCATTGTCACCACACTGCGTACCATTGGCGTGGTGACGCCCATCCTGATGATCAGCGCCCTCTCCGATGTTGACGAACGCGTACGCGGTCTGCGCGCCGGCGGTGACGACTACCTCTCCAAGCCGTTCGCCACCGACGAAATGGCCGCGCGTGTCGAAGTGCTGCTGCGGCGCAAAAGCCCGGTCAGGGAATTCGAAACCACCCTTAGAGTCGCCGATCTGGAACTCAACCTGATCAGTCACGAAGCCATTCGCGACAATCAGCCGCTGAATCTGCTGCCCACCGAATACAAACTGCTGGAATTCATGATGCGCAATCCGGGACAAGTTCTCTCGCGGATGATGATTTTCGAAGAAGTATGGGGTTATCACTTCGACCCGGGAACCAACCTGATCGACGTGCATATCGGGCGCCTGCGCAAGAAGATCGACCCTCCCGGCATGACTCCCTTGATCCGGACGATACGAGGCTCGGGCTATGTCATTGCTGACCCCCTCTAAAGGCTGGAGCTCTTCGACCAGTCGCTTGCTGGCGCTCTACAGTACGTTGTTCGTGATCTGGAGCGGCGTCCTGATGGGCGGGCTCTATTACGAAGTTTCCGGTTACATGAACCGTCTGGCCAAACACTCGTTGATGCAGCGCCAGCACCTGCTCTCGCGCTTTCAAGGCGATCAACTGATCGAAGCGCTGACCACCAGCATGCAGTTCGATATGCCGAACGTGGATGCCTTTGGGGTATTCGACAGGCAAAAAAAACCGCTGAACGGAGCGATCAGGAAAATACCTGCACAACTGCCTCTGGACGAGCGGATTCACGAGTTGAACAGCTGTGTAGATTCCGACGATCCGGCGCTGCCGCAGTCCAGCTGTTATGCCATCGCGACCCACATCCAGAATGACCGCTGGCTGGTTCTGGTTCGGGATAACGGTTCATTGCTCGCAGTCACCCTGATCATTTGGCATGCGCTGCTCTGGGGTATTTCCCTGACCATCATTCCCGGCATCGTTGCCTGGCAACTGTTGCGCCGCCGCCCACTGCACCGGATTCGCGCGATTCAGGCCAGTGCGCAATCCATTGTCGCCGGCAAACTGACCCAACGCCTGCCGCTGTCGGATCGACGTGACGAACTGGATATGCTCGCGGCTATCGCCAATGCCATGCTGGAACRAATCGAGCGGTTGCTGAATGAAGTCAAAGGTACATGCGACAACATTGCCCATGACTTGCGCACCCCCCTCACCCATATACGGACGCAGCTCTACCGCATTCAACAACAAGCCAGTGAAGGTTCGCCGCAGGCCTTGCAAATGAACAAGGTCATTGCCGAAGCCGATACGTTGATGGCGCGCTTTCACGGCCTGCTGCGCATCTCTGAACTGGAAGATCATCAGCGTCGCTCCGAGTTCATCCAGTTCGATCCAATGACGTTGTTGAAGGAGGTTCACGACTTCTATTTGCCGCTTGCCGAGGAGCGCCAACTCACTCTGCTGTTGCAGCTACCGCAATCGCTGCCGTCCCTGGACGGCGACCGGGCATTGCTGTTCGAAGCGCTGGCCAACCTGCTGAGCAATGCGATCAAGTTCACACCGCATGGCGGTGAGGTCATCCTCAAGGCCGTCAGTCATGAAGGCAGCACACGGATTGAAGTGTTGGACTCCGGCCCGGGAATTCCTCCCGCTGAACGAGAGGCGGTATTCCAGCGGTTCTATCGCTGCGACAGCACTCACCAGCAGAGCGGCTTCGGACTGGGGCTATCGATTGTTGCAGCGATCATCGATCTGCACGGGTTCAGACTGGAGGTCGGAACCCGTGAGCATGGAGGCGCTCGACTGATTCTGGATTGTCGTCCCGATTAGATCCGGTTCGGGCAAAACCTTAGTGCGCCGATCTGGCCAGTTTCAGTCGCGCACGACGGCCCCCTGGAAGGGTTTACCCCGGCATGCATCTAAAGTCGCCAGTCTGTGCGACTTGCTGACCGTGGGAGTCCTCCAGACGTGCAGTGACTTCCTGCCCCAGGCTCGACTCCACCAGTGTGTAGTGTTCGCCCGCCTTGAATTGGTTGTAGTGGACCTCGCCTTGGCAGTCCTGCTGGTTCGAGTCACCACTCGGGATCTCGAACAGCGTCACGGCCAGATCATGAGCCCCGGGGGTCACTTCGAAAAAGCGTCCGTCATCGATAYGTTTGCCATCCACCCGTTCCGCCAGCATGTCATTGGGTGCCTCATCCCGAAGCCCGATCCAGGCCATGCCCGGATCAGGTTTTGGCATCGGGCCGGCACAGGCGGACAACAGACAGGCCACGCTCAGGCCAGGAATCAGCAGCAGTTGTTTAAGTGTCATCGAATGACTCTCTCTCATGTAAAAAACACAGACCCCGGCATGCCTGCAGGTCAATCACCAATCGTTGGAAAGCTGGCCTACAAACACTTGAAGCGGTCGCTTTGCGCGACTTGCTTGCCGTGGGAATCCACCAGGCGGGCGCTGGCGGACTGCCCCTCGCTCGACGTATTTATCTGGTAATGCTCACCTGCCTGAAAGTCGCTGTATTGAAGATGCCCCATGCAAGTGGGCTCAACCGAGTTGCCATCTGCCCCGGTCAGCAGCGTCATCTGCAGACGATGAGCGCCAGGCTTGACCTCGAAATAGCGACCATCGTCGACTCGCCGGCCATCGACCCGATCCGCCAGCAAACTGCTGCTCGAGGGTTGTTGCAGACCAATCCAGGCATCGCTCGGATCGGACTTGGGAACCGGCCCCGCACAGGCGGACAACAGGCAGACCAGACCAAGACCTGGAATCAGTAACAGGGGTTTGAATGTCATTGAAAAAAACCTCGCAAATGACAGCCGATGTCGTCGGCAGGGTTGAAAGCAGCCCATCGGCTTGAGCATCAGAGTGGCGAGACAGGCAGGTGCAGACAAATGAATCCAGGTGAAAGGATTTTCAGGAAATCGGTAAAAATTTCTTCATCCCGATGAAGGCAAATTGTTAGTTTGCAACCGCAAGACTGCCGAGGATTGCAACTCAACTCCTCGGAGGTTTACGGCATGCTCGGGCTGGTAAAGACTGCACTGCTAAAGCCCTACACGTTTATCGTGCTGGCAATTTTCATCTGCATCATCGGGCCCATGGCTGCGCTGCGCACACCGACCGATGTCTTCCCTGACATCGGCATTCCGGTGATTGCGGTGGTCTGGCAATATAACGGACTGGCCCCGCAGGATATGGCCGGACGGGTGATCTATACCTATGAGCGCTCCCTGAGCACCACGGTCAACGACATCGAACATATCGAGTCGCAATCGCTGCCGGGCATGGGCATCGTCAAGATTTTCTTCCAGCCAGGCGTCGATATCCGTACCGCCAATGCCCAGGTTACGGCGGTGTCACAGACAGTCCTGAAACAGATGCCCCCGGGGATTACCCCGCCGCTGGTCCTGAACTACAGCGCCTCCACGGTGCCAATCCTGCAGATGGCGTTCTCCAGCCCGACCCTGTCGGAAGCGAAAATTCGCGACCTGGTGCAGAACAGTATCCGCCTGCCACTGACCTCGGTCCCGGGCTTGGCGATTCCCACTCCCATGGGCGGCAAGCAGCGCCAGATCACCCTCGACCTCGACCCTCAGGCGCTGGCCGCCAAGGGGCTCTCGGCGCAGGACGTGGGAAACGCGTTGGCGGCTCAAAACCAGATCATCCCGGTGGGCACCGCCAAGCTCGGCCCCAATGAATACACAGTGCTGCTCAACAACAGCCCGCAAGCCATCGACGAACTCAACGACCTGCCGATCAAGACGGTCGACGGCGCGCTGATCACCATCGGCCAGGTGGCCCACGTGCGTGACGGCTCACCGCCACAGACCAATATCGTGCGAGTCGACGGCCGACGCGCCGTGCTGATGCCTGCGTTGAAGAACGGCAACATCTCCACCCTGTCGATCATCGACGGCATTCGCCAGATGCTGCCACGCATCAATGAAACCCTGCCGCCATCGCTCAAGACTTCACTGCTGGGCGATGCGTCGGTGTTCGTCAAACAGTCGGTGGGCAGCGTAGCCCGGGAAGGCATCATCGCCGCCTTGCTGACCAGTGCGATGATCCTGCTGTTTCTAGGCAGCTGGCGTTCGACCCTGATCATCGCTGCCTCAATTCCGCTGGCGGTGCTGTCGGCCATCGCCCTGCTGGCCGCCAGCGGCCAGACCCTGAACGTCATGACCCTTGGAGGGCTGGCGCTGGCGGTGGGGATTCTGGTGGACGATGCCACGGTGACCATCGAGAACATCAACTGGCATCTGGAACAAGGCAAGGCGGTGAAGACCGCGATCCTCGACGGTGCGAAACAGATTGTCGGTCCGGCCTTCGTGTCGCTGCTGTGTATCTGCATCGTGTTCGTGCCGATGTTCCTGCTGCAGGGCATCGCCGGATACCTGTTCCGGCCGATGGCCCTGGCAGTGATCTTCGCCATGGCCAGTTCGTTCATCCTCTCGCGGACACTGGTGCCAACCCTCGCGATGTTCCTGCTCAAACCCCATGTGCCCGAGCAAGGTCCGGGGCATCACCCGGAAGATGAATTCATCAATCATCATGAAGGTGAACATCACCACACGCCTCGCCATCCGTTGCTGCAAGCGCTGCTGAATTTCCAGCAGGGGTTCGAACAGCGATTTTCCAACCTGCGGGACACCTACTACGGACTGCTGGAACTGGCTCTGGAATACCGCAAGCGATTCCTGCTGGGGTTTCTGGCCTGTGTCCTGGCTTCCTTTGCGCTGCTACCGAGCCTGGGCCAGGACTTTTTCCCGGTCACCGACGCCGGTGCGCTGTCCTTGCATGTGCGCTTGCCGCTGGGCACGCGGATCGAGGAAAGCGCTGCGGCCTTCGACCGGATCGAAGCACGCATTCGCGAGATCATTCCGGCCGGGCAACTGGACACGATCGTCGACAATATCGGTATTCCGCTGAGCGGTATCGACATGGCCTACAGCAACAGCGGCACCATCGGTCCCCAGGACGGTGACATTCAAGTCACCCTAAAAGCGGAACACAGCCCCACCGCCGACTACGTGAAGCGGCTGCGCGAGGCCTTGCCCGAAAGCTTCCCCGGCAGCCATTTCGCTTTTCTGCCAGCGGACATCAGCAGCCAGATCCTCAACTTCGGCGCACCGGCACCGCTGGACGTGAAAATCTCCGGCCCCGATAGCGACGCCAACCGTGCCTACGCGGTGGAACTGGAGCGACGCCTGCAACATGTGGCCGGTATTGCCGACCTGCGAATCCAGCAGTCCACCGGTTATCCGTCGCTGCAAGTCAAGGTCGACCGACTGCGGGCCAATGGCCTGGGCATCACCGAACGTGACGTGACCAACAGCATGGTCGCGTCCCTGGCCGGCAGCTCCCAGGTCGCGCCGAGCTTCTGGCTAAACCCGGCCAACGGCGTGTCGTATGGAGTGGTCGCGGCCACCCCGCAATATCGCCTGGACAGCCTGCCATCGCTGGAAGCCTTGCCGGTCACCGGCAGTGACGGTCGCTCGCAGATCCTCGGCGGCTTGGCGAACATTTCCCGGGGGCAGAGCGAGGCGGTCGTCAGTCACTACAACGTTATGCCGACCCTGGACCTGTACGCCAACGTGCAGGGCCGTGACCTCGGCGGCGTGGCCAAGGACATCCAGAAAATTCTGGACGACACCGCTTCCTTGCGACCCAAGGGTTCGGTGATCAGCCTGCACGGGCAAATCGACGCCCTGCATGAAGCCTTCAGTGGGCTGAGCTTCGGCTTACTGGGTGCGGTGGTGCTGATTTATCTGCTGATCGTGGTCAACTTTCAGTCCTGGGTCGATCCGTTCGTGATCATCACCGCCCTGCCCGCAGCGCTCGCCGGGATTGTCTGGATGCTCTTTCTCAGTGGCACCTCGTTATCGGTGCCGGCTCTGACCGGGGCAATCCTCTGCATGGGGGTGGCTACCGCCAACTCGATTCTGGTCGTCAGCTTCTGTCGCGAACGCCTGGCGGAACATGGCGATGCCCTCAAGGCGGCGCTGGAAGGCGGCTACACGCGCTTTCGCCCGGTGTGCATGACGGCCCTGGCGATGATCATCGGCATGCTGCCGCTGGCCCTGTCCGAAGAACAGAACGCGCCACTGGGCCGCGCCGTCATCGGCGGCCTGATCCTCGCGACCACTGCCACTCTACTGTTCGTTCCGGTGGTGTTCAGCCTGGTCCACGGACGTCAATCTCGCGCTATTGCTGAAGAAAATTTTGCTGGAGAAAGCTCTCATGTCGCCTGATCAAAAACCGTCGCGCAAACGCCTGATGCTGGTGGGCATCGGAGGCCTGACCCTGGCCGCGCTGCTGGTCGCCAACGGCCTGGTCGCCCGTACCCGCCATGAACAAGCCGTAGCCGCCTGGACCGAAACGGCAGCCATGCCCTTAGTCAGCGTGTTCCAGCCGCAACAGAACGTGCACGGCGACAGCCTGCGTCTACCGGCCCATCTGGAAGCCTGGAGCAAGGCACCGATTCATGCCCGGGTCAGCGGCTACCTCAAGGACTGGAAAACCGACATTGGCACTCAGGTCAAAGCCGGGCAGATCCTGGGCGAAATCGACAGCCCGGACCTTGATCAACAAGTCGCACAGACCCATGCACGGCTGATCCAGGAGCAAGCCAACGCACGCCTTGCCGAAACCACCGCGACCCGCTGGCAAAACCTGCTGGCGACGCATTCGGTGTCGCGTCAGGAAGCTGATGAAAAACGCTCCAATGCAGCAGCAGCCAGGGCCAACGCTCAGGCTGCCGCCGCCGATTACGCCCGGCTCTCGGCGCTGGAAGACTACAAAACCATCCGTGCGCCATTCGCCGGGACCATCACCGCCCGCAACACCGATATCGGCCAATTGATCAAGGCTGACAGCGACAGCGATCCGGAGCTGTTCGACATCGCCGACACTCATCAACTGCGCCTGTATGTGCCGGTGCCGCAGAACTACGCCAGCGTCATCCGCCCCGGCATGCAAGCCCAATTGATCGTGCCGGAACACCCCGGCCAGCACTTCAGCGCCAGACTGATCGGTGAATCCACCGCCGTCGACCGCCTATCCGGGACCTTGCTCGCACAGTTTGTCGCCGACAACCCCGACGGGGCGTTGCTGCCCGGCGATTATGCCGAAGCCACCCTGCAGATTCCGGCCGACACTCATGGTGTGAGCATTCCCGCCAGCTCGCTGATCTTCCGCGCCCAAGGCACTCAAGTGGCAGTACTCGACCGGGATAACCGTGTGCACTTGCGCGATATTCATATCGGTCTGGACCTGGGCGCACGGCTGGTCATTGACCAGGGCTTGAAGCCTGCCGACCGTGTCGTCGACAACCCGCCGGATGCGTTGCGTGAAGGCGACACCGTACAACTGGCCGACGCCGGAGGTACTCATGCGCCCAAGGCTTGAGCCTCTCGCCGCAGTGCTGGCCATGGCGCTGGCCCTGCAGGGCTGTTCACTGGCGCCAAGCTACAAGGCGCCGCCGATCGACTTGCCCGCGCAATACCGCGAACAGACCAGCGACGGTCCCTGGCACATGGCCAAACCCGCCGAACAGCTGTCTTCGCAATGGTGGCAGTTGTACCAGGACCCGCGCCTGGACAAACTGCAACAGCAACTGCTCAAAGCCAACCCGGACCTGGCGGCAGCCCTCGCGCACTTTGATGCGGCGCAGGCTTATGCCGGCCAACTGCATGCCGGGCTGTTCCCACAGGTCACCGCCAGTGCGCAGCCGCTGCGCCAGCGCCAGTCGGACAACCGGCCATTACGCGGGGCCACCCAACCGTCGGTGTACAACAGCAATACCGCAGGCTTTGCACTGAGCTTCGACCTCGACCTGTGGGGGCGCATTCGCAACCAGGTGGCCGCCGGCGATGCCCAGGCCCAGGCCTCTGCCGACGACCTAGCCGCCGCTCGTTTGAGCCTGCAACATCAACTGGCAACGCTGTATGTCCAGCTCAATGGCCTTGATGCCCAGAGCAAGATCCTCACCAGCTCCCTCGATGATTACAGCCAGGCCCTGCAGCTGACCCGCGACCGCTATCAGGGAGAAATCGCCTCGGAACTCGATCTGACCCGAGCCCAGAGCCAACTGGCCGAGGCCAAGGCGCAACTGGACGATGTCCGCGCGCAACGCAATCTGACCGAACATGCGATCGGTGAGCTGGTTGGCCAACCGGCCAGTGATTTCCATCTGGACGCAAACAGCCAGGCCCTGAATCTGCCATCGATACCCGGCGCGCTTCCGAGCAGCTTGTTGCAACGGCGCCCGGATGTCGCAGCAGCCGAGCGAAGAGTCTTTGCCGCCAACGCCGGAATTGGTGTCGCCCGAGCGGCCTGGTACCCGGACTTCAGCCTGACGGGGCTGCTCGGAGGGCAAACCGCCGGCAGCGGCAATCTGCTGGCTGCCGGCAACCGCTATTGGGCGCTTGGGCCGTTGGTCAATCTGCCGATTTTCGACGGCGGTCGCCTGGATGCCAACGAGCGCCAGGCCAAGGCCGAGTTCGAAGAAGCGGCCGCCCATTACCGCAGCCAGGTGTTACGAGCGGTACGCGAAGTCGAAGACAACCTCGCGCAAATGCGTGACCTGCAGCGTGAGGCTGAGGATGAGCAGGCCGCGGTCAACGCCGCGCAAACGACCCAGGCATTAGCCATGAACAGCTACGAAGCCGGGGCCGTGAATTATCTGGATGTGGTGACCGCACAAACCGCCGCCCTTCAAGCGCAGCGACGCTTGCAGGATCTACAGACCCGGCAATTGCAGGCGAGTGTCGGGTTGGTCGTGGCACTGGGAGGGGGCTGGAGCAACTCAGACTGAAACCGATCGGCAACCCATCACTCATCACCCGGTGAGAATCAATCCATGGAACTCCACCGCGCAATCCAATCGAACCTGCCCTGTGCGCGTCTTGTGCCACGCCAATCCCACCTGCTTCGGGATCAGCGTGGCACTGTTGCCATACGCAAAGAGAGGCAGGTTATCGATTGAACCGCTCGACCAGTGAGTACTGAGTCGCCGCCGTTTTAGTCAGCTCGTTGCTGAGCTCTGCCGAGTGATGGGCTTGCTCTGAGGTCTGATCTGCCAGGTGAGCAATGGTGCTGATATTGCGGCTGATTTCCTCAGCGACGGCGGTTTGCTCTTCGGTCGCAGCCGCAATCTGCGTGGTCATGTCGGTGATATTGGCTACCGCTTCACTGATACCCACCAACGCCCGGTCTGCCTCAAGCACCCACGCCACGCCCTCTTCGGCCTGACGATGACCGTTTTCCATCGTCTGCACAGCGTTATTGGAGGACGCCTGGAGCTTGGTGATCAGGCCATGGATCTGTGTCGTTGACTCGGACGTGCGCTGCGCCAGCTGACGAACCTCGTCAGCCACCACGGCGAAGCCTCGACCCATATCGCCAGCACGTGCCGCTTCGATCGCGGCATTCAGGGCCAGCAGGTTCGTTTGATCGGCAATGCCCTTGATCACGTCGACGACTGTTCCGATTTCAGTGCTGTCCTTGGCCAACTGCGCCACCGTTTGCCCGGTTTCACCGACCACGGCGGAAAGACGCTCAATGGCTTCGCGGGTGTCTCTGGCCACATCGCGTCCGCGCCCGGTCAGCTGGTTAGCCTCCTGGGTGGCGTCAGCGGTGCGCTGGACATGGCTCGCGACTTCCTGCGTGGTCGCCGCCATTTGATTGACCGCGGCGGACACCTGCTCGGTTTCGACACGCTGGCGATCAAGACCTTGTGAGCTATCGGACGCCAGAACGTTGGATCTTCCGGCAAGCCCGCTGAGTTGCTCTGCGGTGTCTTGAAGACGCGTCAGGCAGGTCTTCAGGCGCGCGTCCTGACTGACAAAGGCCGTTTCCAATCGTGCTTGAGTCCCGCGCTCATCGCTGTACATCTGTGCGATGAGTTGGTCGGACGTGGAAGGTTCAGCCATCTGCAACAGACGCAGCGTGCTTTGCTTTTGCCAGCGGGACGTCATCAAGCCGAGTGGAATCGAGACACCTGCCGCGACGACAAAAGCCAGCGTGGAATTGAGGAACATCCCTCCCACAGTGCCCACCAGCCCCATAACCAGATACGGCAGGCAATCCTCGAGGACAGGTTGCCACTTGTCTCGAGTGGGAATGGCCGGTTTTCCCTGACTGATGCGCTTGTAGAGGGCTTCGGCGCGGCGGATCTGTTCGGCGGTAGGTTTGACCCGGACCGACTCAAAACCAACCACTTGGCTGCCTTCAAAAATCGGTGTGACGTAAGCGTTGACCCAGTAGTGATCACCATTCCTGGAGCGGTTCTTGACGATCCCCATCCAGGGATTGCCTTGCTTGAGAGCCCCCCACATATGGGCAAAAACGGCGGGTGGCACATCAGGATGGCGAACGATGTTTTGAGGGGCGCCAATCAGATCGGCCCGGTCGAAACCACTGATCTCGACGAAGGCGTCATTGCAGTAAGTGATGACGCCTCGGGCATCGGTTGTCGAGATCAGTTTTTGTTGAGGTGCAAGCGCGATTTCACGTTGTGTAACGGGTTGGTTGTTTCTCATTCCTGCTGCTCCCTGTGTCCTGTAATAGTGCCATCGGCAGGCATCAGGAAAAGGTTAGCTGTGTTTTCTTAAAAAATCCTTTAATAACAATGAGTTGCATTATTTCAGCTTGATTGAATTGGATCCAAAACAGTATGTCTCCATATCGTCGAATACTCTGGATAAATAGCGATTCAAACAGGCTGGAGACGTTCACGGACGACCTGAAAGCTCGCATCATCTCTAACAACGCGGAATGAGATATCAACCCTGCCCACCGAATATTTGCGAGCGCGTGCCGCGTGAGGCGACGCATGGGAGTAGCAGTGGTCAGAGTAGGATAAGATGCCTGTAAATCAGGCTCGCCATGAGTAGCCCCGCATGACAGATAACAGTCGGAACACCACCCGTCTGATCAAGAAGTACCCGAATCGCCGTCTATATGACACGCACACCAGCAGTCATTTGACCCTTGCGGATATCCGCCAGTTGGTCGTCGATAAAATCCCGTTCGAGGTGGTCGACGCCAAGACCGGCGAGGATCTGACCCGAAGTATTTTGCTGCAGGTCATTCTGGAAGCCGAAAGTGGCGGTGAACCGATATTCTCCAGTGAGATGCTCATGGGGATCATCCAGTTCTACGGTCCCTACCAGAGCGTCCTCGGCAGCTACCTGGATAAAAGCATCCAGACAGTCATCGACATCCAGTCCCAGACCGGAGCCCAGTCCTCTGAAGCCTGGAGCGAGTTCATGCACCAGCAAGCACCGGTCATGCAGGATTTGATGCGCCAGTATGTCGACCAGTCAAAAGCTCTCTACCTGAACACTCAGAACCTCTTCGGCCTGTTCGGCGGCATGGCACCCGGCAAGCCAGGTGCCGGTGGCGGGACGAAAAAAAATGGCGATGGGGAGTAAACCCATCGCCATCCGTTCAACCGCTCTAATGTGACTTACTTGCTGCCGCTTGTGGCCTTGGCACCTGGAGCGGCTTTGCCGGCTGCTGCGGTCGCTGCCTCAAAACCGCTCTGGGCAACGTCAGCAGCCTGTTTTACGGCTTTCTGTGCACTTTCAAAAACGGTACCGGCATTCGCCAGCGACGACTTGAATGCGGCCACAACAGGCTCGGAGCCAGCCGGTGCATTCTTGCTGATCACGTCAACGAACTCTTGCACCTGCTGGGTACCCGCCTCGACCTGACGCGAGGCCAGCTTGGTGATTTCCGAGTGGGTGCCGACAATCAACGCTTGCACTTGGCGATTGAACTCAGCCAGGCGTTCGGCTTGCACATTTGGCTGGGTGAAAGAAGCCTGGAGCTCAGCGAACCCTTGTGGATCACGGACTGCCAGCAGTTTGCGGAAGACCTCGAACTGCTCCTCGGTGGAGGCCTGCAGTGTCTTGAACTGCAGTTGGCTGAGCTGTTCAACACTGGAGAAGATTTTGCCGCTGATTTGCTGCAGGAGGTCTAGGTTGGCCTTCTGAGCGTCTTGCAATTTTTCCGAGTTGAAAAAAGACATGCTTGAATCTCCTGATTCTGAAAGGCCGACATGGGCCAGAGGACGCGATAGCGATCCTGCCGGTCATCGCGCTGGATTTAATATTGCAGTGCACAATTTTTTTTGGCAATGGTTTTTTGTGCATCGCACAAAAATTTTTCCACCACTGCTGATATTCGCTATAGACTCCTGACATCAAGCGGACAGCCTGTCTCTCATTCATCAATGAGCCGCAGGCCGCTGCTTCGCATGCATAACCTCAGGAGATCACCATGGGCCAGGAAGATATTATTGCATCGCAATATGAAAAACCTTTCTCTCAACGCGGCCTGTTTGAACACCTGAGTCATCTGCAGCGCCTCAATACGCTGAACATCCTTGGTGCTTTGCGCCAGCGCCAGGAAAAAACCCTCGCGCCGCTGAAGCAGGGTCAACTCAGACAACCTACGCCCGCTGAATGGCAGGAATATGTCACCGACCTTGGCCAACGCTGCCTGTTGTTCTGGGACACCTTGCGCCAGCGCGGCGACAATACGCTGGCCCATGAACGCGCCGGGTATCCGCTGCTGCTCAAGTTCGATCATGAAACCCTGATCGCAGGCGCCGATCTCCCGCGCCCGGTCAACTATTCACTGCTGCGAATCCTCCTGGGCCCCGAGCAAAAAATCGACAGCAATGGCCAGCCGGTGATCATCATTGACCCACGCGGCGGCCATGGCTCGGGAATCGGCGGTTTCAAACAGGATTCGGTATTAGGCGAAAGCCTCAGAGCCGGCCACCCCACGTATTTCATCTCTTTCAGCCACTCACCACAGCCTGGGCAAACCCTGGCCGATATCGTCGAAGCCCAGGCCCGGTTCATCGAGGTCGTCAGCGCCCTTCACCCAACCAACAGCAAGCCGATCATTATCGGCAACTGCCAGGCCGGCTGGGCCTTAATGGGATTGGCGGCAACACGGCCGGAACTGCCGGGATTGATCATTATCAATGGTGCCCCCTTGTMGTACTGGGCCGGTGTCAATGGACGCAATCCAATGCGTTACACCGGTGGCCTGCTGGGTGGCGGCTGGATGGCTCGCCTGGGCAGCGACTTGGGCAATAACCGTTTCGACGGCACCTGGCTGGTCAGCAATTTCGAAAACCTGGACCCGGCCAACACCTATTGGGGCAAGTACTACCAGTTGTTCAGCCAGATCGACAGTGAGGCTGCGCGCTTTCTCGACTTCGAACGCTGGTGGGGCAGCCCGACCCTGCTCAATGGCGAAGAGATCGAGATGATTGTCGATGACCTATTCATCGGCAACCGGTTGTCCGGCGGACTTGGCCGCAAGAGCTCCGGTATTGACCTGAAACGGATCGAAGTACCGGTGGTGGTTTTCTGCTCCTACGGCGACAACATCACCCCTCCCCAGCAAGCGTTGAACTGGATCGCCGATGTCTATCCCAGCGATCTCGCTTTGCATGATGCAGGACGTACCATCGTCTACCTGCGACACGCCAGCATCGGCCATTTGGGCATCTTTGTTTCCGGCAAGGTGGCGCGGCGTGAACACCGTGGATTGCTCGGTGCAGTCGAAGCCATCAGTGCGCTGCCGGCAGGGCTATACGAAATGCTGATCGACGATCTACCGGCCCCCTCAGGCAGCGGTGACGTGCAATACAGCGTGAGTTTCGAATCAAGGCGAATCGCTGATATCCATGATGACGTCGAGCCAGCCCGTGATGACGATCGTGAATTCTCTCTGGTGGAGCATGCCTCTGAAATCAACAGCGAGTTTTACGACGGGTTCATACGCCCGTGGCTGCGTCAGGTCGTCAACGAGCCCATTGCCGAACTGATGCGCAGGATGCACCCCTTCCATCAGCAGCAAGTGCTATGGAGCAGCCTGAATCCGGCGCTGTGGTGGTTAGCCGGGGCCGCCTCCCAAGTGTGCAGTGATCGTCGTCCCGCACGCCAGGACAACCCGTTGCTGGCGTGGCAGGAGCTGTTCTCCAACCAGCTACAAGACGCCCTGAATACTTATCGCGATGTGCGTGACGCCACTCAGGAGCTGTGCTTTTACGGAATCTACGGCGCACTGGGCGCCCTCACCAGCAACCACCCGGTGCGAAATCTCCAGGCACATGCCGACCAGCAGGACCAGGTCCTGATCGAACGCCTGCAGGATGCGCTGCCCCACGGCGGCCCCCTGGAAGCGTTGGTGCGGATTCTGTTTTTGCTGGGCCGCGACAGCGACAAGGCAGGCAAGGAAAGCATAGAGAAACTGATCCAGCAGGTGCACTTGCTGGTTCAGGACTACAGCACTGAACCCACAACCCTGCGCGAAGCCATCCGATTGCAGAACCTGCTGGTTTTTGCCCACCCGCAAGAAAGCTTGCGCAGCCTGCCCTTGTTGCTACCCGAGGCCAAGGAACGCCAACAGGTGCTGACCGCCGTTGGGCAATTAATGCCTGAATTGCTCACGACCGCTGGAACCGAAGGCGAATTCTGGCGTGAGCTGCACACGCTGCTCGAAGTCCCCCTGCCCGCTCCCACCATCGTCGTTAAAGCCCCAAAGCGTAAAGCGACAAAAGGTCCAAAGCCTCAATGACCCTCCACAGGGGATTAGCGGTGTATCCGTTCGGCGTAGGCGCTGGCGAAGCCTGCGATCTTATGGTCTCTGCGCAGACCGACCGAGTTCATGGCTCGGACCGGCACCGGCACGGCCTCGACTTCCTTGAGCGCAAACAACGACTCATCGGCTCGATACTGACCGGGGGGCATGCCGAACCAACGGGTGCATGCCTTATGGAAGCTGCTGTGATCATGAAAGCCGAGCAGATACGTCACATGCTTCATGTTGAAATGAGAATGGCGCAAATAGAAGTCGGCCAACTGCCGGCGCACATCGTTCAAGACATCCTTGAATTGCGTGCCATCCTTTTCAAGGCCTCGCTGAAGCGTTCGCTTGCTGATGTTCAGTGCCGCCGCAATCGATTCCATATCACATTGCCCTTGGCCCTGCCCCTGACTCAAGCGCTCGATAATCAGCGCGCGAATCCTGCCAACAATAGAGCCGCCGGACAACTGGTCCAATTGAGCCTCGGCAAAACTGTCATGGAGTACGGCGAGCGCCTCGTTGGCCATGCTCAAAGGACTCAGAAGCTCCTCGCCATCGAACAGGATGCTGTCAAAAGCCGCCCCGAAATGCAGCGGGCAGCCAAAAAGCCGCTGATGCTCCGACGTGTCTTCAGGCTCGGGATAAGTGAACTCTACACTCAACGGTTGCGGTGACTTTCCACCCGCCAGCCAGCGGCAGAACCCCAGCAGCGAAGCCAGCCCTGCATCCGCATATTGCCGGGGTTTGACCGAGCCACGTTGCTGATGATCGAGGCTGGCCAGACGGAAATGTTGCTGCTCCTGGACAAAGAAAAGGCTGAATCCGGTACTTATCAACGGGCTGAAACGAACCAGGCGTTCGAGCGCCCTTTTCAGATTCGAACTGGACATCATCGTGTAGCCCACGATCTGAAAAACGCCGGGGTGAAAACTCCCGTAGGCCTTCAAACCTATGTCCGGATCATCCGAGGCCTGAGCAGCCAGATCCCAAAGACGATAGATAACGCTTCGCTCGCAGTATGCTCCAGGTTTATTCACGAACTCGACGTCCAGTCCCGCCTCCTGGCACAGACCGGTAACGTCCAGCCCCTGAGCCAAAAGCGTATTCGCCAGCATGCCTGCATAACCTGAACTCATTCTATACATAGCGCCCTCAATAACCTGTGGAACCGAACATCCTGTCCGGAGCCGATATTGACCTACGCTGAACATATTTCAGCCATGTTTCACGAATATTAATTATCCGTTCCGTTTCAAGTATTGATCCCAGTATAGGTACTCCTCATTTTTTGCAAGCCGTCTAAAACGCCTGTGTGGCACCGATGGACACGAATACGTCACCTACCAACACTTCCGCACGAACCGTTGATATCGAACAATCTTCGCTCCTGCAGCGCAAAAAGAAGGGAAGTGGAAATATGGAGTCGCGTAGTCGTATTGCGGTAGTAACAGGTGGTATGGGCGGCATTGGTACAGCCATCAGCCAACGTCTGTACAAGGAAGGCTTCAAGGTTATTGTCGGCTGCAGTGCCAATTCGGGTCGCAAGGATGACTGGATGGCAACACAGCTTGCAGCAGGCTATCAATTCGAATGCGTCGAAACCGATATCACCGATTGGGAATCGACCCGCAAGGCCTTTGAGATGGTGCGCGAACACTTCGGGCCGATCGACGTACTGGTCAACAATGCAGGCATCACTCGTGACGCGTCCTTCCGCAAGCTCACCCCGGAAGACTGGAACGCGGTGATCGGGACCAACCTGAACAGTTTGTTCAACACCTCCAAGCAAGTCATCGAAGGCATGCTCTCCAAGGGTTGGGGGCGGATCATCAACATCTCGTCGATCAACGGCCAGCGTGGCCAGTTCGGTCAGACCAACTACTCGGCCGCCAAGGCTGGCATCCATGGTTTCACCATGGCACTGGCCCGGGAAGTTTCCGGCAAGGGCGTGACCGTCAACACCGTCTCCCCCGGCTACATCCAGACCGACATGACTGCGGCAATCCGCAAGGACATTCTGGACGGCATGATTGCCGGCATTCCGGTGGGTCGCCTTGGCCAACCCGACGAGATCGCCTCGATCGTGGCCTGGCTGGCCTCCGATGAGTCCGCCTACAGCACCGGTGCCGACTTCTCGGTAAACGGCGGCATGAACATGCAGTAAGCCCAACCAGGGCATGAATGCCCTGGTGTGTTCGACGAATTTTGTCTTTTCAATGAGGTCACGCATGAACGAAGTCGTAATCGTTGCCGCTACTCGTACCGCCATCGGCAGTTTCCAGGGTGCTTTGTCTGCCATTCCCGCGACCGAACTGGGTGCCGCAGTGATTCGTCGCTTGCTGGAGCAGACGGGTATCGATGCTGCTCAAATTGATGAAGTGATCCTCGGCCAGGTACTCACTGCCGGCGCTGGGCAAAACCCGGCCCGCCAGACAGCGATCAAGGCCGGCTTGCCACACACCACGCCTGCCCTGACCTTGAACAAGGTCTGCGGCTCGGGTCTCAAGGCGGTCCATCTCGCCGTCCAGGCAATCCGTTGCGGCGACGCGGAACTGGTGATCGCTGGCGGTCAGGAAAACATGAGTCTGGCTCCCTACGTTCTGCCCAAGGCACGCACGGGTCTGCGCATGGGCCATGCGCAGCTGCAAGACAGCATGATCCAGGATGGCCTGTGGGACGCCTTCAACGACTACCACATGGGTATCACCGCTGAGAATCTGGCGCAAAAATACGAGATCTCTCGTGAAGCGCAGGATGCCTTCGCCGCCGCCTCGCAACAGAAGGCCGCTTCTGCCATTGAGGGCGGGCGATTCCAGAGCGAAATCACCCCGATCCTGATTCCTCAGCGTAAGGGCGAACCACTGGTCTTCGACACCGATGAACAGCCGCGTATCGACAGTACTGCGCAAGCCTTGGCCAAACTCAAACCGGCATTCCAGAAAGACGGCAGCGTGACCGCCGGCAATGCTTCGACCCTCAACGATGGCGCCGCCGTACTGTTGCTGGCCAGCGCCGCTAAAGCACAAGCGCTGGGCCTTCCGGTACTGGCACGGATCAAAGCCTATGCCAGCGCCGGTGTGGACCCGTCGATCATGGGCATCGGCCCGGTCCCGGCTACGCGTCTGACCCTGAAAAAGGCCGGCTGGAACGTCGAGGACCTGGACCTGATCGAAGCCAATGAAGCCTTCGCCGCCCAGGCGCTGGCCGTTGGCAAAGAGCTGGGTTGGGACGCCAGCAAGGTCAACGTCAACGGTGGTGCGATCGCCCTTGGCCATCCGATCGGCGCGTCGGGGGCACGGATTCTGGTGTCGCTGGTACACGAACTGATCCGTCGCGACGGCAAGAAGGGACTGGCCACTTTGTGCATCGGTGGCGGACAAGGCGTCGGCCTGGCTATCGAGCGCTAACCAACGGCATCCGAGTAGCCAATGCGCGGACCTGGGACCTTGTTCCGCGCATCAGGCTGGCGTCAAACAATGCTGCCCGCATTCCTGCCGTCGCTACGCCGAAGTCCGGCAAAGCGCGGCTTTTTTCTGCCCGGCTCATCGGTATGGGCAAGGAACTTTAATGGACAACAACGCGCATACATTCAAGACCTATTGGTCAGGCCAGGTTCCGTTCATCGCGTCCTTTGCAGTGCAACAATTGCGCCTATGGGTCAGCACTAATCCCTGGTTTTCCGGACATGAGCACGGCGCCTGGTTCGAGCTGCCTCGCGAAACCCTGGACAGCCTTCAAGCGGACTACCAGGTTCAATGGGGCCAACTCGGCCAAAAACTGCTGACCGGCCAACCCTTCAGCTTCGATGATCGACGTTTCGCCAGCGGCAACTGGAGCGAGCCAGTGTTCGGCTCCCTCGCTGCGTTTTACCTGCTCAACTCCAGCTTTCTCCTGAAACTGCTCGACGCGCTGCAGATCGACGACAAGAAACCGCGCCAACGCCTGCGCTACCTGGTGGAGCAAGCCATTGCCGCCAGTGCGCCCAGCAATTTTCTGGTCAGTAACCCTGATGCGCTCCAGCGTGCGGTTGAGACTAAAGGTGCCAGCCTGCTCACCGGCCTGCAGCATCTGGCCAGCGACATGAACGAAGGCAAAATGCGCCAGTGTGATAGCGGTGCCTTCAAGGTTGGCGTCGACCTGGCCAATACCCCGGGCGAAATCGTCTTCGAGAATCACCTCTTCCAGCTCATTCAGTACTACCCGCAAAGCGAGACCCAGTACCGACATCCGGTATTCGTCGTACCGCCGTCGATCAACAAGTACTACATCCTTGATCTGCGCCCGGACAACTCGATGGTCCGCCATCTGCTGGAAAAGGGACATCCCGTATTCCTGATCTCCTGGCGCAACTTTGACGAGGAACACGCGGGCACCACCTGGGATGATCTGATTGAGCACGGGGTCATCGACGCCCTGCAAGTGACCCGTGAGATCAGTGGCGAGCAGCGACTCAATTGCGTGGGTTTCTGCATCGGCGGCACCCTGTTGAGCACCGCGCTGGCCGTACTGGCTGCACGCGGTGATCGAGAGATCGCCAGCGTGAGCCTGTTGACCACGTTCCTTGATTACCTGGATACCGGTCCCATCGACATTTTCGTCGACGAAGAACTGGTGGCCTATCGAGAGCGCACCATCGGCGGCATGAATGGCCCCATCGGCCTGTTTCGTGGCGAGGACATGGGCAATACCTTCTCCCTGCTGCGCCCCAACGAGCTGTGGTGGAACTACAACGTCGACAAATACCTCAAGGGGCAGAAGCCGATTCCGCTTGATTTGCTGTTCTGGAATAACGACAGCACCAACCTTCCGGGCCCGATGTACTGCTGGTACCTGCGCCACACCTATCTGCAGAACGATTTGAAATCAGGTGAGCTTGAGTGCTGTGGGGTCAAGCTGGATTTGCGTGCAATCGACGCTCCCGCTTACATCCTCGCCACCCATGACGATCACATCGTGCCCTGGAAAAGTGCCTACGCCAGTACCAACCTGCTCTCCGGGACCAAGCGTTTTGTACTGGGCGCTTCCGGGCATATCGCCGGTGTCATCAATCCACCCGCCAAGCAGAAGCGCCATTACTGGACCAACAATCGGGTCACGAAAAACCCGGAGACCTGGTTCAAGAATGCCGAGCAGCAACCCGGTAGCTGGTGGAATGATTGGTTCAACTGGCTGGAGGGACACTCCGGCGAGCGCCAACCCGCGGTTGCGCACACCGGGAACGAAAAATTCCCGCCTCTGGAGCCGGCGCCAGGCAGTTATGTAAAGCAATGAAAGGCTGCGGTGGGCCAGAGCGCGACACATCATTTATTTGGGTACTAAGGAGAGACGACCCGTGATCACCCCGTTCCGCATCAACGAAGCACTTTTGATTGCCAGCCACGCATTCAAACCTTTTCAATGTGTCGCCTGGGCTCCGCAAGACGGTAATGGCGAACTGAGCCTGAGCGTCATCGACCCGGCCAACACGCGTATTTGTCGCAAACTGATTCCAAGCAGTGCCTATTCCGACCCGACGCAGCTGGAACGCCTGCTGGAAGAGGTGCGCACCGAGTTGAGCCAAGAGGGTTACACGCTGCAATCCTGGACAATGCCAGCGTAAGCATTCTCGCGGATCGCCAACGCTGATCCACCTACCGCTGAACGCTTCGCCGGCCCTGTGTACTTTCCCATGGAACACCCCATCGGTTATGTCTAACCGTTGGGGTGCAGTCCAAATTCAGCTGGACACCACCGCCTTTGGCGTCGGGGTCAGAAAGGCGTGAAGAATGCGGCGTGACATCCGGTTTTTGCATCAGCATTAAAACAACGAGCTGATAAACCCAATCGCAACGATCGAATAGAAGGCTGCGCAGATCATCCCGAACGATTTTCGCGTTCGAGTGAAAAACGGTTCAGCCGAATGGGCTGAAAACGCCAATGCGTAAGTACTGAAGATCAGGAACCCGAGCACGGCACAACCGGCCACCAGGACAAAACTGGCCCAGGCGGGTGCATTCGCGCTAAGCCCGACCGTGGTCACGGTGAACCAGGTCAAGGCAGCTTTTGGGTTGGTGAGGTGAATACCCAGTCCTTGTAAATAATACCCAATGTTCCTGGTCTGTTTGGTGCGAGCTCGAGCAACCGTGGTGGCATTGTGTGCCAGTGCACCGCGAATCGACTTGTAGGCCAGAAAGAACAAATAGCAGGCGCCAAGGACTTTCAGCCAGACCAGAATCTGCGTGTAGGAAAGCAGCAACGCCGATACCCCAGCCGCGGTCATTGCCCCCCAGCACAGCGAACCGGAAATGACCCCCGCCGCCAACGCCAGCCCAGGTGTGCGCCCAAAGTTCAGGGAGGTATTGGCAATCGCCAGGTTACCCGGACCGGGGCTGGCGGTGCCGATGACGTAGACCGCCAGCGCGGCTCCGAAGCTCGAAAGATCAAACATATGACGGTCTCTTATCAGTCGCACCAACGCGCGCAATGCACACCCTTCAGGCCGCTATCGGCCTGAAGCCCCCCCAAAAAAAGCATTTATTTGAAGCAACGATGATCGGGCTCCTGGGCGCGAATTTTTTCCATCCAGGGTTTCAGCTCGGATTGCTTGTACAGCCGCTCGCCCCAGCGCTCCGGTGAAACCGGCAACGACCGCCCTTGCAGGATGTAATCGGTGAGCAGATGAATAAACTGCTGCAAGCAATACGCGCCCACATGCAAACGGAGCGAAGACGCCGTCTCGGCCGGAGCAACGTTAAAGCGCGCGACATGGATGATCTCCCCGCTGTCGACCGAAGGCGCCAGGTGATGGCAAGTCGAACCGTAGGTTTCATCGTTGTAGTAAATCGCATAGTGCTGGCTGCCCAGCCCACGGTATTTTGGCGGAGCCGGGTGCAGGTTGATCGCGCCCTTGCGGGCGTTCTTATAGATACTTTCCGGGAAGATAAAGTCGCCGCGATAGGAAATGATCCAATCGCCTTCCCAGTCATCCAGGTGATAGGGATAAGGATCGCCGGGATCCCAGCAGAACACTTCAAGGTTGGAAAACACGGTTTTGGCGAACTCGACTCCGTGATCGCACCAGTCCATGGTGCACACCGAAAGGAGGACTTTGTCCTTGCATGCCTCAATCATCTGCATCTTCTATTCCCCATCAACGAGTAGTAACGGTGAAACCGGCAAGCGCTGAACGACTGTCGCGAACGTGCTCACGCCTGCGCAAAAAGGGCGAACCGTCATTGACCGACGGCCCTTACAACGGCACTGAAACGTTCGACCATCTCGGCGACTTCGGCCTCGCTGGAAATAAAGGGCGGCGCAAACAGCACATGATTGCCGTGAGTGCCATCGACGGTTCCACTGCCGGGATAGATCAGCAGACCGTGTCTCAAGGCTTCCTGCTTGAGGGCGGCGGCATACGCCCCACCACCACGAAACGGCTCTTTACCCGTGCGGGTTTCGACGAATTCGAGGCCGACAAACAAACCACGGCCTCGCACATCGCCGACGGTCTCAACGTCAGCCAGGCTTTCCTTGAGCCAACTGCGCAATTGCTCGCCACGGGTGCGAACCGTTGCCAACAGGTTTTCTTCAGCGATGACCTTCTGTACTTCCAAAGCAATCGCGCACGCCAGCGGATGGTTGACATGGGTTTGGCCGTTGCCCAGCACCCCGGAACCCTGGGCCATGACCGAATGCACCCGGTCGCTAACCAGCAACGCTGAAATAGGCATGTAACCGGCCGCAAGCCCTTTGCCCACGGCCACCATGTCCGGCACGATCCCGTCGTCGGCATAGGCGTACATCTGGCCGGTGCGGCCCATGCCCGCCATCACTTCATCGAGGATCAGCAGAACGTCGTGACGCTCGCAGACTTCCTTGATTTTGCGAAAGTAGCCGGGGACGGGAGGAACCGCCGCGTTGGTCGAGCCGACAACGGTTTCAGCGAAGAACGCGGCGACATTTTCGCTGCCCAGCGCGTTGATTTTGTCGTCCAGCTCCTGGGCCAGACGCGTGGCGTACTGCTCTTCACTCTCGCCTACGCGCAGTTCGCGATAGGCATAACACGGCGAAACAAATTCAGCGGGCGGCAACAGTGGCCCGAACACCGACTGACGTTGGGCATTCCCGGAAATACTCAGGGTGCCCAAGGTGCTGCCGTGATAGCTCTGGCGCCGCGAAATGAACGTCGACTTGGTGGGCAAGCCACGCTCACATTGATATTGGTAGGCGATCTTCATCGCCAACTCCATGACCTCCGAACCGCCCGACAAAAACTGCGCCCGCGCCAAGCCACCGGAAGCGCCTACCAGCTGTTCAGCCAGCTCTTCGGCGGCTGCCGTGGTGAAACTGCCGGCATGGGCCCAGGCGAGCTTTTTCGCTTCGCGCTCGAAAGCCGCCACGATACGCGGATGCGCATGCCCAAGACTCGACACCGCTACGCCACCACAGGTATCGAGGTAACGCTTGCCTGAGGCATCCTCAAGCCAGACACCGGCCCCGTTGACGGCGAGGATCGGTGAGGTGTTCAGGTTTTTGTAAATGACCTTTGACATGGGCGTGAGTCCTTGGGCTGTTGGGATTATTTTCCCTTTGCCGGATGATCCCATGCCGTCGGGGCCTGGTGAAAATTCCGGCCAAAACGGGATGAATGAAAGACCGAGCGGGTCAGTCCAATGGGCAGCAGTACAACGATGAACATAAGAAACGCGAGGAACCTGAGCACGAAAAAATCTCCTTATTGTTGAAGGTGAACATCAGTCCAGCGGGATATCGCTGCGCCAGTCGACTTCTTCAACGAACGCTGGCTGACCAGGACGCTCAAGCACGAAACGGCCGAGCACCAGCACGTCCATTTCCGTACGCATGAAGCAGGCATAAGCCTCTTGCGGCTTGCACACGATGGGTTCGCCACGCACGTTGAACGAAGTGTTGACCAACACCGAGCAACCGGTACGCGCTTTGAAACTGCGCAACAGATGTGTGAACGGTGCGTTATTTTCTTCGGTCACGGTTTGCACCCGAGCCGATAAGTCGACGTGAGTCACCGCCGGCAACTGCGAGCGAATATTGTTGATGCTGCCCAACCCACGCGCGGGACCGCCCTCTTTGAGCGAAGTCTCGGATTTGATCGAGTCGGTCACCGGCGCGACCATCAACATATACGGGCTACTTTCACAGATATCGAAATAAGTCTTGGCGTCTTCAGCCAGGACCGCTGGCGCAAATGGCCGGAACGATTCGCGATACTTGATCTTCAGGTTCATGGTGCGCTGCATCTCGGGGTTGCGGGCATCGCCGAGAATCGAACGTGCGCCCAAGGCCCGCGGACCAAATTCCATACGCCCCTGGAACCAGCCGACTACCGCACCGTCAGCCAGGCGGCTGGCGACCTGGTCATACAGCTGGGCATCGTCATAGCGGGTGTAGGGGTAGTTGTTTTCGCGCAGGAACGCTTCGATCTCTTCGTCGCCAAATCCTGGCCCCAGCAGGCTACCGCTCATGGCGTCAGTCTTGCTCCCGGTCAGGTGTGGACGCCCGGTACGCTTGACCGAATAGTCCATCGCCGCACCCAGCGCGCAACCGGCATCGCCGGCCGCCGGCTGGATCCAGATCGAGTCGAAACGCCCGGATCGGCTGAGCACGCCGTTGGCCACGCAATTTAACGCCACGCCTCCGGCCAGGCACAGATTACGCTGACCGGTCTGCTTGACCGCAGCGGTCGCCAACCCCAGCACCACCTCTTCAGTGACTTTTTGGACCGAAGCCGCGAGGTCGCATTCACGCTGGGAAATCGGGCTTTCCGGTTTACGGATCGGCCCACCGAACAGCTCTTCGAAGGCCTCGCCCACCATGCGCTCGCCGCGCAGGTATTCGAAGTACTTCATGTTCAGGGTAAACGAGCCGTCAGGGCGGATATTAATCAGCTCATCGCGAATCTTGTCGGCGTAGATCGGCTGACCGTAAGGCGCCAGGCCCATCAGTTTGTATTCGCCGGAATCGACCTTGAAGCCGCAGTAATAGGTCATCGCCGAATAGAACAGGCCCACCGAATGCGGGTACGAAATCGAGTTCTTCAGCTCAAGCCTGGAGCCTTCGCCCTGCCAGATAGTGGTCGAGTGCCATTCGCCGATACCGTCGATGCACAGTACCGCGGCGTTCTCGAAGGGCGACGGGTAGAAAGCCGCAGCGGCGTGGGAGCGATGGTGCTGGGACGCCTGGGTGCGCGGGGCTTTGCCTCGCTCCAGCTCTTCGAGTTTTTCATCGACGAACTTGAGTACGTTCCACTTCCAACGAATCCATTCCGGCATCGCGTTGATGAACGTTCGCGCGCCACCGATGCCGCCGCTGGCAAAGGAGGAAATCACCCGTGAGAACTTCTCCTGGGGGTCTTCGTAATAGACCACGGCCTCCAGGTCATCCAGGGTAATGCCCTCGGCATCCAGGCAATACCGAATCGCCTGGGCCGGAAATGCCGCGTCGTGCCGCACGCGGGTGAAACGCTCTTCCTGGGCAGCTGCAACCGGGACGCCATCTTTCACCAAGGCGGCAGCACTGTCGTGATAGAAGGCAGAGATCCCTAATACATAAATAGCCATTTAAACGTGCATCCTCTTAGCATCATGCCAATACATGGAATCCCTTTCGCCAGCCGCATCTACTGGCTTCTCGGTAACTCTTGCTTTTATAAATACCTTCAAGACCACCACTCGCCGAACGGCAAGCTTTTCAATACCGGTATCAATGACGCCACCAGCACCAGGCTCATGGAGATGTTGAACGCCTTCAAACGCTGCGGGTAAGTCAAGAAGCGCCGCAGGTATTGCCCAAAAAACACCCAGACCATCGAGCACGGCGAGCCGAACAAAAAGAACAGCAGCGCGATCAGCAAAATCTGAAAACCGTAGGCATCGGCCGGCGAGGTATACGTCAGCACCGCACCCACCGCCATCACCCAGGCCTTGGGGTTGACCCACTGAAACAATGCCGCACGGGTGAAGCCCAAGGGTTTTCCAGACTTGTCGTCAAGGTCCGCGGTCGGCGCGCTGGCGATCTGGTAGGCCAGGTACAACAGGTACAGCGCACCCACCACCTGCAACACATCGTGAAGCCTGGGGTACTGTTGAAAAATCGCCCCGGCCCCCACCCCGACGGCAATCAGCATCAGCGGAAAACCGATGTTGATCCCCGCCACGTGGCGCATCGTGCGCCCGATGCCAAAGTTCGCTCCCGACGACATCAACATGACGTTGTTAGGCCCCGGTGTGACGCAGGTGGCGATGACAAACAAAATGATCGAGTAGTAATCCAGGGTTTGCATCGTCCCCCCCTTATCAACGGTAATCTTCCAGCGTCCCGCGCCGACGGATGTCGACCGACACACAATGGAAACCGCCACTCAAACTGCGGGCATGGCGCATCTTCAATGGCGCCACATCGACGCCATGTTTTTCCAACGCGCGGATCAACGGAACCTGCTGGTCGTTGATCACCGCCAGTGACGGGTTGACCATGATGAAGTTCATGCCCTGCCAGATCGACGCGCGCGGGTAGGACCAGCAATAACCGGTATCGACCATTTCCGGCGACCAGATGATGTCCCAGTTTTTGAAAATCTCCGGGACCTGGTCTTCGCGAATTCGCTCGGGGTTCAACACCACCAGCCCTGGACGCACCAGGGTGATGGTCGTGTCCAGGTGCGTGCCGTCATAAATCCCACTGACCGCGTGCACCCGGTACTGATCGCCGAGCACACGCTTGAGCCATTCGTAACCCTGCTGATTGCCGCTGCGTGACACCAGGTAAAGAATGTCGCGCCCGATCCGCAGCACATTGGCGGCATCGAAAATGGGCTCGTCGTTGGCGATGATCGACCCCTCGGAGGGGTTGACCCGATAAGTGGAATCGGCCAATTGCGGCTTGGGTGCCGAGATCCAGTTGGCGCCGCTGGCGAAATAGTCCTGCACATGCTTGCGATAGGCGAAGGGTTCGAAATACCGGCTACGCAGGGCCATCGGCGCTTCGATGATGGTCTGGCCGATCGGCAGCAACACATCGCGCGGACAGTAATTGTATTCACCATCGGTTTGCCATTCGCAAGTCCCGAATACCGCTGCGTGATCGGAAGTCTCCGGCCGGCGCACGGTCACGCCGTGGGAGACCAGGAACGCAGCGAAGGCATCGAGGTCCTCAGTGGCTTCCTCAATCACTTGCTCTGGGTACGGGCCGGAAGGAATGTCCTCTTGATCGGTGTGGTGCTCGCTATAGTCGAGGGCGAACAAGCCTTTATCAGGCAGTGGCACCCGCGCGCCATGGGCGACGCCGACAATCATCTCTTCGAGGGGATCCCACTCGTTGTGCACATTGACCAGAGACATGTGTAGCTCCTTGTTGTTGTTATTAGCCGTTTATCAGTCGGCGACTTCTACCAATGTTTCGCGGGTAATCGGCAAATGGTGGAAGAGCTGTTGCGAAGAGGCCCGGCGTCCGGCCCGTGGCAATACGCCCCCTGCGGACCCGACTCCCAGCCGGCGCAACACCGAAGTCCACTTGCCCGGCATCGGTGCCAGGGACTCATAGCCCACCCGCACCCGCTGCCAGTGCTCGGCCAACGACTGCGCGCCACCTGCGGCAATCTTGCGCATGTAGGCGTCAATCGCATCGGCGGCCCAGGCCGAGTGCCCGGTGGAAACGTTGTCGATGGTGTTGTGCAAGTCCACGAAGGCCGTGCTGAAACCGTAATGGCGCAGGAAGCGCCGCGCCAAACGGTAACTGCCGCCCACGCCGGATAATTCCATCGCCAGGTTCATGCCGAGCGTCTCCGGCATAAACGTCACCGGCAATTTGCCCAGGCACAGCCAATACACCGGCAAGCGGAACGACTCCTCGTCCAGACGCGGGTCCTGGGCAAACTCACGACTGCCGGTCGGTGCCAGCTCATGCCCCATCTGACGCAAACCGTCGCGATAAATCTTTGGATGATTCAATGCGTAAACGCCGTTGCCCAGTTCATCCCAATAGGTTTGAAACAGCGCATAGCCAATAGGCGAGGACGCCAGGTCAAGGTCGGTGAAACCCTGCAACCAAGCGCCGTCGATTAGCGTCAGGGGCGCCAACTGTAGGGTCGACTCGACAATTTCTTCGCGGGTCGGCATTTGTTCCGGGTCGCTTTCATCGAACTGCTCGCCGTTCTGGTCATGTTTGTCCAGCAACCAGGAGCGCAACACGTTCGCGCCCCAGTACTCTGGTAGCCGACGCCCGGAAGTCTCCAGCGAACGGCTTGAGCGCTCCAGCCATCGCGTCACGTAGGCGTGGGCAAAGGCTTGGGTGGTTGGCCCGAGCGCGCGCCCCTGCAAGACAAAATAGGCCTCGCGCAGGCTTTGCGGCCAGTGACCGAGAGACGCGTGGCGGGTTTCGGCCAGGGTGTGGATAGCGCCTGCATCGGTAGGGTTGATGATTGACTGGCGAGGCAAGGGTTCGCTGTGTGCTGCCTGGGGCAGCCAGTCGATCCATTTACGAATCACGCTCAGGTCGGCGTCGCTGAAGATCCGGAACATGCGCCCGGTCGGCGCAACCAGGCTGGTGACCAGGATACTTTTTTGCGCATTGCCGGGTACGATCAAGCGGCTGCGCGACAGGACGTCCAACAGCGGCAGCGGATCGGTTTGCGCATCCTTGAGCCACTCGGAAAGGCTACGTCCTTCCACCAGGTAATTCTGGTGATAAACCGCACCAACCCGAGCCAGCCGCTGGATCAGTTGCGCCATCGCATGCTGCGGTGACGAGGCTGCCAGTACCGCGTTGTAGAGCTGGGCATTCCAGCGCCGCAGCGCCGAGAATAACCAGGTGGCGCCCCTTATCAATTCGGTATGCCGGGCTTCGCCTTGAGCGGCGACCTGCTTGCTGATCCACTGCGCGATCGCCAGCGGCGAGGTCTCGTCCAGCCCCCCGAACGGTTCGCTCAAATCCAGCCGCCGGACGTCCAACGGCAGGCTTTCAATCTGCCCCAAGACGGCCCAGCCAGGGCAAAGGCCAACCGTACGCAGCGCCCAATCAATGCCGCAAAGCACATCGCCAAACTCATCGCTGCGACGGCTGAGGGCCAGCAATAGCGCGGGCAACTCAAAGGCCTCATCGCTTAAGTCCGGCAACATCGAAAGCTCGAAAGGCACTACCGCATAGGACTTCAGCTCCAGCTGACCAAGCAACGCCTTGAAGTGATCGGCGCGTGAGGCCTGGGGGCGGCCCACGCCGACGTCATGAGCAAACAGCTGCATGATTTTCAGCTGTGCATTGTCTTCGAAGACCCCGGGCGCACTCATGCCTTGCAGCCAGCAACCCAGAATCGACGCCATCGGCGCCGAGTAAATAGCCAGCGCCTGGGCAAATGCCTTGGCATTCCCGTGTTGCGCAGCGGCAGCGGCCACGGCGCGATAGGCCGTGCCCTGTTCGACCCGCCAGCAGTTGATCTGTTGCGCCAGTTCCGACAAGCCAGGACCGGCTTCACCGGTAGCTGGCGCGCACGCCTGCATCAGGCTTTTGAGATGCACATCATCCAAAAAGCTTTCGGGACTGATCGCCGAGCGATACAGCTGGCGCCACACATCCCCCGCCCTTGCGTGATTTGAAACCGAGCCATCCATTGCCAACATCCTGTTCAGTGCAAGTGACGTTAATAAGCGAACGTCAGAACATCGGATAAATGGAGGAGTCCGGCTTTTTCTTCTTTTTACCGAAGAGGCGTTGGATAAGTTTTTTGATCGATTTCATCACAGTTTCCCTTTAGTGAGTGGCATCAAGAATGAGCTTTGAAACGAGGTCATTGCCTTTGTCGGTGAAGTGAATCCGGTCGACGAACTGCCAGTCATTCGGGCCCAGCGCTTCAGTCATCAACGGCGTGATATCGACAAAGTGCACACCCATTTTGTGCGCCCCTTCGCGCAACTGCGCGGCATAGGCTTCACGCACACGGGTCTGCAAAATATCGCCATACACCTCAGTGAAATTTCCGGCCTGATCCAGTTCGGCAAACAGTTGCTCCTCTTCACTGCAACCTTTTGCCCGAATCCAGCCGGCCAGCGGTTGCAAAATGAAGGTCAGCTTCGCGCCCATATCCTTGGCCAGGGCGCGCCAGATATCCAATTGTTGCAGCGTCAGGTTGGCCGCGTAGTCGATCTGCTCTCCCATCGACGGCGGAGCCGGTGGCTCTGGCTCCTGGGTCTTGCCGAACAGGTTGGTCAGGCTCCACGAGCTGTGCGTTGGCTGCTCGGGCGCGAATGCATTGAAGAACTGATGGCAGTTGAAAAAGGCCCCGTGCTCGCCACGGTACTCCTTTGGCTGGCGTGCCAGGCCGAGGTTGTTGAACCCGGAAAACAGCACGATCTCATCCACCTTTGGCAGCAGGTGACGGTTGAGCGTGAAGAGCATCAGTTCCTGGGTTGAGTTGAAACTGCGACCGCCGAAGTTGAGCCAGCGCTGACCGCGCGGATCGTTCGCCGACAGGCGCGAAGACAAGGTGCAACTGTCGGAACTGGCACCGATACCGAATACCGTAGAACTGCCAGCCAACAGGCGAACACTGCCGCTTTTGTCGCAATCAGCCGCCGAATACTCGACGCCCAGAGCTTCGGAGTAGCGAAAGCCCAAACTGTCGGTGTTGACCACCGGTGAGCGGTGGTTGGCCGGATGGAAATACATCAAATACGGTAACCAACGAACTTCGCCGCCATCCGTGAACTTTTGCTCGTATTCAGCCATTTGCGGAGTGAGTGTCATCCTTGCAGTCATGCCGCCTTCATCCTCATCAGTAATCGCTGCTCATGTGCCGGAAGCGTGCCAAGCCGCTGCCAGACGTCTGAATTTGTAGGATTTTTCCTAAGACATGGGGTGCCACCTTGACTGGACATTCGCGGACCCCAGGGGCGCTATCATCCCAAGGTGCCTGGGTGTATTGCAGATACAGCGCCGGCTATTTTTTTTAATACAGTTGGCTTTTTTTGGCGAAAAATATTTCAAAATAAGTCCAATCTGTAGCTTCTTAAGTTACAGATGGCGCGCTACAGTCAGAGCCATGACTCTCTATCTGAACCTTGCCGAATTCATCAGCAGCCGCATCGAGCAGGGCCTTTATGGACCCGGCGAGCGCTTGCCCTCTGTGCGCACGCTAAGTCAGGAACACGGCGTCAGCCTGACCACCGTGCAACAGGCCTATCGCGTACTTGAATGTTCGGGGCTGGCGATACCGCGCCCCAAGTCCGGTTACTTCGTGCCGACCGACCGACGCATACCGGAACTGCCGCAGATGGGCCGCCCGACCTTGCGGCCGGTGGACATTTCCCAGTGGGACATGGTGCAGGAGCTGATGCGCTTCGAACAAAGCGCCAACGTCGTGCAGCTGGGTTGCGGCATGCCGGATGTCTCCGCCCCTACCCTCAAGCCGCTGCTCACCGCCATGGCGCGCATCAACCGGCGCAGCGACAGCCAAAGCCTGCAATACAATCACATCCAGGGAGTGCCGGTCCTGCGCGAACAGATCGCCCGGCTGGCCATCGACTCCGGCTGCCGCCTGAACCCAACCGAGATCATCGTCACCAGCGGTTGCCAGGAAGCCCTGTCAACCGCCATCCGGGCGATTTGCGTGCCGGGTGACATCGTTGCCATCGCCTCGCCGAGCTACCACGGGATGATGCAAATCCTCAATGCCACCGGTTTGAAGGCCTTGGAGATTCCCACCGATCCAGTGACCGGCATCAACCTGGAAGCCCTGGAAATGGCCCTCGAACAGTGGCCGATCAAAGCCATCCAGGTGACCGCCAACTGCAACAATCCGCTGGGCTACATCATGCCCGACGACCGCAAGCGCACCCTGATCCGCCTGGCCCAACGCTTCGATGTGCCGATCATTGAAGACGACATCTATGGCGACCTGTCCCATCGTTATCCACGGCCGCGCACGCTGAAGTCCTTTGACGAAGACAACCGCGTGCTGCTGTGCAGTTCATTTTCCAAGACCCTGGCGCCCGGCCTGCGCGTCGGCTGGATTGCACCGGGGCGCTACCTGCAACAAGTGCTGTACATGAAATACATCGGCTCCGGCACCACCGCGACCCAGCCACAACTAGCCGTCGCCGAATTCATCGCCAAGGGCAACTACCTGCTGCACCTGCGACGCATGCGCAAGCAATACAAACGCAACAGCGACCTGATGACCGAATGGGTCAGCCGTTACTTCCCGGCGGGCACCCGCGTCAGCCAGCCGCAGGGCGGCTTTACCTTGTGGGTCGAACTGCCGGAAGATTTCGACACCTATTCCCTCAACCGCTTGCTCGAAGCCCAGGACGTACAAGTCGCCAACGGCAACATCTTTTCGGCGGCCGGCAAATACCGCAACTGCATTCGGCTCAACTTCGCCAACGCACCTAATCGAAAAATCGAAATGGCCGTGAGCAAGGTCGGCCAGACCATCAGCCAACTGATACACCTGAATTCAGCTTTCGGGCCTCCGACACCCAACGCTTAGCGTCAAACAGACCGTGCGGCGTCTTTTCCCGGGATGGATTTGTTGGCAACAGCCTCGAAAAAAAGCCCTGTCTCTCATTGAGAGACAGGGCTTTTTTAAATCGCAGACAAGGTGTGCATCTGGATCGTGGGGACGATCAAGAAATCACGCAGTACGATGCTGCTCGAGCATTAAACGTACCGCGAGTCCCGCCAGCACAAACCCCATGAAGTAGCGCTGCACCGCCAGCCACAATGGGTTGTGGACGAACCACGCGGCAATCCCCGAGGCGAATAGCGCGATCAGCAGGTTGACCGAAAAGCTTACGCTGATCTGGGTCAGGCCGAGGACGATACTCTGGGTGAACACGGAACCGTGCTCGGGGTTGATGAACTGCGGAAATACCGACAGGTAGAACACCGCGATTTTCGGGTTCAGGGCGCTGGTGAAAAACCCCATCAGGATCAGTTTCTTCGACGAGTCCGGCGGCAACTGCTGGGCCTCGAACGGCGAGCGGGCCCCAGGTTTGAGCGCTTGCCAGGCCAGCCACCCCAGGTACAGCGCACCCGCCCATTTCAGCACTTCATAAGCCATCGGTACGGCGAGGAACACTGCCGTCAAACCTGCGGCGGCAGCAAATAGATGCACGAAGAAACCCGCCACCACCCCCAGCAAAGAGGTGACGCCAGCCCTGCGGCCCTGGCATATCGAGCGGGAAATCAGGTAGATCATGTTCGGCCCTGGTGTGAGTACCATGAGCAGCGCGGCGGCAACGAACACGACTAAGTCTTGAGTGGGAATCATGGGGCAGTCCTTTGTCCTCTGGAGATCAGCTTGATGGCGATAGTTCGGTGTAAAAGAATTAACGATAACTAGGCTACCGATGCGCAACCCAGAAGTCACGAACGGTGAATAGACTGAACGAGCCGTTCGATCCTGATCGAGGCTTGAGACTGGGAGACACAGGTGAAGGCGCTATTGCTGAATGCGTACATGATTGAGTGCCCGTGTGGCTGGATGCACATAAGTTCGAATTTGGCGGTGAAGGAGAAAGTCGAAGCATCAGCCCAGGTCAGTGAAATTTCGGCATTTGGGGCAGTTTCCAGATCAGCAGCAACACCCAAGTTTTGCCAAGCATCACACCTTCTACCAAGGTGCCTCTCAAGCTCATCAGGGTCGTTACGAAAACTCGCCGAGCGGCGATCAAGCAGGTTTCCTACAGAGCCTATGGTGAGCTGTACGACCTGCGGGACGAGGGCTGCGCGCCCTTGATGGTAACGACCGGGACACGTAGTTCGGGTTGAGTGATGTCATAGACCTGCAGTTCACACCCTTCCCCCCGATCTACGAAGACAAACTCCGCCAGATAGACCTTTTGCTTCTCGGGAATAAAGGCACTTGTGATCGGCCCACAGGTGTAATACGACGAGACGGTCGGATTGGCGGTTACCTTTTTCTCAAACTTGTTCTTCGACTGGTTGAATACATAGTCTTCGTTGTAAAGCGTCCGATAACCCGGCGCCGGAATCCGGCTATTGATCGTCGATGACCCGCCCACTTGCAAAATCTGGCCGGGATCGGCCTGTATTTCCAGCTGGGGGAAATGCTTGGAGAGCGCGCTGTTGAGACGACTGAACCATCCGCCGACTTTACTGCGAAACGGTTTGACTACTGTCCCCAGTTGATCGGGACGTGTATCCGGGTCGTTACCTCGGACCACTTCAAAATCGACTGGGTTGGCCGTATCGCCTGATGCCTGCATGATCACTTTAGCGTGTTGATCATCTACGGTGACCTTCTTCTGCTCCAGCATGATGCCATCTGTCCAGAGTGTCGGCGCAGAGCTGCGAGAGTCGGAACCGCAGCCGCACAACCCCAAGAATAGAACCATCGTGACAACTGTCTTCACTGCGCTTCCCTGCGTTGAACTGCCGATGAGCTACCAGGTAAGTAGCGCTTCCTGAAGGCGATAACAGAACGCCACTATCGCGCAGAACCATAACCAAAGGGAACCGCTGAAACGCGGGAATTTCACCCTCGTTTACTGGAAAACTCCAAAGCCTTCTTGTCAGAGCCTGCTTTTTACGCGTCGAATAGAGCGCCAGTCCCATAGTGGTCCCATATGACCCTTTTTCAGACGCCAAAAACCACAAACCCCCGACTTTCTCCAGGAAAATCGGGGGTTTGTGTTTACTTAATGTGGCGGTGAAGGAGAGATTCGAACTCTCGATACAATTTCTTGTATACACACTTTCCAGGCGTGCTCCTTAAGCCACTCGGACACTTCACCGTATCTCTTCAAACATGTTCTGTCTGTCGAGGCGCGCTAATGTAGTCGAAAGCTTTTCCGATGGCAAATATTTTTTTCAGAATTTTCATGCGGTTAAGCGATTTGTGAGTTCAGGCGGATTTGGAGGCATGGCAAACCTGCCAATCTTCGGCCGGGTGAATGTTTCTATATAGAGGGCAATGCGCGGTACGTATGGCCGGCTACGCTGGGCGGGCGCGAATTGGCTGACTGGACGGTCAGTCATGGCGCTTTACCTGACCTACGACGGTGGGTAACGTCTGCCCCACTTCAATACAAGGAATAGCGTCATGAGTGAGTTGATTTCCTATCAACCCAACTCATCAGCATCAACTCAGTAAATCCAGCAATATCAATACATTATGCGATATTTATGTTTATTATCCGCATATATCGCCCTCTACCGTGGACACAATGTGGACACTCTATACAGGTAAAGCTCGCGCCCCCACCCACCTCCAAGCCCTGACTAAACTAGGGTAATGTGATCAGCAGGAAGCCAGGAGCATTTTATGGATAGCAAGCGGGCGATTGAGCTGGGCGCAAAGGTCATAGAAATACAGACATTAATGATCGCGTATGCCACCGACGGCCGAACCTCCGCTCAACCTGCCGAATACCGGGAGCTCTATGGGGAGGTGACGATTGATCTGGAAGACGCGAAATATGCGAATCCCAACCCGCACAAATCGCTCGAAGTCTTCATGGCATTTTGCAAGCTCCAGGACATGAGCACTTATGCAAGCCGGCGTGCCTACGTGCAGGAGCTCTATGCCGATATCTTGCTCGACCTCAAACGGATACAACGACACGCCCCATCATCCAGGAATTGGGGTAAAGCAAATGAAGCGTTGGCTGATGAATTGACGCCAATCCGTAAGCAATGGCTAAAGGCGAAGAACTTCATCTACTCAGCAACGCCTGATTTCGAAAACTCCATAAAGGAGTCAATCAGCTCTGTTGAATCAAGCCTCATGGTGCTGCTGAACGAGCCAAATGGAACGCTCGGCAAGATCATCAAGCAAGCAAAGCTCGACGCTGATATTGAACGCTTGATCACTCAAGCCTATGGCTATGCGAGTAACAAAGATTTCGTTAGGCACGGCGGCACAGTCGAGTCAGGTCTTTCAAGGGCAGAAGCAGAGTTTTTTCTTGAGTTCGCCGCAACATCCATCGTCTACATCACCACCCGGCTAAAAAAACCATGATTCCAAGATGTTGATTGACGCAATCTTGAAAGCCATCTTCTCCAGCAAGTATGTGAAATGAAGGAATAGCCGGGGACGCCAGCCCGCTAAGGCTTTCAACCGTTCGGCACCCTCCCCCCCAGTAAGAAAAAGCGCACCAAGGCAATCCGATTAGAATTCTAAAACAAGGTTCTTAGCCAGTTTTTAACGGTGCGGCCCTTATAAACCGGGGACTTCTGATTCCGTTAGTCACGTCACCGCGCTTCGAGCGTCATGCAGAGCTCTTTCATTTTTTTGCAAAACCTTTCACGCGGTGCAATTGCCGAATAGCCCACAGACCCCGCGGCGGGCCTGGGCGGGGGTATCGTTTACACCACCATCCACCTTTGCACAAAAAAGGAACGCAAAGCCCGTCGGCGGGAGGGGGATAAGTGCTTTTTCATCTATTTTTTGTCTTGGCTGGTATTTTTGCCGGTACGGCTATATTTGTGTGCGTCACTTGACGCAACCCGACTGAAATCCCTCCCGCCTATAGACTCCGGGCATAACTGAGCAAGCTAACCACTTCAATCGCCAATTAATATTGCGAAAGCTTGGATAACTACAGACTCATGGAGCGATTTGGAATAAACCCTTTATGAATGTGCCGGTAGCGCGCAATTACTTATATCGTTGATTTATATTGGTAATGCGTAAGATTGGGTGGGAGTTGGCCTCTGTGGCAGCTACTTCAGCAGCCAGATTTGCAACCACTGTGCGGGTTGAGGTTTTTGGAAATCCACAAATGGACGCGAGGCAGGCTTTACTTCTGACCAAATAGATCTATGGTAAATACATAGTCGGCTGATTATTTTACGATACCAATAGAATTGCTAGTGATTTCTATTTGGGTTGCACATGTAGCTCTAGGGCATACACCATCGTAAAAGTGAGTATATATCAGGTAGCGAAGGTGGATAACATGAAGAAAAAACAACAAGGGCTTGCCGCTGTCGAACTCTCACTCGTGCTACCAGTTCTTTTCCTAATAATATTCGTCATTATTGAGTTTAGTATTGCCCTTTATGACAAGGCTATAATAACGAATGCCAGCCGAGAAGCAGCAAGAGCGGGCATAGTGCTAAAGACTCCAAAACTCACCACTGCTCAAATCCAGAGTATTGCTAATAACTATCTGGGCACCAACTTGATAACATTTGGATCGGCCGTCACCCCGGTGGTAACTATTCCCTCAGGAGCCGGAGGACTTTTTGGCACACCGCTAACTGTTCAAGTCTCATACCAATACTCCACTATGGTTCTGGGCGGCATTCTCCATGTAGTCAACAATCCGATTAACTTATCGGCGACAACAGTGATGCTAAATGAGTGACTTCAACTTAGGATACTCACCATGTGTACAATGGTTGAAATAAAAGCATTGCCACATACCCATATGGCCCCCCAAAAAAAGGCAGGTCATGTTCGGATTAAGAAAAACCAGCAGGGCGCAGCATTAATTTTAGTGACTATTGCACTGCCCGTGCTGTTCGGCGTTACAGCTTTGGCTGTAGATTTTGCTTATGCTTACGTTGTGCGTAACGAACTTCAAAACGCCTCTGATGCCACTGCCCTTGCAGGCACGGGTTGTTTATACCCGCGTACCGAGTGTGGAAACTCAACCAGTAGTGCACCCGATTTCACTACGGCATCCAGTCACGCAAATACGGCGATTTCGCTCAATAAATCCGGAAACACCACTTTAACAAGCGGCAGTATTAGAACCGGTTACTGGGATGTTACAAACACTTCAATTGGTGTGCATGCTTTGCCGGCCGCATCAGATTTTCCAGCGATACAGGTGACCATCACGAAAGATACCGGCCTGAACGGTGGGCCTGTAAACACTTTTCTTGCGAGCATCTTCGGGGTTAAAACCGTGCCCGTAACTTCCACTGCTACTGCGATAATAGCAAGCCCCGGCACCGTTGCGCAGGGGCTTCTCCCCGTCGTAATGACTAAGTGCATGTATGATAATTATTGGAACTCAAGTTCATATCCACCACAACCAAAAAATGACCCCGCCACGGGAAAGCCCTATGTAATTAAAGTTGGATCATCTTATCATACCGGGGCTTGCGAAGCTGGGCAGTGGACATCATTTGGCGTTGACAGCAATAACGTCCCAACGATAAGAGACCTTATTACTAATGGAAACCCAACACCACTTAGTATCGGAGATAGCACCTGGATTCAGCCCGGCACTAAAACCACACTTTTCTCCTCGATAAACAGTTGCAGTGCAGCAGGTGACAAAAGCTGCGAGTATGTTACGATTCCTGTTGTTGTAAATATATCCACTCATTCATTTGCTCCCATTGTGGCCTTTGCTTGCCTCCACATCGACTTAGCAGATGGGGGGTCGGGAAAATACATTCAAGCTGAAATGAGTACAAAGTGCCCCCCTCTTAATTCAAGTGGAATCGGCCCAGCGTATGGTGCCATTACACCACCACGACTTGTTCAGTAGGGCAAAGGCGGTAGTATCATTGGTACAATCTATGGCGGTATTGTCGTACTGCCGCTCAGGCTTATTACTCTTCAAGTATCTGAAGGATTGGGCCTAACTGAATCTACAAGCCTAGAAAGCGCTCAACAAAAACAAGTAAAATTCGGTTAAGACCGGAAGAAACATCCCGAGGCATAGTTAATTAAACCACAGATCAACCCTTATTAAGCCCAGGCTAATTAATTCACAACCGCTAGAAGATCGAGCACCAAAAACTCTGCCTAACAATGGAGAACCTATCAACTCCGATTGGCTCCACAGCTAACATCAGAGGCGTAATCAAAGGGTGATCGGCTTCATCTTGCCGACCAGTTGCTTGGCGGCCTCTGACGCAGCAGTAAACGCGGCGGCATTGGTGGGCGGTGGTGTTGATCCGTGTGTATGCCCAGCCAGTTGGCTATTCATCTGCTCCACCAGATCGAGCAGATCACATAGCACTTGCAACACATTCACCCCGCTCGATCCAATCCAGGTCTTTGGCGCCTCGTACCGCTGACTGACTTTGGCCACGCTTTGGCGCAGTCCCTGAATCCTCTCCTGCATGTCACCACCCACCGTGGCGTTGTGCGTTTTCCCGACTACCAGGTTCAAGTCTCGGCCAGTGGCCTGGTGCAAATCATCCACCGCCGCCAGGCTCGCTGAGCCGCCTGACAGCAGCTTCAACGCGCCCAGCGCCTCAATCTTTTTGACGCCGCCTACCGATTCGGTCGAATGATCGTCGACCGTCCTGGTGTGGCTCTGGAACTGCTCGCGGTTCTCCAGGGCTTCCACGTCGCGCTCGATCGCCTTGTCAGTGATCTTGCCGTCAGTCTGGCGCAGCCAGTTGCCATCGGCATCGACGCGCTGCTGGGCGGCCTCGCTGTGCTGCCAAACCTGATCTCCCTTTGGCACCTTGGGCATGCTCAGGCCGTGCGGGAGGATCGTCTGAATATAGGGCTTGTTTGGCAGGCCGTAGGCGAAGCACACGACTACCTGGGTGCCCTCCTCCGGAAAGGCATACATGCCCATTTCTTCGCCACCGGTGGGCAGTGGCAAGGGCACGCCGGCGAGCTGGGGCAGTTGCGGATCGGGTTCACCGTCTGGCCCCAGGACCTCGATGTCGACCGCGTAGCGCGGCCGGAAGTCGTCGCAGATCCCGGCGCCGGCGGGCGCATCAGCCACAGCAATGACGCGGGCAAAGCGCGGCAGGTGGTAGCCGCCGGTGAGTTCGGGAAACTGGCGCTCTACAGCGCGGCGGATTGCGTCTTCCATCGGATGGCCATCTGGTCATTGGCAAGGGCCACACTGGTGATGCGCTCGCCGTGGTTGATTGTTGCACCTGGTCGTAACCCGGGAAGGGCCGCGATCATCGCGCTCTGGTTGCCCTGGTAGCCGTCGAACAGCTCCGTAGGGATCTGAAGCGGCGCCCGTGCGCCAAAGAAACTGTCGGCCCAACTGCCGGCAAACACTTCACCGTTGCCCAACTGGTGCCAGGTGAAGTCGGGGATGTTGAACACCCGGGCCAGACTGTCCATCGCCTGGTAACCGGCGGCCAGGCTGTAAAAGAACGGGGCTTTGACGCTGGCGTAGGGCCGATCGGGAACACGGAAGCGCAGGCCGGTTTGTTCGCTGACCTGGGCCAGCACGGCACGCAGATCGACATGACGCAGGTTCAGCGGCAATGGGTTGGCCAACACGGCGGCCAGCTCGCGGCAGAACAACACCTGCTCGATGCCGTTGGCGGCGGTGCAGCGCTCGACGTAGCCGATAAAATGCCGTTGCAGCGTGCCGTCGTTGTAGCCGATATCCAGCGTCACCAGGCCTCTCACCGATTCCGCGGACTTGATCGTGAACGTCGCCCGCCCAGGGCTGGAGGCATCCAGTCGAACATCCTCTTTCACCAGGGCGAACGGCGCGCCATTGATCGCCAAGACTTTGTGCAGCTTCACGTCGGCTCACTCCCGCCCAGCCACTTATCGACGCGGCCCAGCACCTTTTCGAAGCCGCTCAACGCCGGGTTGTCAGTCGTCGAGTCTTTACCCTCACCACCACCGTCGCCGACCGCACTGCCTGGCCCGCCTTGTGCGTTGACCTTGTTGCCGGCGCGCCGACCTTCGACCTTTTCCGGGTTGGACTGACGTTCGCTCAGCGTGAACTGGACCAGCCAGGCGCGCAGTGAATCATCCTCGCGCGCGCTGATCCCATCGGAAAACTCGACCTGGCGCACGCCGAAGGCCTCGGCCGAGTCGTTGACGACGCGATACAAATGCAGCTGGCCACCGCCGGCAGTGGCTTCGGCCAGGCGCATCAGATCGATTAGCTGGGACTTATCCACAAACGGAATCATCAACGAGATAGTCAACGTCTTGGGCTTGAATCCTTTGTGGGCCTTGTCGGTGTTGCTGGTCTGGCCGGACATGTCGCCGCTTTCAATGCGCAGATTGGCCGTCACCTTGAGGTTCTTGCCCTGGACCTTGTGGCCGTCGAGTAGCAGCGTCATAGGCCGACCAGCTCCTGTACAAAACTCAATCCTTCTTTCGAACCGACCAGGATCACACCGGCGCACAGCACCCACTCATGCCCTGGCGCATCGCCGGTCAGCAACTCGTGCCGCAACTCGCTGGTGTTGCCCGGGCCGATCAGGCGGGCCCGCATGCTGACGTCAGGGTTTCCCCCAGCCAGCAGACTTTTCAGGTCAGCCAACTGCTGATCGCGGCCCTTTTGCTGGGCGGCTTTGCGAGACGCCAGTGCGGCCAGATCACCCAACGGCGAGCTGTCGGCCGCGTAGCTCTCCAGTACCGCCAGTTGGCCGGTCATGGATTGCTTGGCAGCCTTGACCACGGTGCAGCGCTCCAGGGGCAGCGTTTGCCAACGCGGCAACGGGCCGGCGCCAGGGATCTCCCACTTTTCCGTTTCCAACTTGACCAGGTGCTGGGCACGGCGTTCGGTGCGGACCAGGTCGGGGATCGGCAGCAAGGCGTTGAACCGCGACAAGCTGCTGGCCAGCTGATCCAGGCGCGTGCCCAGGAACAGGATCGACAGCGCGTATTGCGGACCAGCCGGTCGCCCGGTGTCGGTCACGTCCTCCAGCTTTTTCGCCAGGTGCTCCAGCAGGTTCGGCGCCGACAGGAAACGCTGGTAGCCACTGCCCTGGCCAATGCCGCTTTGAAACGGCGTCACCACCAGGCACGCCGGCACCTGACCCAACTGCTCAGCCAGGGCCGCACGGCCGGCGGCGATCGCGCCTGTGGCGGCGTCACCGACCGGCCCCGGGTTGGTGCTGGCCAGGCCGTTCAGTCCGGTCAGGCGTTGCGCGGTGCTGGCCAGCTCACCACTGGCCAGATCCTTGGCCGCCGTCAGGCCGTCCATCCATTGCGTGGCCTGTTCTGGCCAGCGCATGGTCACCGGTGCCCAGGTCATGCCGGCGCCGTCCAGGTGATGGCTTTCATGGCCTTGAGGTCTTTGTCTTTCAGGGCCTTGGCCACGGCTTGTCGAAGGCTGTCAGCGTGCTGCATGGCGGCCTGTTTGAAGCGCACCAGGTCCTGGCTGACCTTTTGCAACTGGGCGATGGTGTGCGGTCGAAAGGCTTTCACCTGGTCAACGTCATAGCAGGGGTATACGTCATCCAAGCCCAGCAGCACCTGTCCGTTCAAGTTCACCTGGTCATCGATCGCGCTGCTGTAGCGGTACACCTCACCCAAGGCAGTCGAACTGAAGCCGGCGGCGATGTACTGGCTGCATTCGGCGCTGATCGCCTGCTGTTTTTGCTCATGCAGCGCAGCCAGTACGGCGTTGATGTCGTCGATCCATTCGCCGTCCTTCCAGATCTGATTCGGTCCCGGCTTTTTCAGGGTGTAACCCGCCGGCAGCGAATCGAAGCCTTCGAGCGTCTTCGGCTCCCCGGTCTCGATGCTGTAGGCGACGACTCCGCCGAAGTAATCCACCAATTGCCAGGCCCGACCATTCCACCAGGCAACTTTATGCTCAGGAATCGCTGGTGGTGGGACTTCCACGCACCCGCCGGGAATCAGATAGACACCCGGCTCTAGAGGCGATTCGGCGGCCTCGGCAGACCCGATGAAAATGCCCAGGTGGTCGGTCTGGTACACGATTTTAGTGGTCATGGTCGGTCTCAATACTTGATGCAAAACAGAAGGGCCAAGTTCTTTGGACGAGTCTCAGCGCCACCGGCGGCGGACACCGTCACGCCGTGGCTGTGAGTCCCGGCGCCGCCAATGCCGACGGTGTGGCCATGGTTACCGGCAATTTCCATAGATACGGTGTGGGCATGGTTGCCGGCGTAATCCATTCCGACGGTGTGGGTGTGAGAACCGGCGTGGGAGGTGTTTTGCTGGCCGTCCGCTTGCTGGACGGAGTTGATACCGCCGGAGCCTTGACCAATGCCGGGTACACCGTTGCTGGCGTGAGCGTGATTGCCTTGCATATCAGTCCAAGCGCGGTGCCCGTGCTCGCCCTGTCCATCGGTCCACGATCGGTGATTGTGGTTACCCTGGACGTCGGTCCAGGCACTGTGAACGTGGTCGCCCACCGCAGCGGCTGAGGCGCCGTGCCCGTGGGAATGCAGCATCATCTCCTGGTACGAGCCGAAGGCCCGGTTGGGGTCTACTCCGCGACCATCGTCCCAGCCTCGCGGAAATAGCCCGCGCATATCGGGCAGATTGAACGTGTTCACCCCGTCGCCGGCGCCGTAGGTAGTGCCTAAGCGGGAGAACAGACTGTTGTAGGTAGTACGAGATACCGCCGCGCCGTTGCACGCCAGCCAGCCGGTGGGTGGGTAGCTCATCGAAAACGGGGCCACCATGCCGATCAGAGACGCAGCAATCTGCTGCCTGACTTTGCTCAGCGCGGCGGTGGTGGCCAGGATCTCGCTGCTGTTGCTGTCGGGGTCGTCGCTCTTGGCATTGGGCAAGTTGCCAAGGTCGACATCCTCCTTGGTCGTCGCCCGGGCACGCAACTCTGCATAGTCGCCAGTACGTGCAGCAAAGTATTTAATCAAGGGGCCCGCGGCCGGCTCAGCCGGTCGCAAGTCCACGATCTGGCTCGACGAGATGTAATCGGCAATGGGCACGCAGTAATGGCGGTTTCCGGCGGCGTCGGTGTAATCGACCTGGTTGCCATAGGCGACCTTCCAACTGGCCACCCGATCATTGAATTGGCGTTCCAGGCAGACGTCCAACCAGACTTTGCCCACAGGGATAACGCCGGTGACCACGAACGGTTCGTCCAGGGCCACCCGAATGCCTTCGATGTAGGCCCCACCTGGTCGAATCTGAAAGCTGGTACCCACTTTTTCAAAGGTCAGCGAACCACTGAAAAAACACGCACGACCATACATCGTTCGATTGCTCATGCGCCCGCGCTCATCGATGCCGGCCAGACGCACCGTGAAGTCATGCTGCCAGGTGCGTGCGTCGATCGTGACGGCGGTCAACTTCATCGCACCATCAAACGCCACCAGGAAGTTGCGGGTGATGTTGTTGCCGATCTGAAGCGGCGGGATGTTCTTGCGCTTTTGCTGTAGCGGCACGTAGGACACGGCAAACAACACACCGTCTTCGTCCTCCAGGCCGACCCAGTTGAAATCCCAGTCGCCAACATCCGAGCCCAGTTGCGCGCTGTACACCACCTGGTTGGGGTTCACATAGCCGGCGTTTTCTTTGGGGATGGTATAGACGTGGACGATCTGCCCCGCCGGCGGTTTGCCGGCAGCACGATCGACCGGCGCCAGAGTGTTCAGCCCGGGCACATTGGCAAAGATGAATTTGCTGACAATCTGCGGCTTTTTCTGGCTTTGCTTGAGAGCAATTTGGCTTTCGCCGGCCAAGGTAATACTGGCGCTCACGGTGCGCTCCTACAGGCGGGCAATCAGCGTTTGCTGATCGTCGTTGAAGTCGATAAGGGCGATTTGCAGCGCCACGGGGGTGATGGTCACGAAGTCATAACGCCGGCACGTCCGGCCGTATTGCTGAATCAGTACGCGCAGCAACTCGGGGTTGAGCGACAGCTGCGCATTGCTGAATTTGAGCAGCACCACGTCCCAGTCCCGATCGGGTTGGCGCTCCTCGATCTCGACGTACCCCACGCCCAGGCGTTCGAAAATGCGCTTCATGCCGGCGGTGCTGCCGGCGTCCACCGAGTTGATGAAGGCGTATTTCACGCGCAGACGAAACAAGGCCTCAGGTTCGCCATTGAAGCGCGTGACATCGCGCTGCCAGGCCCACAGCTCCAGGATGCTCAGGTGACAAGTGTCGGGATCAATCTGGTGATACGGCCAGCGCAGCCAGCCGGCGACCGTCTCCCACCAGGCTTGCGCGGCGGCGACCAGCTTCGACAGTTCGGTGCCGGCGAGCCAAAAGGGCAATTTTATTTTGATCATCGCGGGGTCACCGTCAGCGTCTGAATCCGGGGAATGTTCAGGCCTGAAACGATGTCTGGAGTGATGAACCGCAGTGACTGAATATCGGGAAACTGGCTGTGCAGTTCCTTCGTTAACACACTGAAACTGAACCGCGACTGGGGATAGGTCAGCGTCGGCTGGTAGTCGCGCACGGTGCTTTCACGAAAAGCGGCGCGAATGAACAGTTCCATTTCGGCTTTCAACGTAACCGCCTGCTCAGCCGTGAGGTTGGCCCGTGGCCACAGGTCCACGCTGATGGTGTACGGGACCTGTGGCATGACCATGGCCAACAGGTCATCCCCGTGGCCATGGTTGCCCTGGTCCCGAATGTGCGCGTTGATTTGTGCCAGGTAGCTGTCCGCCGGCACACCCGCGTCAAACAACACAAACGCATTGGCACTGCCGGGGCCGCGTGGCGCACCATGCTCGAAGTACACACCATCCGGCCGCACGCCCGGGAAGGCAGAAATCATGGCCCGATACACAGCGTCGGTGTGCCACTGATTGACCGCCGAGAACTGATTGCGCACCCTCAGGCGTAGCTGGTCGTTGGGCTCCGGATCTGCACCAGGTGAAGCCAGCCAGCCGTCAGCATTGGCCACCTGGACGATGCCAGGCACCGGCACGGGCAGAATCGCGTAGTAACCCGGCGCCAGGTTGTAACCGCTGCCGGCGTCTTTCGCCTCCACCGGTACTTCCAGTTGCAGTTGCCCTACCAGGAACGTACCGGCGGCGGTAGTCGACAGCTCGTAAACGTGGCCATTGATTGCAGCAGAGTGGACGACAATGCCCTTTTCCAGCTCCATCACGCCGTCTGGCGTAGCCCGGGTAAACAGCAAGGTGCCTTGGGCTTTGGTCGCGCCCTTACGCTCGACGTTGACGGCCCAAGCGAGCATGTCCAGCCACGCATCCACCGCCGTTTTCACAAAGAAGTTCGGCAGGATGGTCAGGCACAGGAAATCGAGGAGCCACAGCACGGGCTTGGTGACCAGGGCCGTCATCACTCGCCAGAACGGCGAATAGCTGCTGGTGTTCGCGACCTTAGCGCCCTGGGCGACTACCTCTTTTTCCCAAGCCGCTTTCAAGCCCGCCTCAGTGGTCGGGATGCCGGTGTCAGCGATCACCTGTTTAAAATCGACCTCGCTCACAGGGTCACCTCGATCAGTCCGAATTTCAGGGTTTTGGCCGTGACCAGGTACTGCCCAGGCTCTAGCTGTTTGATCAACGCGGTGCCTGGCACCAGGCGTTCGTCAGACTCCACCAGCAGCTCCAGTTGCTGAATACAGTCGCGCTGTCGCAGGCGGTCGCGCTCGGCCACCAGGGTCACCAGCAGGCCGCTGTCGCGGATCATGTGCGCGATGTCCTGGGCAATGCAGGCGCGATCATCGATCAGCCGCGGCTGGCGAGACGGGTCCAGTACCAGGTCGTTGTCGACAATCAACAAATCCACGTACTCGCTCATCCGCCCACCGCCATGGCGACCATGTTTTCCATCTCCAGCGGCGTCATGGTCTTGCCGGTGTGAATGTTCACGTTTTCCACATGCGTGCCCTTGTTCTGGCTGCTGCTGTTGTTCTGAATGCTGGTCAGCAGGCCGCCAGGCGGCACCGCTGTCGGTCGCGTCGGGGACAGGCTGGGGATTGCCGCATTGATGGTTTGCTGGGCTTTTTCGGCAGAGTTCGCGGTGTCGGCTGCCGTCAGCGTCGCGGCGACACCGGGCACCGTCGGCATGGCGCCCAGTGCTGGATTGACGCCAGGCACTGCTGGTATTTCCGGCACACCGGGCAACTGGCCCATGCCGGGAACCGTGGCTGGAACCGCAGGCATCACCCCCACGGCGGGATCGATGTCAGGCATCTCAGGCATGTCGCCGAACCGCGCCTCGATGTTCACGCCGGGGATGCTGTTGATCAGCTCAATCAGGCTGTTGATGGCCTTGTAAAAGACGCCGACGATGCTGTCCCATGCGCCTTTGGCCATGCCAGACCAGCCGCCCATGGAGTTGAACCAGTCGGCCAGCTTCTGGAACTGCTCGCTGACAAACTTGAACGCCTCGCTGTTAAGCAGCGCCGTGGTCCATTCATCCCAGTAGTAGACGGCGGCGGCCACGGCCGCGACCAAGGCGATTACGCCGATCACGATCCAGACGATCGGGTTGGCCAACAGCGCCGCGTTGACCAGCCATATCGCACCCTGCCAAAGGAGCATGACGCCGCGAATGATCCCCATCGCGGTGGTCAGCAGTGTCAGGCCAGCGACGTAAAGCACCACAGCAGCGGCTTGCAGCAGGAAGCCGGCGATGGTGCGCAGGTTGAGCAACTGGACCACTTTCCAGACTGTTACCAGGCCCAGCCAGGTCATCCTTGAAATGCCCACCACCAGGGTGAGCAACGACATGGCGCCGACAATCCCCATGATGGTCAACGCGGTGATGCCGATCACGCGGGTGATGTTGGGGAACAGCTGCGACCAGCGCACCAGCGTCTTGCCGATGTCGACCATCTTGTTCATGAACGGCGTCAGCACCGGGATCAGCACCTGGCCAAACACCACGCGCATGACCTCGACCAGGGACGCCCACTGCTGCCAGGGATCGACCATGGCCTGGGCCATCTGCTCGGCCTTCTCCAGACCGCGCACCTTGCCCAACTGATCGAGGCTGTCGCGCAGGCGTCCGGTGTCCTTGGCCAGTGCGCCAATCACCTGGGCACCTTCACCGCCGAAGGCCTCCATCAGCTTGGCCCCGGCCGACGCGCTGGTCAGATCGCCGAACTTGCCCTGGAGCTTGTCCAGGATGGACATGATCGGCAGGATCTTGCCCTGCTGGTCGGTGAACTTCATGCCGAGCTTTTCCGAGGCGGCGCCGATGTTCTCGAAAAACGCCTTGTAGCGCCCGCCGGCATCGCCGCCTTCCATGGTGCTGCTCAGCGTACCGATCACCGCCATCTGCTCGGCCAGGTCCACCCCGGCTGTGGTGGCGATCGCGCCGGCTTCCTTGAATGCATCCTTCATCGCGGCGCCACTGGTGCGGAACAGCTGCACTGCTAGCGCAGTCTGCCCGCCGAGTTTTTCGACCCACGCACCTTTGCCCATGGCGTCGGCCTGGGACTTTTGCAGGTTGTAGAGGGTGCCGACGTATTCGCCCATGGTCGCGGCGTCGGTCTTGGTGGCCTTGGCCACCAGGTTGCTGGTGTTGGTGAACGTGGCCAACTGACTGCCGGCCAGGCCTTTAATCGCGCCATCGATCTGGTAAGCCGAGGCGACAAACTCCCGAGCGTTCTCGCCGTAGTTCACGGCGAACTCCAGCGACTTGCTGTTGAGCGCGGTCAACGCATCCTCGGCCACGCCCAACGATCGGACTTCGCCCAGGGCGCGATTGACCTCCAGCGCCGGCGCCATGGATTGCTGAATGCCGACCACGGCCGCCGTCAGACCGCCCAGGCCGAGGCCCATCGTCTTGATGTGCTTTTCGCTCTGTTCGGCAAGGTCGGAAAAACCCATTTTCACCTTGCCCAGGGGCGCGGTGACCTTGTCGGTCAGGCTCAAAATGAAAGCAAGGCTGGCGCTACGGTCTGCCACTGTCGTTACCCGTTCAGCGCAACGGCGATGCCGTTAGCTACGGACATCTCCATGCGTCTCCAGTATTCGTCCTCCAGCCACTTGGCCGTGCCCATCGCTTCAGGCGTGGGCTCGGCGCCAGGTAGCCAGTGGTTCGTCAGGGCCACCAACTGGCCCAGGCCGTTTTCGGTCAGGCGCTCAGCGTGGCCGAGCGCTTTTTTACGATCACTTCAACCTTTGGCCCGTACTCCTCGAGCAGTGCGCCGGCGAGCTGCATCACCATCACCGGATTGACCAGGAGTGGTTTCAGGGTGGCTTTTTCTTCCTGCTTGACGGTGGTCATCAGCAGGTTGTTGCCCGGGGCGACCTTGTTGGTCTGGGTCAGCGCGTTGAAGTACTTGGTGACGTCTGGCGGGGTCAGGGTGAAAGTGAATTCCTGCTCGCCGACTTCCAGGGTGATTTCTGCGTTTTGCTCGTTCATGGGGTAGCTCTCTTGTTGAGGTTGAAAAGTGGTTGCCCAGGGACGCCGGTTTTCACCGGCACACCCTGAGGACGTGTTGCTGTAGGCCCAGAATCATTTGCTTGCTGAGGGCGAGCTGATCTCTGAGGGTGAAATAATCTCGTCGAGCGTCTGCTGCGAGTTCGGCGGCTCCTGCATCAGCCAGGCGGCCGGCGCCGGGATCGGCGGGCACTGCGGCTGGACAGGTGGCTTTAACGCGCAGCCGCTTAAGGCCAGCGTCAACATCGCGGCGCAGGCTTTGGTTTTCGGTGATTGCATGGTTCAGTTCCGTGGTGCGTTCAAGATCGATCGCGTCCCGTTCGGCCAACATCTCGCCGCTGATTCGGGCCGCTTCGCGCAGGCCGTTCACTTCGGCTTGCGCACTGTCGCGTTCGCGGCGGGCGGTGTCGCGCTGACCTTCCAACAGGTCAAAACCGAACCAGGCCACCCCACACAACAACAGGAAAAACAAGGCATCACGCGGCATCACAAGCCCGCCTTGCACAGATCCGCTTCCGCCAAACGCCGCGCATGCAGGCCCCGGACGAACTCCTTTTTGCCCTGGGCATTGGTGACAAAGGCCCACACGGGTGTCTTGCCATCCGCCGCCCAGGCCAAGGCGTTGCAGCCTTCGGCGATACGGCCGGCGTTGATCAAGCCCATCGCTCGACTGGCGCAGGTACTGGGCACGCCGACGTTGTGGGAATGGCTGCTCAAGGCGTCAAAAGTGTTCTGGCCCACTTGCTGATTGGTGATGCAGTCGGCGAGCTGCAACTGTCCTTTCTGGATCACCAACTGCTCGACCTGGTCGCATCGAGCGGGAGACCAGTAGTCGCCGATCACGACCGGAAACGGGCTGGTGTAACGAGTGATGCCCAGGCACACGGTCGGCAGCCCTCGGGCCAGCTTGTCCGCGTAAACGACGTTCTGGCCCTGGCCTTCCCAGGTGCCCAGGAACACCACCAACGAGGTACTGCACAGCGCAATGGCACCGGCGGCGATCTTGCCGCGCAGGCTCATGGGAACCACACCCGAAGCAGTGCCGGCACTGCCATTTGCAGCACGGCGCCGACCAGGGTCAGGATGGTCAACAGCCGGCCCACCTTCGAGCCGATGTCGTTGACCGCCACGGTCAGCGTCTGCTGGCCGGCGTTGAGTTCCGAGAGCTGGCCAGCCATGTGTTCAAACTGCTGTTCCAGCTTGGTGACGCGCGTCGGCACGGTTTCGTGGCGATCTTCGATCTCGCCCACCCGGTGCTCGATCACCGCCATTTTTCGCTCAAGGCGTCCGAGGCGTGCGGCATCAGCGACGGGCTCGACGGGGTGTTGAGCAGTGGTCATCGGCGGTTACTCCGCTCTGAAAGGGATTCGCAGGGTGTGCAGCGGAGAATCCCGCCCAGGGTTCGACGGTTCTCGGGGATCGGTTTTTCACAGTCCAGGCAGTGGATGCGGCTCGGACCTGAAGGACGCGGCCGCGCTCGCTGAGCCGCGATCGCGTGTTCACGCTCCAGCTGTTCCAGCGCCGAGGCCTGTTCGAACYAATCCCCCATTAGCGCAGCCCCTCGATCTCGGTAGCGTCGAGGTACGGCACGCCGTTGATGTGGACGAAGTCCGGACTGGTGACGTCGAACGGCACCTTGTGTTTGCTCTTCTCGCCGCCCTTGGGATCAATGCCCAACAGGCTGGAGATTTTCACCTTGCAGCCGAACGCCTCCACACGCAGCTCGTCGTCGCCAGCCTTGGCGAAGAACACCACGTCGAACGGTTTCAGGGCGCGGAAGCTGCCGGCGGATCGGGCCGCATCGATCAGCAAATTAAAGTTGCTGGAGTCCAGTTCGAATTCGCCGGCAGCGGCGACATCGCCTTCTACGAAGCCGTCTGGCACGCCCCGGGTTTGTGCTACGGCTGAGTTGTCGGTGATATCCAGGGTGCAGTTTTCGACGTGCAGCGACAGGTCACCCAGGCTCACATCGAAGTTCTTGCCGCCAATTTTTGCCATTGGGCGTTACTCCGCTTTGTCGTTGGAAAGGTCCAGGGCGATGTTCGCCTTGAGGTCTTTCGGGCAGTTGAGGGGTTTGAGCTTGATGTAAGCCGTGACCTTGGTTTTGCTCAGCCAGCTCAGCACCAGGTCACCGTCTTTCGGCGGCTCGATGTCGCCGGGGAACACTTCACCGTTAAAGACGGTGGTCTTGGCCATGGCACGCAACGGCGCCATCAGTTGGTTGGTGTTGACCGCCATGCTATTGGGGGTGCTGTTCAAGCGGCGATCGGCCACACGGCGGATCAGTAGCACTCGGACCAGGCGCGCCGCCTTGTCGGTGATGCGCAGGTGTTCAACGACCTGAAAGTCACTCGCTGGGGTGTCGAGCATGTTGCCGTCGCCCCAGTACACGCCCGGATAATCTGGATAGGTCTGCGACACGGAGAACCGCGCCCGGTCCAGCTCGCTGCGCACCGCCGACGACAGTGGGATTTTGTCGGCATCGATCGGCACCGGGCCGAGGCCCAACACTGGGCCGGTGGCCACGCGCATCGGGCTGTCAGCAATGCTCACGGACGCGTTGGCCAAGCGACCGGCCAGCACGCCCAGGTCATTGCCGTGCAGTTGCGGTACCGGCAGGACACGCGGCGCCGCCAGATCGGCCACCAGGGCTTTCTGCTCGGTGACGTACTGCGCCCAGGTCTGTTGCACGGTGATGCCGGCAGTGGACGCCATCACGAAAACACGACGGCCGTAGGTGTTGTTCAGCGCAATGGCCGCGTCGTGCATGGCCGACAGCTCGTCCGCCTTGGCCACCGGCTTGGTAATCACCACGGCCTCGACCGAAAACCCCTGGTGCTGGGCTTTTTCCAGTGCCTCGGACCAGTTGCCTTCGGCGCCGATCGGAGCGGCTACGCAGGCCCAGCGCTGACCACCGTTGAGACGGGCAGCAGTGATTTGGGCTTTCAGATCGTTGGGCGCTACGCCCAGGGCCGCGTCCAGGTCGCTGTCGGTGTTCAAGGGGACGAACTGGCCGACGTTTTTGGTCGCCGGACCGATGAAAAGGAAGTAGCGCTCAATCTCTGTTACGGCACCCTGGCCCAGATTGAGATTGTCGACGGTGACTTGACCGAGTGCCATGCAGTGCCTCGTTAGCGGGGTGAATGTAGGATTTGTTGCAACACCTGGTTAATCAGCAGGCTGGTGTCGCGGTCGGTGTTGACGCCGATGAACTGGCGTTTTGGCAACGTGATTTCCCAGCTCTGCGCGCCGCTGGATTCACTGCGCTCGTCGTCGAGGATGCGAATCAGCAGCCCCGCCTTGGCGTAGTTCACATGCTCTTGAATCCACGCCACTGACGGCCGGGTCAGGGTCTTTTTGCCCGCCTGGCGCACACGGAAGCCCAACCGGCGCAAGCGCTTGGCTTGCTTGTCGGTGGCGGCCAGGCCGGGTGGAGTTCTGTTCCAGCGGCGCATCTGCGCGGCGGTGCGGCGCTCACTGACGCCATGGTGTTGCTGCGCGGCGACCCAGCGAGTCAGGGCGTTTTTCCAACCCAGTTCCGCTTCGTCAGCGCTGACACGGGTCACCACCATCAGCTTGGCCAGGCCGGCTTCCATCTTCTTTTTGCCCTTGCCCGATCCCTTGCGTGCCTCGAAAGGCGAACCGTCCAGATTCTGCTGATCGCGTACACGTCGGCGGCTCATCGTCCGCACGCGCTTGGTGACGTTGTTCAACAGCCGTCGGCGCAGTTGCGGCGGCAGGCTGAGCAGCGCCAGTTGCGCTTCCACGGCCAAGTGACCACGTGCGTGGAGTTCGAAGGTGCTACGCCCCGCCATGGGTGGCCACCTCGCCGCGTTCCGCGACCCACAGGTCAAACGGTACGAACGCCCAGGACTTTCCGAAGGCTTCAATCTCGCCGGCCGGGTCTTCGGCCAGGTATTGCGGTTCGACGAACTCCAGGGTGATTTCCACGTCGAACAAATCGCTGTCCAGCGGTTCAACCGCGAACAACGGCGCCGGCAACTCGTGCCGATCACGCTCCGGATCGTGGTTCTCCAGCCAGCTGCCGACCAGGGCCATCAGCCGCGCCGGATGATCGGCGAAGCGCTCCAGCACGATCGCGGCGCGATAGCGCATGTTGCCCAGGTGCATACCGTCGACGTCGGGTTTCCACACCAGTTCCAGCGTGACCTGCTCGGTCCAGCTGTCGAGTTGTTCCGGCAATACCAGGCGGCGTTCGATCAGATAGCGGGTCAGCGCTTGCAGTTTGGTCATAGCAGCGCCGCCGTGATGCGGCCACGGCCTTGCAACGAGCGAACGGCCTGTTGGCTGAATGCCAGGAACGTTTCCTTGCGCTCCGGTTCCTCTTTGCCCAGGTTCTCGGCACTTTCGCGGCGGACCACCGAGGCGAACTGCGGCAGCAAACTGGCCTTGGCGCGGCAATACACAGCGCGCTTGTACGTCGCTACGTGAAATGTGCGCTCGGGCAGCACCATAGGGTCAGCAGATTCAACGCTGGTGATGCCTACGGCCTGCCATCTGCCTTTGCACTTGGCCAGATCTCGATTGACCTCGACCATCGCGGTGGTCAGATCAGTGACCAGCATCTCAACCAGGTACTCCGCCGGAAGGCGGTAACCCTTCTGAAACTCGACCACGGAGAGGTTCGGCCAGAAGCCGTCGTTCTCGATCGCTTGCTCCACAAAGGTGGTGGGTTTCCCGGAAAAGCTCATTGCTGGCCACTCAAATAGGGGCGGGAAAACTGTTTCAGTGGGTCAGGCCATAAATGGTTGGCTCACATCCACAGTTTCTCGCCGGGGGGGGTAGTCGGGTTATTCGGCGGCTTGGTCAGCCCGTTGTTTTTCCAAGGCCTTGCGAGACCCTTTCAGGCGCGTATCCACACCTATGCTGGCGTACAGCTCTGTGGCGCGTTCAAAGTGGCGGATCGCCTTTTCCCAGTCCTTGGCGTCCATTGCGCGGATGCCAATCAACTTGTGGTACTTGGCCGGGATTTGTTCGGTCAGATCCCATTCACCATCTACAAACGGCAGCATGTCGCTCAGGTATGGCTCGGGACTGCGCCCGCATTTCTGCTCGTTGTCAGCCCACTCAATAACCGCATCGCCAACGAAGGTCGGGATGTCACGCTTGAAGCGCTCCGGCATCGACTGGCCTTGCTCGATGGCGAACATCGCGACTTCAAGGCCCAGTTCGAATTGCTCGGTGTCGAACAGCCAAACCATGACTTGCATCAGCACCGGATTCGGGTGGTTCAATCCGGAGTCGCGGTAACGCTCGACGTAGTCCATGTATTTGGGCAGCAGCTCGTCACGCTTGAGCAACTGACGGCTTTCGAGATTGTTGATGTCGCCGAGGCGTTCCAGGTCGATCGCCAAAGCGCCTTCCATCAGCTTGAGGTGCTTTTGCGCATTGGCGGGACTGGCCAGGGCAGTGCTGGAGCTGTAAGGCTCGACACCTGCCACTGCCGTCGGGCCTAGCGCGAGAACACGCCGCTTGTGGGCCAGGGCGATGCTCACGGCAGCAGCTCCAGGTTGCCGGCTTCGATGGCGGCGAACTTCTCCAACTGCTCGATCACGTAGCCCTCATTGCGGCCGTTGTAATCTTCGACGCGGGAGCGTTTCGGGTTCTCGATCAGGTGGCGGCGCCAGCTGCTGTCCTGGAAGTACAGCGACAGGTTGTCCCAACTGGTGACCACCACGCCGGTGGCCGGAAAGTGTGGGATCAGGAAGGACGGCAAGCCTCCATAGGTGGCGATTACCTGGGCGCCTTCAATGCGTTCTTTCTCGGTCGGGGTGTCGCCCTGTTTGGCGTACAGCTTGCCCTTGTCATTGGCCAACAGGTCGCTGCCGATGATCGCGATCAGGTCGCCAGCATCACGGAATACCGGGTCAATCATCTGCTTGACGTCATGCACCAGGGCGTCAAGGTTGGCGTAGTCGCCGCCGGCGCCGAGGGTGATTTTTCCGGCGGTCTTGCCTTCCTTGAGTACCTGGGCCGGGATCTGCTCGCGAGCGATTTGCAGCCAGCCTTTGTTCACGTCCTCCAGCATTGGGTGCGCGTCGATGTCGGTCTGTGACGCCGCATGCGTGCCGTGCCAGCCGATCATGATTCGGTCCAGGGCGATTTGACGTTGCACGGCCGCGCTGTAGCGATCAGCAAAGTCGGGGAACTTGGCCCAGCTGTCGATCTTGGCGAACGACAGGCCCACGTCGGACTCGGTGTGGAACAGCTCGTAGTCCAGACCAGACAGGTCGCTGAAATCCTTAGCTTCGCGGTCCTTGGTTTTGGTGTTGGTGCGGCTGGACACAGGGCCAGTCACGCCGATCATCACTTTTTGGCCTTTGATTTCGCTGACCGGCACCACGTTGATGCGACTCAAAAAGTCGGATTTCTCGGTGATTTTGTCGTTCAGCTCCTGGGCAATGGCAGGCTCGACGGCGAACTGGCGGGACGCATCCTGGACGTTGTACGTCTCGGCCAAGTCATCCTGCATGAGGGCGAACTGTTCCTGGGCGTTACTGCTCAGCGTGGCCATTTACACGACTCTCCGCTTTTGGCTGCGAGTCGCGCCGGTGGTGTGCGGAACCTGGCGACCTTTCGGAGTGTTCAGCAGCGTGTTGAATTTCTTGTCCAGGTTGGCAATGGCCATGGCCAGCGCTTTGTTGGTGGATACACCCTTGCCGCGACGGGAGAATTCGCGCTCTTCTTCGGCGGTGTCGAGAATGTCCTGAACGGAGGTTTCGACGTTGTCGATCGGTTCCTGCTCAACCACTACGTCAGTCGTCGCAGGCTCGATCAAGGTTTGAATGCCGGCAGTGACCAGCAGCAACTGTTCAACCAGTGCCGCCAGCGCTTTGGCTGTAGCTTCATCCATTGGGGGTTTGCTCTCTGTTTGGGTTTGCGGAGGTGCTGCGGGGGATTCTTGAAGGCCGAGTCGCTTGAACAGGCTGGTGACCATCGCAGTCAGCTTGCCCAGCTCACCTTTTGGCTCTGTGTCCGTCAGGGAGCCAAGTTCCACCGCGTCGGCGAAATAGGCGTCCTTACTGGTCTTGCGGGAAAAATAGAGTTCCTGAGTGCCCAGGCTGGCCGGGGAGTCGGTGACGGCCAGGCCGGTCAGGTAGGCTTTGCCCGAGCCCGCGAAGTTGGGGGTGACTTCGATGCTGGTGAACAGCTTTTCGCCCTGGTCGTTGAGCGACAGCAGTTTGTCGTTGGGCTTGAGCTGTGCCTCCAAGCCAATTTGGCCAGGCTCTAGATCTTCGCCTTCTTCAACCAGGCGCACGGCGTACACGGTGCCGTGGGAGCCCATCCACCGTTCGTGTTCACTCCAGATCACCGCCGTGTATTTCGACGGTTTGTAGGTCTCGGCGACATCACGCAGTTCCTGGGGAAGGATCTCGCGACCATCGGCGGTGGTGCCGCTGGTCGCGACACGTTTCCATAGCGAAACAAGGGAACGGGGCATGGGCGTTAACTGCGCTCAATCGGTGGTTTGAGCCGCCACGATAGGGAGCCGACAGCACCCAAACAAACGCTTTGCTTTTGCGTTCCTCCTATATTCACGATCTAGGAGGTTGGCGGAATTTAACCCCGCGTTTTGCGCGTTTTCGCCGCATAGACTGCGGCCCATGCTCTATTCAATCGAAGTCAAAGAAGCCGCCAAACGCCTCTATCTGCGCCGCTGTAAGCCGCGAGAGATTCAGGCTCAGCTCAAGCTGCCGAACATCCGTATCGTCTATTACTGGATCGCCAAGGGCGGCTGGGACGAGATGCTTTCGGACGAGGAACCGCTGACGGCGGTCGGCCGGCGAATCACCCTCCTCCTGGAGAAACAGACCACCCTGACCAAGGGCGAACTGGACGAGCTCGACCGGCTGACCACCGTTCGCGATCGGCTGTTGAAGCAATCGACCAAACCGTCGCCGGCGTCGATCGGCGATGCGCCGGCGGAACACCAGGGCGAGCGCCAAGGCCAGCGCGGCGAACGTCGAGAGCGAGGCGACAAGGGCGGCAAGAAGCGCGAGAAGAAAGTAAAAAACGACGTCAGCGAACTGACCGAGGTCGACTTTCTCGACAAGTTCATCAGCAAGATGTACGGCTATCAGAAAGAGCTGTTCGCGGCCAAACAGAACCCGCTGACGTGTCGAATCCGGAACATCCTCAAAAGCCGCCAGGTGGGCCTGACCTACTACTTCGCCGGTGAAGCGTTCATGGACGCCGTACTGACCGGCGACAACCAGATTTTCCTGTCGGCCAGTCGCGCCCAGTCCGAGATTTTCCGCAGCTACATCATCGCGTTCGCACAAGAGTGGTTCGGCCTGGAGCTGACCGGCAACCCAATTGTGTTGAGCAAAGACGGCAAGCCGTGGGCCGAGTTGCGCTTTCTCAGCACCAACAGCAGCACTGCCCAGGGTCACCATGGCCACGTCTACATCGACGAATATTTTTGGATACGCGACTTCGAAAAACTGAACACCGTCGCCAGTGCCATGGCCACCCACAAGAAATGGCGAAAAACCTACTTCTCTACGCCCAGCGCTGTGTCGCACCAGGCCTACCCGTTTTGGTCCGGCGAGAAGTTTCGCAACGGCAAACACAAAAGCGCCAAAGACCCATGGCCCAGTGAAAAACAAATCGCCGCTGGAGCCCGCTGCCCGGATGGTCAATGGCGCCAGGTCATCACCATCCTGGACGCAATCGCCGGGGGGTGCGATCGGTTCGACCTTGAGCAACTGCAACTGGAGTTTGACGGCGACAAGTTTGAACAGCTGTTCATGTGCAAATTTATCGACAGCACACAGAGCGCTTTTTCCCTGTCCGACCTGGAGCGATGCTACTCCGATCTGTCGCTGTGGACCGACTACGACCCCGACGATCCGCGCCCATTCGGCAACAGCCCAGTATGGATCGGCTACGACCCCAGCCGCACCCGCGACGATGCCAGCTGTGTGGTCATCGCTCCGCCGCTGGAGCCAGGCGCCAAGTTCCGGATTCTGGAAAAGCACAGCTGGCGTGGGCAGTCGTTCAAATTCCAGGCCGAGCAGGTCAAGAAACTTACCGAGCGTTTCAATGTGCAGCACATCGGCATCGATACCACCGGTATCGGCTACGGCGTGTTTGACCTGGTGCGCGACTTCTACCCGCGTGCGACCTCGATCCACTACAGCCTGGAAACCAAAAACACCCTGGTACTCAAGGCACAGGACACGATTCAGGGCAGCCGCATCGAATGGGACGCCGGCTGGAACGACATCGCCCAGGCGTTCCTGACGATCAAGCGCGGCACCACGGGCGGTGGTCAGGTCACCTACAGCGCATCTCGTACCGACGCCTCGGGCCACGCCGATATTGCTTGGGCAATCATGCACGCCCTGGCCCACGAACCCCTCAATACCAACAAGCAGCGGCGTAGTCGCTACTCACTGACTGGATCAGCAAACAATGGCGCGAAAAAAACGACAGCAAACACCGGCAACCAAAGCCCCCGGGCGAGCGCGGATGTTTTCCTTCGGCGCTCCCGAACAGGTACTGAGCGAAAACATCGGGCAGTACCTGGGCGTGTTCGCCACGCACGACGGCAGGATCTACACACCGCCGGTGTCGCGACAGGGGCTGGCCAAGTTGCTGCGCGCCAACGCACACCACGGCGCCATTCCCGGGTTCAAGCGCAACCTGTTGCTGCGTGAGTTCATTCCGTCGGAAGGCTGCTCGATCGCGACCATGAGCCGTGCAGGACTCGACTTTATGGTGTTCGGTGAGGCGTACTTCCTACGCAACCGCAATGCCTTTGGCCAGGTGCTGGAAATGGAGCATCTACCAACGATCAACATGAGGGTCAAAGTGAATGGTGGTTTTGTGATGTTGCTGCCGGACGGCAAGGAAGTGGAGTTCGACCAGGACGAGATCGAGCACGTCATGAACTACGACGTGGAACAAAACATCTACGGCGTACCCGATTACCTGGGAGGCATGCAGGCGCTGCTGCTCAACGAAGCCGCCACCCTGTTCCGCCGGCGCTACTACAGCAACGGCGCCCATGCGGGCTACATCTTCTACACCAACGACCCGAACCTGAGCGAAGACGACGAGGACGAGCTGAAGGCCCAGATCACTGCCAGCAAAGGTGTGGGTAATTTCCGTTCGATGTTCGTCAACATCCCGGGCGGTGCGAAAGAGGCGATCCAGATCATTCCAGTGGGGGACTTCCAGGCCAAGGACGAACTGGAGAAGGTCAAGAACATCACCCGTAACGACGTGATTGCCGCTTGGCGCATGAACCCAGCACTGGCTGGGATCATCCCGGAAAACAGCGCGGGGTTTGGCGATATTGAAAAGATTGACCGGGTCTACACGAGTAACGAGATTCGTCCGATCTGCCAGCTGTTCAACCAGCTCAACGATACGTTGCGGCCGGATCGGTGGATAAGTTGGCGGGACGCTCCAGCGCCGGCGGATACTTGATGTAGGGGTCTCGACACGAGAAAGGCACTACATCTTGTGGCAGAATAGTGCCTTATTTGGAACCTTGGGGAAGGGGCATTATGCGGGTGTACTGCACAGAGTGTGGCAGCAAAGGGCGGATTGCTTCGCGGGATGAACTGTCGAAGAAATTTGCCAAGCTCTACTGCCAATGCGGTGACGCTACGTGCGGCCACACCTGGGTGGCTAATCTGACCTTTTCTCACACCTTGAGCCCTTCAGCTCAAGCGGTTGACCGCCTGATGTTCGATCGGCTCCGCCACCTGACTCGCTCTCAACAGCGAGAACTTTTTGAGCAGCTGGGTGCGCAACCTGTTCTGTAGTTTTTCAACTTCAGTTCGAATTCGTCGAATTGCTCAACTAGATCAGCGCTTATATCGATAAAGCCGTTTCTAGCACGCTCAGACAATTGGTGTTCTGAGGCGGACGCACCCATCAAAAATATGAATTTATTACCGAGGCTTTGAGCGTCGTCAATCAATTCTGTCATTTTGGCTTCCGCGTCAATCATTGTAAAACTTCCTGTTTGGATGGGGTTGATTGGCCGAAGTTTAGTTAGCGTTATTTTGAATCGTCAAGACTTTTTTAAAGTCTTGTAAAACTTTCAATAATCGGCATTTTATTTTTATGGAGGGGCTTATGGCACGTTTCGTTGTGTAGTCGCACCCAGCGTAGGAAGGGGTTTGGCCTGTGGTTATGCCGCCGTCATTCCGGTAGTAAAGAATTAACGAAATGACCAATTCGTTAATTATGTATGTATGTACATAAGTGAAAATGGCCAACGGTACAAAAGGGTCATAGTCGCTAAAACGCTATGGCGTCAAAGCGTCAAGGGCGCTTCGGTATAGTGATGCTGTGCCGAGAGCTCAGATAGCAAGTGATGGTTAATTACCGATCACTTGCTTCGATATAATGATTGCATTTGCTATGTGTTGTTGGCGCCCTAGTAGGGTTTTTGATTGCATTTTGGCGATTATCATCTAGCGGAAGTTATAGCTTTCATTGTTCGGTATAACGATATTGATCCGTCATGGTTGTCGGGTTGAGGTTGTGGGACGGTACGAAAAAGGGCGCCGAGAAGGCGCCCTGTTCGTTTGAGTTGTCAGTTTTTTAGCCGCTAAATGTTTCAGACCTTAGCTGATCAGGCCATCGATTTTGACCACTCCGTAGCGTCGCTGTCCGTTCGAGTTTTCAAAAGCAGCGACCAGTTGCCCACCTGGCAGCGGAATCTGCACCAGGCCATTACCGGTGTTGTGATACAGCAGGCGTGTGGCTTCTACCAGGTGAAAGTCGGTTGGTAGCTCTAACTGTTGGCGAGCCTGTCGCTGCTGATCGTCTGACACGGCGATAAATTGTCTGTCAATAATCATGCTCGCGCTCCATTGAGGTGTTGTCGATCGGCGAGCAGTTCCGCAACAACGGCGGCATCTTGCTCAGTGAGGTCGCCCATGGCTTGGGCCAGGCCAGCGACACTCCGGAGGTGTACGAGGGCGTCTGGCGTCTTATGGATCTGGTAGCCGATCAGTGCCGCGCCGACCACAGCGGTGGCCAGCATTCGACGGGATGGTTTAAAGACGCTACGAGCGGCCTGCTGCGGTGCTGTGGTAGCCTTCATTTCACTGCTGCTTGGGTGCTGTGCTTGCATGGTGTTGCTCCTTTTGTGGTGGTTGGTGTCGGGGAGGTGCGAACTCCTCGACACCGTCTCTATCAGGCTTGCCGCAATAGGCTTGCCGTGAATACCGGGCGCTGCTCACAGCGCACCTCAAACAACCCCAAGTCGTGACCGTCTACGTCCTGCATGTGCACGACGGTGATGAACGTCGGGGTGTCTTCCGGGTGATCCCTCCAGTGTGCGGCGGCTGCCAGTTCGGCCAGGTCCTCGGCTGTGCGCTGTTCGACGTAGTCGGACGGCAGCGGAAGCTGACCCGGTAAGGTGTTGGCGCAGTAGCGAATAATCATTGCGACTTCTCCGCTCAGGCCTGGCGCACCAGATGCACGACGAAATCGGACGGAATCCCCGAGTGAATGCCCCGTGCTTTTAGCTCCATAACAGCCTGGATCTGGAACTGGGTGCAGTCGTCAGCCAAAAACTGCTTGGCACCGGCCATGGCCTTATCGGCAATCTGGTTGATGAAGAACGGGGTTGTGCAGTGTTCGCCGACAATGATTGGTACCTCGATCCCTTGGTCTTTCAATTCGGTTTGGATGGCGCGCAGACGGGTGGTTTTGCCGGTGCCTTGGTCGCCGGTGATGACTTGTATTTGCATGGTGTTGCTCCTTTTTTTGCTGGTTGAATCGGGCGCCGCGCCCGAAATAATTCCGCGTGTGCCCGGGGTGTACCCCGGAATATCCGGAACGGCTAAAAGTTGAAGGACGCTAGCCCACGGAATACGGGGCTTTCAGGGCGGTAGGTGCTTGGAACACCAAGCCGGAACATTGCAGAACAGAATTTATTCAAAATCTGCTGTAGGCCTTGATTTACAAGGGCTAGCGCCGTGTTCTGGCAAATACCTTTGGTGGAACACTTACAGAACAGGAAACAGAAAGATGTTCCGGTGTGATCCAGCGTGTTCTGGTCAGTGGTGATGCGGCGTGGTTGGTTATCTATCTGTTTTTTATAGATATTTTTCTTATAAATATTCATGTTCCAGATGTTCCGCCTAACCATTGGCCACACACGCATCCCCTTAAAAACACTGGTTTGCCCCCGTACACGTCTTTTTATCCCCAGGACGTTCATCAGGATTTGCTCCCCTTCCGGAACAGCCAGCAGTTGAGCGAGCGCTTCTCAATGACCGAGCGGACTTTGCGAGTCTCGACAAAGGTGTGTGAGGTGCTGAGCGGCAGCGCGCGGTGCAATTGAGTCGCGTGAATGACTTCCTGGCCAGCGAGACGACAGGCGTTGTGGAAGTGCTCGATGTTGATGGCGATCAGGCTTTTATCAGCGCTGTGGTTGAGCGTTTCCTGAATGACTTCACGATCGCCAAACTCATCGCTGATCGAAACCACTCTTTCATTGAGGTAGTGATAGATCTGCCAGAAGCGCCCAGCTGTTGGGTTCTCAGTGCTTACACGCTGCTGCCGATCGATGGCGCGGCGTTCTATGTGCTTGATGACTTGTTCCAGGGCGTCGTCGCTCCAGTCCGGGAACAGCGCTTGTGTGGCTTTTGTGGCTGCCATCATCTGCGCATGACAAAGCACGATCCGTTGGTGCTGAAGAACAGGGTTTGCTTGCAGACGTTGCTCGTATTCTGGAAACGCATCGAAGTAGCGCTGGAGCCAGGCTGACTCCTGCCCAATGCAATGCCCCAGGTATCCGGCCAATTGCTCGACGGGCAGGCTATTCAAACCAGTGGCGAGAACCTTCAAGGCAGGGGTGTGATGCGCCCTGTTCGCGTGAAAATGGCTGATGCGGGTCAGGATCGCCTCGGAGCCCTCAACACTGGCGTTCTGAGCAATGCACAGAGCCGCAAGGAAAATCAGGCTGTCAGTGTCGTTGCTTGAGGACTTCACCCCTACAGTGCGAAGCGTGGCGTTGTGGTCAAACAGGGCTTTCCACTTTTCCCAGTTGTATTGACTGACTACCGTACGGCCCTGAGCGTCGACGCTCTGGCTGTCAGACTCGATCAGCACCACCGGAAAGTTACTGACCTGGGACAGGGCACGGGTCAGGCCGATGGCGCTGGCGCCGTCGCTGTTGGGCTTGATGCCTTCATAGTTGGAACGGCCGACTAAACGCCACAGAAAACGCAGCAAGCTGGACTTGCCGGCGCCGGCATCGCCGGTCAGCTCTAGGAACGGCCAAGACTCCTGTTTGGTTCGGATCTGCTGCACGAACAGCGTGGCAGTCCACCACGACAACGCTGCGAGCCCGTTCAGGTGATGCACTGCAAAGAAGTCGGAAAACCAGCTCGGGTCGAAGTCATTGCCACGGACAATCGCCAGGCTATTGAGCGAGGTTTTCAGACCGATTTTTCCGATTTCAAGGTATCCGTGGTTGTTGGCCAGGTACTCACGCCCTTTGTGGTAGCCGAACTTCTGAAAGCAGTAGGTTTTGCTGGCCGCGTCGTAGCCGACGAAGGGCAGCGATCGCACAGTCAGAGCATTGTCCAACCACTTGCTGCGCAGCATGGCCAAGACCTTTTCTCCGCCTTCGAAGTTGCCGCCAGGTGTGCGCTCCAGCAGCGATTTGGCGAAGCTTCTCGGATCGCCGATCGAGTTCGGCGCCAGGGGCTCCTTGCAGTTCTGTGCCGCGTTGGGAAAGTTGAATTGAAAGAAGAACTGCTGGTCACCGCTGATCGCATCGCGCTGGATGTATTCAAAGCGCGGCACGCAGTTGGCCACCTGCTTGATGTCGCAGTATTTGTAGAAAAGCTGCTCTCGAGCGACCGCGGCTTCGTCTTCCCGTGGTTTGTTCAGTTCATCGGAATTCACCTTGGCGGAGTAGAGGCGTTCGCCGAAGTCCAGCAGGAAGAAGTTGAGCGGCTTCTTCTTGTGGAGCAGGTAGGCCTTTTTCGCAGGGCTCTCGGCGATGAAGATTCGCCCTTGGTAGTTGGCCTCCTGCATGAACGCGTCGTTCAGCTGGCCATCGCGGTACACGTCGTCCCAATCGCGGTCGTTGCCGGCGAGGGCCACCCATGCCAGCTCTTCACGGGCAAGCAGCTGGCTGCGGTACTTCGGAATAACTGAGTGTCCGGCCGCGTCGTCGTCCAGGGCGATGATCCAGCGAACCTTCAGGCCCTTGTGCGCCTCGATGATGTCCCAAGGGAAGTTGTTGGCTGAGATAGACGCGATAGCCTTGTAGCCAGCCAGGAACAAAGCGATAGCGTGGAAGATGCCCTCTACGACGTAGACGGTGTCTCCTTGCTCGATGGACATGCCAGGCGGAACCCAGGCGCCGCCCTTGTAGGACATCTTGGATTTGATGCCGGCTTTGTCCCCGCCATTGGCAGTGACCATCGTCGCGTCAATGATTCGTTCCCAGTAGCCGTCACAGAGCTGGAAACGGACGGTATCAGCCCACTGGCCATCCTTCATTTTGCGTCGACTCTGCTCGTACCAGCCTTTCATCTTGCTGATATCAAAGCCGCGATTACGCTGTAGGTAGGCGTCGGCCGTCGCGGTCGGATTTATCTCTGTACGCGGAAACCGCTCGCTGAGGTTTTCGAACAGGTGGCTGTAGCGCTCGCGAGTTTTCTCTTCGAACTGGCACTGGTTGAGGCGGTTGCACTTGAGCTGGTACGGCTGCTTGCGAGCGATGTACAGCGTGCGTTCGCCACAGCCTGGGCAGACGCCTTTCTGAAAGTAGGTGCTGCCGATGTCCTTGAAGTCCAGGTCGTGGTCATGCTCCAGGGCGGCGACCACTTCCAGGCGGTAGATATCTTCGAACTGCATTTGCCGGCTCCTTACGCTTCACCGGCTTTTGTTTTGGATTTTCCGCCGCGTACACGCTCGGCTTGCTCTGCCGCCTCCATTGCGAGGTGAATCATGTTGATGAAGACGGTTCCTTTCTTTTGGCCCGGCTCCTTTTCCCTGACCAAAATCATTCCTTGGTCGATTTTGTGACGCACAGAGCGCTCTGAGAGCCCAGCACGACGCGCAAACTCATCTGGGGTCACGTATGGCGTGTCGATTACAACCTGCATTTGGTATTCTCCTTGGGCATATATTCTGAAATAGTTCCAGATCTGGAACTATATTGGTTCCACAAATGGAACTTGTCAAGGGAGAGATCGTGGAGATTCCAGCGAAGCTGAAGGCGATACGGGCGAAGGAAGCGCTAACTCAAAGCGAGTTCTGTGAGGTGATGGGATTTAGCATCAGCACCCTAAAAAAATATGAGGCTGGTATTTCTGAAATGGGCGCCCCTCCCCTTTTCAAGATCGTCAATCACCCGCGCTTCAAGAAGTACACCCTCTGGCTCATGACCGGCGACACCGCTCCCGAGTGCGGCCAAATCAGCCCCCTCTAATCTTTGGCAAGGAACGTTTCGTGCCCTCTCATTCAATGCAGCGCGCAATCAGCCAATGTCTTTAAAAAAGCTTGAGTCTGGCGAATGGCTTGTGGACTGCCGGCCAGACGGGCGTGCCGGCGCGCGAGTAAGAAAGAAGTTTCGAACAAAGAACGAAGCGATGGTGTTCGAACGTCGCCTGATGGGTGACGGTGCCAAAGGAGAGTTTGAGAGGAAGCCAAAACAGGACGAGCGCCGGCTGTCAGATCTTGTATCCCTATGGTTCAAGCTTCACGGCTGTCACCTGAAGAGAGGGGAAAAATGCCGGGCGTTCCTTGATCGAATGGTCACGAACCTAGGTGACCCCCGCGCAGTTGATTTCTCAGCGAGTAGCTTTACTCAATACCGGTCGGACAGGTTGGCTGGGAAATGGGGACGAGCGAAAGTCGATGAAACCGGAAAACGAGACGGAACCACTGCGCCAATCTCAGCCAATACAGCCAATCACGAGCTGAGTTACCTTCGCGCCGTATTCAATGAATTGGAGCGTCTAGGCGAATGGTCAGGTGAGAATCCGCTGTCCAAAGTACGGGCGTTGAAGTTTGATCAAAGCGAAATGTCGTACCTCTCAAGCGAGCAGATATCGTGCTTGTTGACCCGCCTGGATCAAGAAAAGTCAGACGTAGGTGTTATTGCTCGAGTATGCCTTTCGACAGGGGCACGTTGGGCAGAAGCGGCAAATCTTGAGCCCAACCAGGTGCGAGATAGTCGGATCTACTTCACACGCACCAAGTCATCGAAAAATCGTACGGTGCCAATCTCGTCGACGCTAGAGGATCGGTTGACCAAAGCAATGCCGTTCAAGTCATCCTACCGGGAAACTTGGTACGCCTTCGCAGATGTCGTCAATGAGCTGGCCTTAGGTTTGCCTAAAGGTCAGATGACCCACGTACTGCGTCATACCTTCGCCAGTCACTACATGATGAACGGCGGAGACATCCTCACGTTGCAGCGTGTGCTTGGCCACTCGACCCTAGAAATGACCATCCGCTATGCCCACTTCAGCCCAGGACATCTTGCGGAAGTGGTCAATCTGAACCCATTAGCCGATGAGCGTGGACACTTTGTGGACACTGCGCAACAACCAGCAATGCGAAGCGAACATTCAAATACCCACCAACCCCTTAACACAAAGGGGAATAACGACAAAACAACAAAAGGAATGCAACATGAGTGACCTGATTTCCTACCACCTCGAAGACGGTATCGCGACCCTGACCTTGAGCAATGGCAAGGTCAATGCCATCTCGCCGGACGTGATTGCCGCGTTTAATGCTGCGCTGGATCAAGCGGTGACGGATCGTGCGGTGGTGATCATCACCGGTCAGCCAGGCATTCTGTCGGGCGGTTATGACTTGAAGGTGATGACGGCCGGCCCTAAAGAAGCCGTGAGCCTGGTGACCGCTGGTTCGACCCTCGCCCGTCGTCTGTTGTCGCACCCTTTCCCGGTGATCGTCGCGTGCCCTGGACATGCAGTGGCCAAGGGCGCGTTCATTCTGTTGTCGGCCGATTACCGGATTGGTGTCGACGGCCCGTTCAGCATTGGCCTGAACGAAGTGCAAATCGGCATGACCATGCACCACGCCGGCATCGAATTGGCCCGTGATCGCCTGCGCAAGTCGGCGTTCCACCGTTCGGTGATCAACGCCGAGATGTTCGATCCGCAGGGCGCTGTGGATGCTGGCTTCCTCGACAAGGTCGTTTCTGCCGAAGAACTGCAAGGTGCGGCCCTGGCCATGGCGCGTCAGTTGAAGAAGATCAACATGACCGCGCACAAGAACACCAAGCTCAAAGTACGCAAGGCCCTGCTGGAGATGTTGGACAACGCGATCATCCTCGATCAGGAACACTTGGTTTAATCCCGAAAGCGCTGCGACGAAAAGCCCGACCGCCGAGTCGGGCTTTTTCTTGCCTGATCTGTTTAGAGTCCTTCAGCCGCTCTACTCCGCATCTGACGCTATCAGTCTGAAACATGCGCTTAAACATCGCCTATCTCCTACCTCTATAGCGGCAATTGCCGAAAACAGTGCACATCCGTACACTGCGCCACCTTTTGTCCCGGCGGGCCTGTAGATGCTGTATCTGTTTCGCATGTTATTGATGGGCCTGCATTTTGCTGTAGCGGGTGTGCTCGGTGTGGTGCTTGGCCTGTGCCGACCGTTCAATCCGGATAACAGTCGTTTGTGCGCGCGCCTTTATGCCTGGCCGGCGATGTGCATTTTGCGATTGCGGGTGAAGACCGACGTCGCTGGGCTGACGAACAAGACCCAAAGCTGCGTGGTGATCGCCAACCATCAGTCCAACTACGATCTGTTCGTGCTGGGCAATGTGGTGCCGCACCGCACCGTGTGCATCGGCAAGAAAAGCCTGAAGTGGGTGCCGTTGTTCGGGCAGCTGTTCTGGCTGGCGGGTAATGTGTTGATTGACCGTGGCAATGCGCACAAGGCTCGGCAGTCGATGCTCACCACCACCAACACCTTGCAGCACAAGGACACCTCGATCTGGGTGTTCCCGGAAGGCACGCGCAACCTGGGTGAAGAGTTGCTGCCATTCAAGAAAGGTGCGTTCCAGATGGCCATCGCTGCCGGGGTGCCAATCGTGCCCGTGTGCGTCAGCAGCTACATCAACCAGATGCGTCTGAACCGCTGGCGCAGCGGCAAGATCCTGATCCGCTCGCTGCCGGCGATTCCTACCGCCGGATTGAGCATGGACGACATGCCGATGCTGATCGCCCAGTGCCGCGAACAGATGCGCGAGTGCATTGAATCGATGGATCGACAACTGCAAGCAGCCTGAATGAAGCCCGCCTCGTGCGGGCTTCTTTTTGCCGGCGAACTTCGCTGATTTTGCTGACTCTCAAGCTTAAGAGCAGGATAATCTGGTCATTGCCTGTCATTGCCATTTGCCAAGAAGAAGTGAATAAGAATTATGGGTAGAGTCGTTGCGGCTGCGGTCTACAGTGCCGGTAAGAGAGTCACCGATATCACCCTTGATGAGGGCGCCGCCTGGGCTGCAAAACCCGGTCACTTTGTATGGATCGGCCTCGAAGAGCCGAACGCCCAGGAGCTGGCCAACCTGCAACGTCAGTTCGGCCTGCACGAACTGGCAATTGAAGACGCCCTGGATAAACACAGCCGATCGAAGCTGGAAACCTTTGGCGATGCGCTGTTCATCGTCACGTACTCGCCGGTGCGCCATGAGGGCAAACTGGAGTTCATCGAAACCCACATCTTTGCCGGCAAGGGGTACATCATCACCTGCCGTAACGGTCACTCGGCGTCCTACGCCCATGTGCGCCAACGCTGTGAGGCGCGTCCGCTGTTGCTTGAGCACGGCGAAGATTTCGTGCTCTACGCCCTGCTCGATTTCGTCATCGCAAACTATCAGCCAGTGGGCGAAGCGATCCATAGCGAGATCGATGAGCTGGAGCGTAACGTGCTGTGCAGCACGCTCAACGAAAAGGACATTCAGAACCTTCATGGATTGCGTCGCGACGTATTGCGCCTGCGCCGTTATGCGGCGCCGATGGTGGAAATCAGTGAAGAGCTGCAGAAGCTGAGCTTCCCGTTCATTGACAAGAACATGCGCCCGTACTTTCGCGATGTGCAGATCCATGTCACGCGGCAGATGGAAGACCTGACGACGTTACGTGACATTGCCAGCCAGACCATCGAGATTGGCGTATTGCTGGAAGCGGCCCGACAAAGCGTGGTGCAGCGCAAGTTTGCAGCCTGGGCGGCCATTCTGGCGTTCCCGACGGCGGTGGCCGGTATCTACGGGATGAACTTTCAGAACATGCCGGAGCTGAGCTGGCACTACGGCTATTTTGTGGTGCTGGGGTTTATGACCGTGGGATGTTTCGCGTTGTGGGCGAGCTTCAAGCGGTCGGGCTGGTTATAACGGCAGGATGCATGGCGAGCGCTTCGCGCTCGATCGCGGGCAAGCCACGCTCCCACAGGGTTCAGGTGTACCTGTGAGAGCGTGGCTTGCCCGCGGTGCTTTCAGGTTTTAAACGGATTTTGTCTCGGGTTTGTGGGCCACAAACCGCATCATCCACTCGGCAACGRTGGTGCCGTGGTGCTCTTGCGCCAGGCTTTCCATACCTTTCTGATAGACCTGTTCGCCCAGGTGCTGCTGGCGGATTTCCAGCAACGCCCGCGAGTAATCGTGAATGAACTCCGGGTGGCCCTGGAAGCACAGCACCTGGTCGTTGATGTGATACGCGGCGTACGGGCAAAAATCACTGGATGCGATCACCGTAGCGTTTTCCGGTAGCGCGGTGACCTGATCCTGGTGGCTGATCAGCAGTGTCAGTTCTTCCTTCACCGGGCTCATCCACGGCGCTTTGGCGGCCAGTTTGTACTTGTGGATGCCAACCCCCCAACCCTGGGTCGCGCGCTCGCTTTTGCCACCCAGCAGCAGCGCCAGCAATTGATGGCCAAAGCACACGCCCAGCAGCTTGTCGCCGCGCTTATAGCGCGACAGCAGATAAGTCTTGAGGGTTTGAATCCACGGGTCGGAACCGAACGAATCAGCCTTGCTGCCGGTCACCAGATAGGCATCGAAACTCAGGTCATCGCTTGGGTATTCGCCCTGCATGACGTTGTAGACAGTGAATTCGGCAGCGATGGGTTGCTGCGAAAACAGACGCTGGAACATCTGCCCGTAACCCTGATATTGATCGACCAACTCTGGACGCAGGATGTCGGTTTCCAGAATGCAGATGCGTAACGACATAAAAAATACCTGACACGATAGAGGCGATAGTGCACACCCAGAGCCTGCCTTGAAACGCGGGGTCAGGCAAGCCCGGTGCGCACCGCCAATCCCTCAGAGCGACTCCCTCAGAACAACGCGCCCTTCGCGGCTTTTTCCAGCAACAAAGCCGGCGGCGTAAAGCGCTTGCCGTACTGCTCGGCCAGGTATTGGGCGCGGGCAACAAAGTCCTTAACGCCATATTGGTTGATGAACTGCAAAGCACCGCCGGTCCAGGCGGCGAAACCAATGCCGAAGATCGAACCGATGTTGGCATCGGCCGTCGACAGCAGCACGCCCTCCTCCACACAGCGCACGGTTTCAATGGCTTGCACAAACAGCAAGCGATCGCGTACATCCTGTGGCGATATCTGCCCGTCAGCTTTCTCGAAACGCGTTTTCAGCTCTGGCCACAAATGTTTCTGTCCACCGGCCGGGTATTCATAGAAACCGCCACCCGCGGCTTTACCGGGACGCTGGCATTCGTTGAGCAGCAGATCGATCACCGCAAACGCCGGGTGCGCGGGCAGCGGTTTGCCTTCGGCTTGCAGGTCCTTGGCAGTTTGCTGACGGATATGGCTCATCAGGCTCAGGGAAACTTCGTCGGAGATCGCCAGCGGACCTATCGGCATTCCAGCCTTGCGCGCCTCGGTCTCGATCATCGGCGCCGAGATACCCTCACCGAGCATGGCGATACCTTCATTGGTAAAAGTGCCGAAGACTCGCGAGGTGAAGAAGCCACGGCTGTCGTTGACCACAATCGGGGTTTTCTTGATTTGCAGGACGAAATCAAAACCACGGGCCAGGGTTTCATCGCTGGTATTGGCACCTTTGATGATTTCCACCAGCGGCATTTTGTCGACCGGGCTGAAGAAGTGCAGGCCGATGAATTTCGACTGATCCGGCACGGCGGTCGCCAGACCACTGATTGGCAAGGTCGAGGTATTGGAAGCAATGACCGCGTCTGCCCCGACGACTTTTTGTGCGGCGGACGAGACCCTGGCTTTCAGCTCGCGGTCTTCGAACACCGCTTCGATGATCAGGTCACAGCCCGCCAGATCGGCATCCTGCTCCGTGGTCTTGATCCGCGCCAGGGTGGCGTCACGCTGCTCCGGGCCCAGCTGACCACGGGCGACTTTTTTGTCCAGCAGTGCTGCCGAATGGGCCTTGCCCTTCTCGGCTGCCGCCAGGTTGATGTCCTTGAGCACCACGTCGATACCGGCCACGGCGCCGACATAGGCGATCCCGGCACCCATCATGCCCGCGCCGAGTACACCGAGTTTTTTCGTCACGTGCGGCGCAAAATCCGCAGGACGCGAGCCGCCAGCGTTGATCTCGTTGAGCTGGAACCAGAAGGTGCCGATCATGTTCTTCGCCACCTGGCCGGTAGTCAGCTCGGTGAAGTAGCGGGTTTCGATCAACTGCGCCGTGTCGAAATCAACCTGAGCGCCCTCAACCGCGGCGCAGAGGATCTTCTCCGGCGCCGGCAGGCAACCCTGGGTTTTGCTTCGCAGAATCGACGGCGCGATGGCCAGCATCTGCGCGACTTTCGGGTTCGACGGCGTGCCGCCGGGAATCTGGTAACCGCTCATATCCCAAGGCTGCTTGACCGTCGGGTTGGCAACAATCCAGGCTCGTGCCTTGGCCAGCAGTTCATCACGATCCGCCGCCAGCTCATCGACCAAACCGGCTTGCAGGGCTTGCTGCGGCCGGACTTTCTTGCCTTCGAGCAGATACGGCAGCGCCTTCTCCAGACCCAGCAGGCGCACCATGCGCACCACCCCACCGCCACCCGGCAGCAGCCCCAGCGTGACTTCCGGCAAACCGATCTGCACCGACGAATTGTCCAGCGCAATGCGGTGATGGCAGGCCAGGCAGATTTCCCAACCGCCACCCTGCGCCGCGCCATTGATCGCGGCGACTACCGGTTTGCCGAGCGTCTCCAGTGTCCGCAGCTGAGCCTTGAGTGTCAGCACCATGTCGTAGAAGGCTTTGGCCTGAGGCTTGCCGACCTTGATCAGCTCGTTGAGATCGCCGCCGGCAAAGAAGGTTTTTTTCGCGGAGGTGATGATCACTCCGGCAATCGAATCCTTGTCGGCCACCAGACGAGCAACGCAACCAGCCATGGCCTCGCGGTACACCGCGTTCATGGTATTGGCGCTCTGGCCCGGCATGTCGATGGTCAGGACGACGATCTGATCCTGGGCTTTTTCATAACGAATGGCATCGGTCATGGCAATTTTCCTTGAAGTCGGAGGCTCAGAGGCGTTCGATGATGGTGGCGATGCCCATGCCGCCGCCGACACAGAGGGTTGCCAGGCCGTAGCGCAACTGCTGCGCTTCCAGTTCATCGAGCAAGGTGCCGAGGATCGCGCAACCGGTGGCGCCCAGCGGGTGGCCCATGGCGATAGAGCCGCCGTTGACGTTGACCTTGGCCGGATCGATGGCCATGTCCTTGATGAACTTGAGCACCACCGAGGCGAACGCTTCGTTGACCTCGAACAGATCGATGTCCTCGACCCGCAGCCCGGCCCTGGCCAAGGCCTTGCGAGTGGCCGGCGCCGGACCGGTGAGCATGATGGTCGGATCGGTGCTGGTGACCGCCGTGGCGACGATTCGCGCCCGTGGCTGCAAGCCCAGTGCCCGACCTTTGGCTTCGGAGCCGATCAACATCAGCGCCGCGCCGTCGACGATCCCCGAGCTGTTGCCGGGCGTGTGAACGTGATTGATTCGCTCCACGTGGCTGTAGACCCGCAACGCGGTAGCGTCGAAACCCATTTGCCCGAGCATCTCGAAGCTCGGCTTGAGCTTGCCCAAACCTTCCAGCGTCGACTCGGCGCGAATGAACTCATCATGATCCAGCAGGACGATGCCGTTCTGGTCCTGCACCGGCACCAGGGACTTTTTGAACGAGCCATCCGCCCGTGCCCGCGCAGCCTTCTGTTGAGAATGCAGCGCGTACGTATCGACGTCTTGACGGCTGAAGCCCTCAATCGTGGCGATCAGGTCGGCGCCCACGCCCTGCGGGGTGAAATGGCTGTGCAGGTTGGTCTGCGGATCCAGCGCCCAGGCGCCACCGTCGCTGCCCATCGTCACCCGCGACATGGACTCGACGCCGCCGACCACGACCAGATCTTCAAAGCCGGAACGCACTTTCATCGCCCCAAGATTCACCGCTTCCAGTCCGGACGCGCAGAAGCGGTTGATTTGCACACCCGCGACGCTCACGTCCCAGTCGGCCACCAACGCTGCGGTTTTGGCGATATCGGCGCCCTGATCGCCAATCGGCGTGACACAGCCGATCACGATGTCATCGACCTCGCGGGTGTCGAGTTGCGTCCGCTGTTGCAGAGCGCCGAGCAAGCCTGCCAGCAGGTTCACCGGTTTGACGCTGTGCAAGGCGCCATCAGCCTTGCCACGGCCACGGGGCGTACGTAACGCGTCGAAAATCAAAGCTTGGGTCATGACGTCCTCGTACCGCTGGGCAGGTGAATAGTTGACGAGTTCTCACCTTAGGCTCAGCAGCGGCGGATTCAATGACCGAAGCGCTCAACGGCCTTGACGGTCACGCTCAGACGAACGGTAGTGAGCTATCGGATTAATCGATGCAGGTCACGGAACGGTCTAGCAAAAGGCCGGTAAAGCAGATGGCAGTATGCCTCATAGCTTTTTAGAAGCCGCTTGCTCTTACTTGATACGAAATGGATCTAAAGCACAGCCTGCGGGGCCCCTAATGTAAACCTTACGAGGTTGTCGTCGGGTTTTGCCGAGGCGCCCGTGAGAAAGGAATTACAGCGCTTTGCCGTCATGGAGAAATGCAGGCAAGCATTCGACGCTCAGGAAATAACAAAAAAAGGCAAACAGCCATGTTCAAACATTCGAAAGTGCGTCAAGCCGGGCTCATTTTATTCGCCACTACGCTGCTGCTGATTTTGCCGAACCTCACCAAAGTGATCGGATAATCAAGCGTGGTTGTTGACGACGCCTCACTAAAAAACTGACTCGCTCGCTATCCGGGTCGGCGTGCGTGTGCCAACCTTTACGGCATACCTTCGACAGGATGGCGATCACTTGAAAGCTCTACTTTTGCTTGGGGCCTTGCTGCTCAGCACGCCCTCGTATGCCGCACAGCTGGTGCTCGACCTGGGCACCGGCAGCCGAACCTGGAAAACCGAGGAGTTGCTCAAGCATCCTCAGGTCCAGACGATTCAGATCACCGACGATGTTTCCTACAAAAGGAACATGCGTTATCGCGCGGTGCCGCTGGCGGCATTGTTGACCGGTATCAAGGCTGACGACCACTTGCAAGCCGTGGCCCTGGACGGTTTCGCTGCGGAACTGGCGGCCGCGCCGTTGCTCAACACGGTGGGCGCACAGGCGTGGCTGGCCATTGAAGACCCGGCCAACCCTTGGCCAGCGCTGGCGGAAGGCAAACCCAGTGCCGGACCGTTTTATCTGGTCTGGACCAACCCTCAGGCCGGCCATATCAGCCCCGAGCAATGGCCATTCCAGGTCGCCAGCATCAAACGCCTGGCGGCGGTCGGCGTACGCTTCCCCGCCCTGCTCCCAGACCCGGCGCTCGCTGCCAATGACCCGGTGAATCTGGGCTATGCGTTGTTCCAGAAAAACTGCCTGGCGTGCCACCGCCTGAACGGCGCAGGGGACGCGCAGTTTGGTCCGGACCTGAACATTCCCTTCAGCCCTACCGAGTACTTTGGCGCTGAATTCCTCAAGCGCTATATCCGCGACCCGCAAAGCTTGCGCCAATGGCCACAGGCAAAAATGCCGGGGTTCTCGACGGCGGTATTGTCGGATGAGGAGCTGACGTTGCTGGTGGGGTATTTGAAGCATATGGCGGGGCGTAAGCAGCAGCCTTGATAGCTTGAGAGGTGTGGCGCCTGAGCGGGCCCCATCGCGAGCAGGCTCGCTCCCACATTAGATCTGCGGTGTTCACAAGACCTGCTCGCGATGCGGTATTCCCGATATTACTGCTGCTGAACCGAGATCACCGGCGTCGGCGCGACGAACACCTTGGCGTGCATCTGGTCCCCACCACCGCCACGGCGCATGCCGCGTACCGGGCAGGCATCGAGATAGTCGAGGCCCACCGCCAGCTTCAGATGACGCTCGGGTTTGGCCAGTTCATTGGTGACATCGAAGCTGTACCACGCGTCGTCGAGCCAGGCTTCAGCCCAGGCGTGACTGGCCAGGTGTTCGCTGTTTTCGCTGTACAGATAACCCGACACATACCGCGCAGGAATCCCCAGGCTACGCGTGCAGGCAAGAAACGCATGGGCGTGATCCTGGCAGACCCCGGCGCGCCCGGCGAACGCTTGAGCGGCGCAGGTGTCGACTTCGGTGGAGCCCGGCGTGTAGGTCATGTGCTGGTTGAGGCCATGCATCAAGTCGATCAACGCTGTGCGATCACGCCGTTGGCGACATTGCTTCTCGGCGAATGCACGTAACGCTTCATCCGCCTCGGTCAGTCGAGTGAAACGCAAGAACGGCAGCGCCGACTGGCTCTCATGCTCAGCCTCACGCAACTCATCGATGTCCACCTGCCCCCGCGCGCCGATGATGATTGCCTCATGGGGCTCGTCCATCGTCAGCACATGCAGGATGTTGCCAAACGGATCGAGTTGCGCGCGCACTGGCCGTGGCAGGTCGAGCTGCCAGCTCAGTACGTGCTGACGCTCGCTGTCGTGAGGCGTCAGTCGCAAATACTGGATGCTTGCCCGCACCTGATCTTCATAGTGATAGGTGGTCTCGTGGCTAATGGAAAGTCTCATGCAGCCTCCAGATAGGAACTGTGTATGGCGTTGCCCAACTGGCGCACCAGCGGGATGAACTCGGTCAGCCAGGCGTGCAGGCCTTCGGCGAGGATTTCGTTGATGCCGGTGTAACGCAGCCGTGCATCGATTTCTGCCGCCAGACGCTGCGCGGGACGGCCGTTGGCACCCGGCAGACTGGCGAGGATCTGGTCGATTTCTTCAGTGCAGGYACGCAGCGAGCGCGGTACGTCGGCACGCAGCAGCAACAGCTCGGCGACGTGCCGCGCGCCAGGGGCGTCGCGGTAGATCTCGGTGTACGCCTCGAACGACGACAAGGCTCGCAGCAGCGCACTCCACTGGTAATACGCGTGGGCCGTACCGTCGCTGACCGCCTCGGCCTGATCGCCGGCCATTTCGTAGCGGGCATCGAGCAGGCGCAGCGTGTTGTCGGCCCTTTCGATGAAGGTCCCCAGGCGAATGAAGCGGAAGGCATCGTTGCGCATGATGGTGCCGTAGCACGCGCCCCGGAACAGGTGGGAACGTTCTTTGATCCACTCGCAGAAACGGCTCATGCCATAGCGGCTGAGGCCCTGTTCGGCGATACCGCGAATTTCCAGCCAGGTCGCGTTGATGTTTTCCCACATGTCGGCGGTGATTCGCCCACGTACTGCGTGAGCACTGGCCCGCGCGGCGCCGAGACAACTGTAGATACTGGCCGGGTTCGCTGCATCCAGGGCGAAGAAGTGCAGCAAACGCTCGGCATGCAATTGACCGTGGCGCTCAAGGTAATCGTCCAGCGTGCCGGTGATCAGCAAGGGCATCGCCAATTCGTGCAGACCATCGCCGCGCCCATCCTGCGGCATCAATGACAGCGAATAACTGATGTCGAGCATCCGTGCGAGGTTTTCCGCCCGTTCCAGGTAACGCGACATCCAATACAAATCCGAGGCGGTTCTACTTAACATGGCAGGTTTCCTTCAATCCTCGACCACCCAGGTGTCCTTGGTTCCGCCACCCTGGGACGAATTGACCACCAGGGATCCTTCGCGCAGGGCTACACGGGTAAGGCCACCGGGTACGACCCGGGTTTCGCGGCCAGACAGGACAAACGGACGCAAGTCGATGTGCCGCGGCGCGATGCCGCTTTCGACAAACGTCGGGCAGGTCGACAGGGACAACGTCGGTTGGGCGATATACGCGTGGGGCTTGGCCTTGATGCGTGCGCGGAACGCTTCAATTTCAGCGGCGGTGGCTGCAGGCCCGACCAGCATTCCGTAACCACCGGAACCCTGGGTTTCCTTGACCACCAGCTCAGGCAGGTTCGCCAGCACGTGAGAAAGCTCTGACGGGTTGCGACACTGCCAGGTCGGCACATTCTTCAGGATCGGTTCTTCGTCCAGGTAGAAACGAATCATCTCGGTCACGAACGGATAAACCGACTTGTCGTCCGCGACACCGGTGCCGATGGCATTCGCCAGCACCACATTGCCGGAACGATAGGACGACAGCAGCCCTGGAACGCCGAGCATCGAATCCGGGTTGAACGCCAACGGATCGAGGAAAGCATCGTCGAGGCGACGGTAGATCACGTCGACGGCTTTCGGCCCGTCGGTGGTGCGCATGAACACCTTGTCGTCACGTACGAACAGGTCCGCGCCTTCCACCAGCTCCACGCCCATCTCCCGCGCCAGAAACGCGTGCTCGAAGAACGCACTGTTGAAGCGCCCGGGAGTCAGTACCACGACACTCGGATTGTCCAGCGGGCTGGAGCTTTTCAGCGTGTCGAGCAACAGGTTCGGGTAATGATCGATGGGCGCGATGCGCTGGGCGGCGAACAACTCGGGGAAGAGCCGCATCATCATCTTGCGGTCTTCAAGCATGTAGCTGACGCCACTGGGCGTGCGCAAATTGTCTTCGAGCACGTAGTACGTGCCGTCGCCATCGCGCACCAGATCGACGCCAGAGATGTGCGAATAGATATCGCGATGCAGATCCAGCCCTTGCATGGCCAGCTGGTATTGCTCGTTGGCCAGCACTTGTTCGGCGGGGATGATGCCGGCCTTGATGATGCGCTGCTCGTGGTACAGGTCGGCAAGGAACATGTTCAATGCCTTGACCCGCTGGATACAGCCGCGCTCGACGATCCGCCATTCACTGGCGGGGATGCTGCGGGGAATGGTGTCGAAGGGAATCAGGCGCTCTGTCCCCTGCTCATCACCATAGAGCGTGAAGGTTATCCCGGCACGATGAAATAACAGATCGGCCTCGCGTCGCCGTTGTGCCAAAAGCTCGTCAGGCGTTTCAGCTAACCAACGGGCGAACTCCCGATAGTGCGGGCGGACCAGGCCGCCAGCGTCGTACATTTCATCAAAATAGGTGCGGATCATGCCGTACTCCTTGTCACCCGGACACCTGGACTTCGCAAGGCCCGTGCCAGCGGCATAAACGCTTTACTATCAATCGGTTGGCTAATCGTCGAAGACTCGCCGCACCAATCCTGTGCAGCCAATGCCTCAACCTGTTCGTCTCCCGCCTCATTGCGAAGCAATGCTGATGGACATTACCGGTATAGCCAGAGTTGGTTTCACGGCCTGTGTGCGGTTGCGATCCCTTGACTTCTCAATGTCCGAAAACGAAAACGGCCAACCCTGAGGTCAGCCGTTGCTGAGTGTTGTCGCTGTTCATAGTGTTATGCGAGTAGCCCTCGTACCTCCTGCTTGACGCCCCATCCTTCGATAATCCCGCCCAAAGGCTCGACCACCGCCTCAAAGTCCTGTTCGAAGTCGCCAATGCCGCCATAAGTGGCGTACATCACTTTGCTCAACTCCAGATGCCAGGCACCGTCATCACGCACGCTGACCTGCGCATTCAAGGATTCACCGCGAAAATGCCCTGCCGCCCTGCGTGCCCGCTCCTCATCCGGAAAAATGGCGTAGAACTCGATGGGATGGAACCGTGAAAAGTCAAAACCGCCTTCTTTCATGCGGCGCAGCACACTGCTGCTGATGTCTTCTTGATAGGCTGTGCTCATGAAACGTCCTCCTCAATCTGATGGATAGACTTTCCGTACTCCCTGCGCCCGCAACCGAATGGTGAGGGCGATACGGCAATCAGATTGCCGCCGGGAAACAAGCATGTAGCTGACAAGACCAGACCTTAGCGATCCATTCGCTGATCTCGATTGCAGAGTAGCCCCAAGTCAGAGCTGCTGCCAAGGCCTGTTTGCGAGTCGCATCAAGTGGTTATGCAAGTGGAGTGATACTGAGGATTTCTATGCTGTTCTGATCTTTCAGGCTTTTGACTGTCGGATCATCCGTTCGCCCCTCCAGATCATTGAGATCGAGCTCGGCCGGGACAGGGAGGAGTTTTGAGCGAATCAATTGCGCGGCCCGCTCCATCGTGGGTTTTTGTTCGCAATCGAATTGCTCGACGGTCTGCACACCGTGATCATCAACGAAGGTGACTTCCCACTTTTGCATCAGTGCCTCCTTGGTAAAACCCACAGATGGGCTTACAACATCTCGACCCCGAACGCCGGATAATCGTTCCCCCTGAATCCATCGGTTCGACATGAAAAAGGCCGCCGATTGGCAGCCTTATTTGCAAAGAGCACAGGATTACTTCTCGGCGCGTGCTTTCAGGGCTTTCAAGGTATTGAAGGGTGCGTCGACCACAAACTTGTTGGCCAGCCACGACGGCACGCTGCCACCCGGCTCGGTGTGAACCTGATAGGTCACTTCGACCTGGTCTGCACCTTTTGGAACAAACTTCCAGAAACCCTGGACCTGGGTGACACGAACAAAGCCTTTTTCTTCAGGAAGGTAGGTCGGTACACCTTCAAGCTTACGCGTCAGGCTGCCATCGGCGCCTTCGACAGTGGTCACGTGCAACACCGAGTCACGCGCCGTCACCGGCCATGGGGTGCTGAACTGAGTGTAGGTCCAGCTTTGATCGCCTTCGTGCTTGAGCAACTTCTGCACCTTGCACTCATGAATCCAGGCACACGCGCCGGGCACGTCTTCCTGAAGCGCGCGCAACTTGGCCACGGAGGTCTTCATTACGGTCACACCGCGATAGGCCTTGTACTGAGACCCGGCGACTTCACTCAGGGAAACCTTGATTCCGTCCTCATCCTTGGCAGTTTTCCAGTCTTCAGCCTGGGCTGTCGTGGCCAGCAGAACGGTCAAACCACACAACACAGCGATACGATGCAGCGAACCCATAGTCTTATTCCTTATTGTTGAAGTTCCGTTCGTTGAACACATTACGCCGCGGTCATTTGCTCCCACCAACCAATCAACTTGATGGCTTCTTCCCGGCTGTCGCCGCACACCTCGACATCCGCCTGAAACGCGCTACATACCGCCGGCCGTTCAGGCTTGCCGAAAATACTGCACAGATTATCGACAGACAGTTGCACACAACGTTCTCCCGCCGCCTTGCCGTTTGGCATGCCAGGGATGGGTGTGCTGATGGAAGGGGCAATGCAACAGGCGCCACAGCCTTCACGGCAGTTCATGACGACACGCTCCTGGCGACGGGTAATGTGTTGAATAACGTGGACTAGAGTACCCGCTAAAACAGCCGTTTGAAATTGGCCGGATAGAGGTTTTTCGCTCAAACACGCGTGACTGACCAGTCTCCGACAAAGCGTCAGGTGCGCGGGTCACAGATCAATGCAAGTTTTACTGTTTGAACTGAAACTCCAGCGCCGCACCTTCGACTTCCCGGTGCTCTTCTTTGCGCATTTGCAACTGCATTTCGTTGCTGAGCAGGCGACCGTTGAGCTGGAACGGGCTGTCATCCCTGGTTTTTTCACCAAACATGGGCGGCAGTAAAGGAGCATGTTTGACCAGCGGAACGGTGCCAACAGGTTGCAACTGCTTGACCATGTCCGATGGCAGGCTCAAATCCAGCGTGGCCGGTGGCAAGTACGTGGTTCTGACCACTTCGCTCGCGGATTTTGATTTTGAAGCAACCGGTGGGCGTTTTTTCGAAGGCGTCGGCTTCTTTGCCACTTTGGGCTTTTTGACCGGCGTAGGTTTTTTGGCCGGTGCAACGGGCTTCACTTTTGCTTCAGACGTGCTGTCGCGCCCCTTATCCAGAGCAGTCGCAGCCATCGCGCTGCCAGGAATGAAAACATTCAAGAGGCACGCCAACATCAAACCAGCAGGGAAAATCGCTTTCATGAACACTACAGCGCTAACGGCAGAGGGCCATATGCTCGCTTGTTGCAAGGTCCCTGACAAGCTCGCATAGCAATCCAGCCCCCGGTATGCGTCAAAAACCGCTTGCCGTCTCCTGACAAAGTTGAGTGGCCAGCATCCCGAGCGTCATCAGCGCCCGCTCTGCTTCACGATTCCACGGTGTGCCGCAGTTCAAGCGAATGCAGTGATTGAATTGCTCGGTGTTACTGAAAATCAGCCCCGGCGCGATGCTGATGCCCTGCTGCAGCGCACGTACATGCAGTTCCTGCGTATTGACCCGCCCCGGCAGGCTGACCCACAGAATGAAGCCGCCTGTGGGCCGGGTTATCTGCGTTCCCTCGGGGAAGTACTGCTGCACCGCCAACTGAAAAGCGCTGAGGTTCTTGCGGTACTCCTGGCGGATGTAGCGCAAATGGCGATCATAACCGCCGTTTTCCAGATAGGCCGCAATCCCCATCTGCGTCACGCTGCACGCCGAATGGGTGCTGAAGGTCTGCAGGCGCTGGATTTCCTGCTGGTACTTGCCCGCAATCATCCAGCCGATGCGTACGCCGGGTGACAGGGTCTTGGAGAAACTGGAGCAATAGATGACCCGATCCAGTCGGTCATAGGCTTTCAGCGATTTGGTGCGGCCTTGCTCGAACATCAATTCGCCGTAGATATCGTCTTCGACAATCTGGATATCGAAGTCCGAAGCCAGACGCAGCAGCTGTTTTTGCCGCTCTTCCGGCATGGTGCCGCCCAGCGGGTTGCTCAGGCGCGTGGTCAGCACCAACGCCTTGATCGACCACTGGTTGGCTGCCAGTTGCAAGGCTTCCAGGCTCATGCCCGTCGCCGGGTCACTGGGGATCTCGATGACTTTCAAACCCAACAAATCGGCGAGCTGCAACAAGCCGTAGTAAGTCGGCGACTCAGCCGCGATCAGATCGCCGGGACGCGTCAGGACGCGCAACGACATTTGCAGCGCATCGACGCAACCATGGGTGATGACCACTTCCGATGGGTCGACCACTACACCGGCATCTCGCATGCGGATCGCCACCTGGCGACGCAACGGCTCAAAACCCGGGCTGAACATGTAACTGAACGCCCGCGGGCTGTGGAACCGCGTGACCTTGGCCAATTGCTGGTGCAGTGCCCGTACCGGCAGATAGTCGACACTGGGCACCGCCGCGCCCAGCGGGAACACCCCTTCGCGACGCGACTCGACCAACACTTGCTGAATGATACTGCTGCGCGTGACCAGGCCGGGGCGTTCGACACGCGCGATATCCGGCGTCGGCGCGGTCAGTGCCGGGGTCTGGTGGACGTAGTAACCCGACTGCGGGCGTGCACGAATCAGCCCCTGGTCTTCGAGGTTGGCATACGCCTGAAGCACCGTCGCGTGGCTGACATTGAGCTGCGAGCTCATCTTGCGCACTGAAGGCACGCGCTCGCCGGGCTGATAGACACCACGCCGGATATCCTCAGCCAATTGCTGAGCGATACGTTGATAGAGCAAGAGATTGGTCATGACGCAGCACTCGATTTCACGGGCATTTTATTCTTGTGTGAAACATTACCGGAACAGTTTAGAAGTGTACTGGGACAGTTACCACAATAGTCGACCGTACAGTGCAGTGACAGCAAAAACTGTACTGTTTTGCGGGCCATTTCGCAGGTATAAAAAAACCCGGCACCGCTGAGGGGCCGGGTTTTCCAGTAACGCTGACCTTAGCGGGCAGCGCCGAGCTGGCCTTTTTCGTCGGAGAACACAATTTCGACCCGACGGTTCTGCGCACGCCCCCGCTCGGAAGCGTTGGCCTCTACCGGGTATTCATCGCCATAGCCTTCGACTTGAATGCGCTTATCTTCGATCCCCAGATCGATCAGCATGTCCGCCACCGACTGGGCGCGATCGCGAGACAGATTGAGATTGTCCTGCTTGCCGCCGGTGCTGTCGGCATAACCTTCGATACGCACTACGCGCTTGGGGTTGAGCTGCAGGAACTGGACAATTTTCAATACGGTGCGATTTGCCGAGTTTTTCAGCTCGGCCTCACCGGTGTCGAACAGTACATCCCCCAGGGTCATGACCAGACCGCGATCAGTCTGGGTCGTCGCCAGGTTGATGATTTGCTCTTCCAGCCATTTACCCTGTTGTTGCACGCTGAGCAGTTTGTTCTCGCGCAACGCCAACTGCAGGCGCTGACGCTCCAGCTCAAGCTTGGCCCCACGTTCGTCATTCAGCGCTTGCTCGGTGTGCTGACGGGCAATTGCGCTGTAACGCTGACTCAGGTAAGCGTAATGCTTAACATCCGGGCCGCTGCCCCAGTAGGTCGACAGGCGATCAGCCCGGGCAAGGGACTCACCCGCCCGAATCACGTCCTTGGGCGCGATGCGCAGCACATTCGAATCTTCCTTGACCTTCTGAAAGTCAGCGCTGGCTTGTTGCAAAGCCGCTGCGCTGTGTTGACCTGCGCAGCCAGCTAGCCCTGCGCAACCCACCAGCAGCAAACCACCCAGAATGGTGTTTTTCAGGCTCATTGGGCATCTCCCAATTGCTTGCGCAGACGAGTGATGCGGGTGTTGAGCACGTTCAGTTTTTCCTGACTCTTCACTGTCAGCACCTTGGCCTCGGCCAGACGCGCGTCCAGCTCTGCCTGTTCGGCTTGCATGCGCGCATCCTTGAACGCTTGAGTGGTCATGTCGGCCTTAGCCTGAGCGAACTTGCCTTCAGCAAGTTTCAGTTCAGGCACGTCTTCAGTCGTTGCCCCGACAGCGGCGGCCTGTTCCAGGGCCCGTTCGGTCAAACGCAATTGTTCATTCGGCGCCGGATCGGCAGCACAACCCGCCAGAACCATAACGGCCATGGCAGCGAAAAGAGGTCGAAGAGTCACTAAAAATCCCTACTGTTTTGGGGTGCTGACGGGTTGCTGCATGTGTGCTTTCCAGCGCTCCAGATTGCGCTGCAGCACGGCCTCCGTCAGGCCGGACGCGGGCAATTCTGTCATCTTTTTCGACAACTGTCCGCGTAACCATGGATCGTTGCAGGCAGAGTTGCGGGAAATGGCGAGGAACAGCCCCGGTCGGTCGATCGGCTGCGGATACGCCTGCACATCGTTGGCCATACCCAATGTCTGTGCCATGGCCATCCCGGTATAACGCCCGGCGAGCACATAGTCCGCCTCACCCAGTAGCAACTTCTGAAAAGCCTGTGTCAGGTTCGGCAGGCTCATCAAGGTCAATTGCTCTTGTGCGTACGCCTCGAACGGTTGTGTCAAACGAGCCTTTGCCGAGACGGCGCCGACATGCCCACGCAAATCCTGCGCCGCGTTGTAGACCAATGCCGAGCCCTTGCGGGTCCAGACCAGATAGTCGTTTTCCAGCAACGGCGGCTGGATGTAGTCCAGTGATTCGAGTTGATTGTCCATCAGAGGCGCGTCGGCCAGCATGTCGATACGCCCGCTGCGCACTTCATCCAGCGTTTGAGATCGATTGCCGGCGTACAGCAACTCGACCTTGATCCCCAACTCCCCCGCCATCTGCTGCAACAAGTCGGCGCTGGTACCGATCAAGTGTGTCGGGTCTTGCGGGTCTCGCCACAGATACGGTGGTGCATCGGGGCTGCCGGTCACCACCAGACGCTCGCATTTGCCCGCAGCGACTGACAGCGAGGGCAAAGCCAGCAGGCTCAGCAGCCCCCACAAGCCGCTCAAGCGACGCAAATCCATGGCGTATTTCCCCACACTCAAATCGCAGACAATAAAAAGCCCGGCCAAAAGGCCGGGCTCTTTATAAGTCAAGCCGCTGGATTAGACCAGCTTCTCAAACTCGGGGATGGCTTCGAACAAGTCCGCCACCAGGCCGTAATCGGCCACCTGGAAGATCGGCGCTTCTTCGTCCTTGTTGATCGCAACGATCACTTTGGAGTCTTTCATGCCGGCCAGGTGCTGGATCGCGCCGGAGATACCGACGGCGATGTACAGCTGCGGTGCAACGATCTTGCCGGTCTGACCGACCTGCATGTCGTTCGGTACGAAACCTGCGTCGACCGCGGCGCGGGAAGCGCCAACAGCAGCGCCCAGCTTGTCGGCCAGGGCGTACAGGTGCTTGAAGTTGTCGCCGTTCTGCATGCCGCGACCGCCGGAAACGACGATCTTGGCAGCGGTCAGTTCCGGACGATCGGACTTGGCCAGTTCTTCGCCAACGAAGCTGGAAGTGCCAGCGTCGTGAGCAGCCGCAACTGCTTCAACGGCAGCCGAACCACCTTCGGCTGCAACCGGGTCGAAACCGGTAGCACGCACGGTGATGACTTTTACCGAAGCGTTGGACTGAACGGTAGCGATGGCGTTGCCGGCATAGATTGGGCGCTTGAAGGTGTCAGCGCTTTCAACCGAGATGATCTCGGAGATCTGGTCAACGTCCAGCTGAGCGGCAACGCGCGGCAGGATGTTTTTACCGTTGGAGGTGGCAGCAGCCAGGATGTGGCTGTAGCCCTTGCCCAACTCTGCTACCAGCGGTGCAACGTTTTCTGGCAGTTGGTGTGCGTAGGCAGCGTTGTCGGCGACCAGCACTTTGGCCACGCCAGCGATTTTCGCGGCCGCTTCAGCTACAGCGCCAACGCCCTGACCGGCAACCAGAACGTGGATGTCACCACCGATTTTGGCGGCAGCCGCCACGGTGTTCAGCGTGGCTGGGGCCACTACTTTGTTGTCGTGTTCGGCGATTACCAAGATAGTCATGATCAGATTACCTTCGCTTCGTTTTTCAGTTTCTCGACCAGTTCAGCCACCGACTTGACCTTGATGCCTGCGCTGCGTGCAGCCGGCGCTTCGACTTTCAGGGTTTTGTTGGTAGAGGCGGTGGAAACGCCCAAAGCGTCAGGAGTCAGCACTTCAAGCGGCTTCTTCTTGGCTTTCATGATGTTTGGCAGGGACGCATAACGCGGCTCGTTCAAACGCAGGTCGGTGGTGACGATGGCCGGCAGTTTCAGCGAAACCGTCTGTGCGCCGCCGTCGATTTCGCGGGTCACGGCAACTTTGTCGCCAGTGACTTCGACTTTCGAAGCGAACGTGCCCTGACCGTAACCGCTCAGTGCAGCGAGCATCTGGCCAGTCTGGTTGTTGTCGCTGTCGATGGCTTGTTTGCCAAGGATCACCAACGAAGGCTGTTCCTTGTCGACAACAGCCTTGAGCAGCTTGGCAACGGCCAGGGAAGTCAGGTCTTCGGCGGATTCGACGAGGATGGCGCGGTCGGCACCCAGAGCCAGCGCGGTGCGCAGTTGCTCTTGAGCGGAGGACGGGCCGATGGAGACGACGACGATTTCAGTCGCAACACCTTTCTCTTTCAGGCGTACGGCTTCTTCCACTGCGATTTCGCAGAAAGGGTTCATCGACATCTTGACGTTAGCGAGATCGACGCCGGAGTTGTCCGCTTTGACGCGAACCTTGACGTTATAGTCGACCACTCGTTTGACAGCTACAAGAACCTTCATGGATTCCTCGTTACTCTCCGGTGAAAAGAAAGTCGCCTAGGCGAACCTGGCGGTTGATGCTCATCGGGCACAAGGGCACCTCTAAAAACGCCGGCATTTGTAATGGTGACCCAGCTCACGAAGCGTGATGACCGTTCGTCAGTGGTGACTAACGAGTCATTCTGTGTCGCGACGTGTAAACTTCGCGCCAAACTTGCGCTGCGCGTCACCTTGTACTGCCTTCGCCCTGTTTTTAGAGATGCTCTTGAAACCAACAGTCAGCCTACGGCGAGCGCAAAACCGCCCGTATCTTGACCGGAACACCTATTCCGGTCAATACGCCAAAATGGCCAGTCATAAGCCGCGCTTCTTTGATTTCTCTGGGCTGGAGCAAATTCAAACAAACGTTTGTATTGGACGCTAAGAGTGGTGTAGATATAATGCGCCGCCTAGAGAGAAAGGTGGCTCATCGATTGTCCTCTCCCAGCGTTGTGCAGGGATTCATGGATGCGACACCAAACCTCCAATTAGAAAAAAAACTGTTGAGCCTTGAGTAGGAGATAACCTGTGGAACGCGAATACATGGAATTCGACGTGGTCATCGTCGGTGCCGGCCCCGCTGGTCTTTCCGCCGCCTGCCGATTGAAGCAGAAGGCCGCCGAAGCCGGTAAGGAAATTAGCGTCTGCGTGGTCGAAAAAGGCTCCGAAGTCGGCGCTCACATTCTGTCTGGCGCGGTGTTCGAACCTCGGGCGCTGAACGAACTGTTCCCGGACTGGAAAGAACTCGGCGCACCGCTGAACACTCCGGTCACTCGCGATGACATCTTCGTTCTGAAGAACGCCGATGGCGCGATCAAGATTCCAGACCTCTTTGTGCCCAAGACCATGCACAACGAAGGCAACTACATCATCTCCCTGGGCAACCTGTGCCGCTGGCTGGCCCAGCAGGCCGAGAACCTGGGCGTAGAGATCTACCCGGGCTTCGCCGCTCAGGAAGCACTGTTCGACGAAAACGGCGTGGTTCGCGGGATCATCACCGGCGACCTGGGCGTTGACCGTGAAGGTAATCCGAAAGAAGGCCTGTACACCCCAGGCATGGAGCTGCGTGGCAAGTACACGCTGTTCGCCGAAGGCTGCCGTGGCCACATCGGCAAGCAACTGATCAAGCGCTTCAACCTCGACACCGATGCCGACGCCCAGCACTACGGCATTGGCCTGAAAGAAATCTGGGAAATCGATCCGGCCAAGCATCAGCCAGGCCTGGTGGTACACACCGCCGGTTGGCCGCTGGACATCATGGGCACCGAAAACACCGGTGGCTCGTTCCTCTATCACCTGGAAAACAACCAGGTTGTAGTCGGCCTGATCGTCGACCTGTCCTACAGCAACACTTACCTGTCGCCGTTCGACGAGTTCCAGCGCCTCAAGCATCACCCGGTGCTCAAGCAGTACCTGGAAGGCGGCAAGCGCATCAGCTATGGCGCCCGCGCCATCTGCAAAGGTGGCCTGAATTCGCTGCCGAAGATGGTCTTCAAGGGCGGCGCACTGATCGGTTGCGACCTCGGCACCCTGAACTTCGCCAAGATCAAAGGCAGCCACACCGCGATGAAGTCCGGCATGCTCGCCGCTGACGCCGTGGCCGACGCCCTGTTCGCAGGTTCCGAAGGCGCTGATGAACTGAACAGCTACGTTGAATCGTTCAAAGCCAGCTGGCTCTACGAAGAACTGTTCGCCAGCCGCAACTTCGGCCCGGCGATCCACAAGTACGGCGCTATCGTCGGCGGTGGTTTCAACTGGCTCGACCAGAACATCTTCGGTGGCAAACTGCCGTTCACCTTGCACGATACCAAGCCGGACTACGCTTGCCTCAAGCTGGCTGCCGACAGCAAGAAGATCGACTACCCGAAACCGGACGGCAAACTCAGCTTCGACAAGCTCAGCTCGGTGTTCATCTCCGGTACCAACCACGAAGAAGAACAGCCTTGCCACCTTAAGCTGGCCGACGCGAGCATCCCGATCAGCAAGAACCTGCCGCTGTACGATGAGCCTGCTCAGCGTTACTGCCCGGCTGGCGTATATGAAGTAATCACCAAGGAAGACGGCGAGAAGCGCTTCCAGATCAATGCCCAGAACTGTGTGCACTGCAAGACCTGTGACATCAAGGACCCTGCGCAGAACATCACCTGGGTAACCCCGGAAGGTTCTGGCGGCCCGACTTACCCGAACATGTAAGTCGTAGACTTGAACATCAAGGCTCCCGAACGGGGGCCTTTTTGTTGCCTGGAGCAAACGACACCGCCCTCTGTAGCAGCGCCTGAACCGGATTACGCTCAAAGTCCACGCCGCCAAACTGGTGTTGGGTTGTGGGGTGCTGGCCGGTTCGTTGATCGGCGGTATCGCAGAAACCCAGGAAGTGCTGGATTTCTGCGCCGAGCACAACATCACCTGCGACATCGAAATGCTCGACATCCGCCAGATCAACGAGGCTTACAGCCGCATGATCGCCGGTGACGTGAAGTACCGCTTCGTCATCGACATGGCGACCTTGAAAGTCTGAACAGACTTTAGCGGCCTAGCCCTTCAAGCCGAGCTCCCCCGACAGCCGAGCCGTGCCCCCTTTGACCAGGGGATCAGCTCGGCCATTTTTCCAGCGGCATGTACGGCACGGTGCTGGTGCTTTTTTGAGGCTGCCCCAAACGCCTAGACCCAACCACCATCGACGATGAAGTTTTGCGCCGAACACATGGAAGACGCCTCGGAGGCCAGGAAAAGCGCCATGTTTGCGATATGGAAAGGTTCCACGTTACCCGGCAGGCATTGGCTGCGGCTAATCAACTCCCTGGCGGCATCGTCAACCCAGAACGCGAGCTGCTTTTCTGTCATCACCCATCCTGGAACCAGGGTGTTGACCCTGATGCGCCATGGCCCCAACTCCCGTGCCAACGCCCTGGTCATGCCGTGGGTTGCCGCTTTACTGGCCGCGTAGACCGGGTATCCACTGGAGGCCATCATCCAGCCAATGGAGCCCAGATTGATGATCGCGCCCTCCCCGGCGGCCTTCATCATGGGGACCACCGCCCGGGCGGCAAAAAAAGCATGCTTCAAATTGACGGAAATCAGTTTGTCGAAAGTCTCCGAGTCAACTTCATCCAAGGTGTGCCTGACATCATTGGCGGCATTGTTCACCAGGACATTCACAGGCCCCAGGGTCTGCGCAAAGCGTCCAATCGCCTCCTTATAAGCGCTCTCGTCAGTGATATCACAGTGAGCGAACCCGACCCTATGGCCCTCAGCCAACAACTGGGCCGCCAACTGCTCACCTTGGCTTTTGGCCATGTCCACGAACGCAACCTTTGCTCCCTGCCGGGCAAAAGCGCAAACCATGGCTTCACCGATCCCCGAGGCACCGCCGGAAATCAATACGGTTTTATCTTTGAGGTCGGTGTACACGGCCGGCACGCCGGCGCCCGTTTCATTAGTCATATGACGGTTACTCCACAGTAGGCACTTCGATTCAAGCAGCGGGACTCAAGGTGCGCTCGGGCACTCATGGATCATCTTCGCCAGCCACCAAATTAGTCTTACTTTATATTGAAAATTCAGTCTTTCAGACTATAAATTTACTGCTGTTTCGACAAAATATCGCTAATTAGTAGAACTATTAAACTCAAAACAACAAAAGGACGTTCAACCATGCCGCAATCCCGACACCTGCTTTCCGGCCTCGGCCTTTCCCTGATGATGGCCAGCCTCGGCGTCCAGGCCGGTGGCCTGTCCAGCGAACACAAGGCGTTTGGCAAGACCCATGATGGAACCGCCATCGAGCAATATGTATTGCGCAACAGCCATGGCATGCAAGCCACGGTCATTACCTACGGCGGCGTCTTGCAATCGTTGAAAGTGCCGGACAAGAACGGCAAGTTCGAAGACGTGGTACTGGGCTTTGACGATGTCCAGGGTTATCAGAGCGGCAAGGCATTCTTCGGCGCGACCATCGGACGCTACGGCAATCGCCTGGCTCAGGGTGCCTTCGAACTGGACGGCAAGCGTTACCAGATGCCGCTCAACGATGGCCCCAACTCGCTGCACGGTGGTGCGCTGGGTTTCGACAAGCGCGTCTGGAAAGCACAACCGCTCAACAGCAAGGACTCGGTCGGTGTGACCTTGAGCTACCTGTCGCCAGACGGTGAGATGGGCTTTCCCGGCAACCTGAAGGTCGAGGTCACCTACAGCCTCAACGACCATAACGAGCTGCGCATCGAGTACAAGGCCTCCACCGACAAACCCACGGTGCTGAACCTCACCAACCACAGTTACTTCAACCTCGCCGGGGCCGGTAACGGTGACGTGCTCAAACAGCTCGCCACCTTGCACGCCAGCCATTACACACCGGTCAACGGCACCTTGATTCCAACCGGTGAACTGGCCCCGGTAGCCGGCACACCGATGGACTTTCGGCAACCGACCGCCATCGGCCAGCGCATCAAGGATGATCATCCGCAACTCAAATTCGCCGAGCCTAAACAAGGCGGTTTTGACTTCAACTGGGTCCTGGATGCCAAGGGTGATGTCAGCCAACTCGCCGCCGATGTGCGCGACCCGCAATCCGGCCGTCGCTTGCAGCTCTACACCAGCGAACCCGGGGTGCAGTTCTACACCAGCAACTTCCTCGACGGCTCGGTCAAGGGCAAGGCTGGCAAGGCCTACGGACACTGGAGCGCATTCACCCTGGAAACCCAGCACTACCCCGACTCGCCGAACCAGCCGGGCTTCCCCAGCACACGGCTGGATCCAGGCCAGACGTATGCCCAGAACACCGTCCTGAAGTTCTCGGCCGACTGAACCTGACCCGGAACCTCGCCTTGCAGGAGCTGTCGAGCTTAGGCGAAGCTCGACATCTCCTACATTGAACAACAGCGATCAGCGTTGTTTCATGCGGTCGATCACCACGGCCAGCAGCAGGATGGAACCCCGAATCACGTACTGGTAAAACGTGTCGATGTTTTTCAGGTTCATCGCATTCTCGATGATCGCCAGAATCAACACCCCGGCAATCACGTGCCGAATCATGCCGATCCCGCCGCTCAACGACACCCCACCCAGCACGCAGGCGGAAATCACCGTCAATTCGAAACCCTGGCCGATCATTGGCTGGCCGGAGGTCATGCGCGAAGCCAGGATCACCCCGGCCAAGGCACCGATGACCCCGTGCACGGCGAAGATGATGATCTTGGTCCGGTCGACATTGACCCCGGCCAGCAGCGCCGCTTCCTGGTTGCCGCCAATGGCCATGGTGTTGCGCCCGTAGGTGGTGTAATTGAGCAGCCAACCAAAAAACAGGAAACAGCCGATGGTGATCAGGATCGGCACCGGCACGCCGAACAACTGGCCATTGCCATAGATGAAGAACTGATCCTGGGACACGCCGACGGCCTTGCCGTTGGCAAAGATATAGGCCAGGCCACGCACGATTTGCATGGTCGCCAACGTGGTGATCAGCGCGTTGATCCGCAGCTTGGCAATCACGATCCCGTTGATCAGCCCGACCAGCAGCCCCAGCAGCAGCGCCGCGCCGATACCGAGCAACACGCTGTCGGTGTCGCGCATCACCACCGCGGCAACGACCCCGGCACAGGCAATCACCGAGCCCACCGACAAGTCGAAATGCCCGGACGCCAGGCAATACAACATGGTGCACGCGGCGATGCCCGTGGTGGAAATCGCCAGCCCCAGACCGCGCATGTTCAGGGGCGAGAGGAAGTTGTCGATGAGCAGGGTGCAGAGCACAAAGATCCCCAGCGCCGCCAACAGCATCGCCCAATTATCGAGCAGAGCGCGCACATCCAGGGGTTTGTGCGTCGTCGGCAACGCGTTGTTTTGGGTTGTCATAGTCACCTCTCAGTTCACCTGGCCGTCAGCGCGTTGGCGCGGCAAGGCCAGTTGCAGCAAGTTGGATTCATTGGCCTGTTCGCGGCTCTTCTCGCCGCGCATCACGCCTTCGCAAAGCACCAGGACGCGGTCGGAGACGCCCATCACTTCCATCAGGTCGCTGGACACGACGATCACCGCAATCCCGCTGGCGGCCAGGTTATGGATAATCTGGTAAATCTCGGCTTTCGCGCCGATATCGATACCGCGCGTCGGTTCGTCGAGCAGCAGCACCTTCATCGGCATCGATAGCCAGCGACCCAGGATGGCCTTCTGCTGATTGCCCCCCGACAGGTACATGATTTTCTGCGCCGCATGGGGCGTTTTCACTTTCAACGCCTTGATCTGCTTCTCGGCGTTGCTCTTCTCCCAACTGTCGTGCAACAGCCAGCCAAACCGGGAATGAGCACCGCGTGCGCTGATGTTGATGTTCTCGGCAACGCTTGCAAGCGGCACGATGCCCTCTTTCTTGCGGTCCTCGGGACACAGCAGGACCCCGGCGGCAATGGCATCGCGCGGCGAGCGCAGCTTCAGTTCCTCACCGCACAACTGCAGGCTTCCGGCCGTACTGCGCTCAAGACCACCAAGCAGGCGCAGCAGCTCGGTGCGCCCGGCACCGACCAGCCCGAACAGGCCGAGAATCTCGCCTTGATACGCCTCGAAACTCACCGCAGAGCGCAAGCCAGGCCCCAACAGACCATCGACCTTGAGCGCCACCTCGCCCCGTTGACGAGGGCGGTAGTCGTAGATGTCCTGAATGTCGCGACCGACCATGCAGGTGACCAACTGATCGTGGGTCAGCTCGCTCATGTCCTCGAACGTGCGCACGTAACGACCGTCCTTGAACACGGTCACCGCATCGCAGATACGGAACACTTCCTCCATGCGATGGGAAACGTACAGCACCACTTTGCCCTCATCCCGCAGGCGTCCGATGATCGCCATCAAGCGCTCGATTTCCCGGGCCGACAGGCTGCTGGTGGGTTCGTCGAAGGCAATCACATGGGCGCCACGGGACAACGCCTTGGCGATCTCCACCAACTGCCGTTGCCCCAGGGACAGACGGCCGAGCTTTTCCAGCGGATCGATTTCATCGGCCAGGCCCTTGAGACAGGCCAGTGCCTGCTCGCGCAACGCACGGCGGTTGATCACACCGAAACGGGTCGGCAAATGCCCGAGAAACAGATTTTCCGCCACGGTCATTTCCGGCACCAGGTGCAACTCCTGGTGGATGACCGCCACCCCGCAGGCAATGCTGTCGGCGGCGCACTTGAAGACCATCGTCTGCTCGCCGATCTGCAGGCTTCCGCTGCTGGGGCTGTAGGCACCGCCGAGGACTTTGAGCAAGGTCGACTTGCCTGCGCCGTTTTCGCCCATCAGGGCATGCACCCGCCCCGGGTGGGCAGTAAAGCTGATAGCGTCCAGCGCCTTGACCCCGGGAAAGGTTTTGCCAATACCGTTGAAGCACAGACTGCCGCTGGCACTGTGCTGTTGTTTGTTCAATTGCGCATGCATAACCACCTCATCACACCGATCAGGCAGCCTTGTCACCAAGGCCGCCGAGGAAAACAACCGACCTCAGTTCCACAGACCGATCTTTTCCAGTTCCTGCTTGAAGTTGTCGCGCGTGATCAGTGTCACCTTGTCCATCGCGGTGTATTTCGCGGGTTCCTTGCCGGTGGTGACCCACTCGAACATCATGCTCGCGGTGTTGTAACCCTCAAGGTGCGGACTGGGCAGCATCGAGCCGAAGAAGCCACTGTTGGGCTTCTTCAATTCGCCGATGGCGTCGGTACCATTGATACCGATACCAATGACATTGGCGGCGGCAAAACCGGCGCTTTCGGTGGCGCGCACGGCGCCCAGTACGCTGTTGTCGTTCATGCCGCCGACGATCAGTTTTTTCGCCGTACCCGGCAGCTTCACCAGTGCCGAGTTGGTGGCGTCCATGCTGCCCGGCACGTCGAGGGTCTTGAGTGGCGCAAACAGGATGTGGTCTTTCGGCAGGCCGGCCTCTTCAAGGGATTTGACTGACCCATCGATACGTTTCTTGCCGGTGTCGAGTTCGTTGTAGGTAGTGATCACCGCGTAGGTGTCTTTCCAGTCCCAACCGCGCTTCTTCGCTTCGCCAGCCATGGCGGCGCCCTGCTGCTGGCCCACTTCGAAGGCGGCCATGCCGAGGTAGGGCACGTCCTCCATGAACTTGCCGCCGGCATCGACGAAGCGGTCATCCACCGCAATCACTTTCAAATCATTGGCCTTGGCCCTGGYCACGATCGCCGGGCCCAGGGACACATCCGGCGCGCAAATCACGAAGCCCTTGGCGCCGTTGGCGGCGAGGCTGTCGATGGCCGAGAGGGTTTTCTCGCCATCCGGCACGGCGATTTTGATCACGGTAAAGCCCTTGTCCTTACCGGCCTTTTCAGCGAAAGCCCATTCGGTCTGGAACCAGGGCTCCTCCGCTTGCTTGACCAGAAACCCGATCTTCGCGGGCTCGGCGGCGGCCAGCAACAGGCTGCTCATGCTGACGGCCGATGCCGCCAGGGCGATACTGCACAGGGAACGGATTACACGATGACGACGATTCATAAGATGACTCCTTGTTTTTGTTGTGAGTGCGAGCTGTGAACCAGTGCAGCCTGATGCTTGAAATTTATCCTGCAAATCGGTGACAGATTTTCCCGGCGATATCGACCTCAATGGCCAGCACCGCCCCGTCCAGCGGATGATTGAGCGGGCTTGCGGCGCTGGTGATGTACAAGGTTCGCAGATCCTTGCCACCGAACACGCAACTGGTGGGTCGGCTGACGGGGAGCTCGATCACGCGGTCGACCTCGCCGTCGGGCGCCAACCTGAGCAGGCAACCGCCGTCCCAGCGGGCGTTCCAGAGATAGCCTTCGGCGTCCATGGCCGAGCCGTCCGGGACGCCGCGCGGGTGCGGCCCGAACCACTTCCGGGGCGGATCGAGCTGGCCGTCGATACCGATCGAATACCGATACAGCGTGCCGTCCAGGCTGTCGCCCAAATACACCTGCGTGGCGTCCTCACTCCAGAGCAAGGTATTGGGAATACCCAGGCCGCGCAGTAGCGGCGTGACTCGCGCATCGGCGTCGATACGGAACAAGCCACCGGAACGCCGCAGGACCGGCAGGTCTTTGCCCTGCTCCCCGATGTTGTTCTGCATGGTGCCCAGCCAGAGCCTGCCGCCGGCATCGCAACGGGCCTCGTTGGGACGATTGCCCGGTTGCGAATCGGCGACGCAGAGCAAGGTCAGGCGCGGCGCCGCTTGCGTGGAGCTCAGGTCAAGGCGATACACGCCGCTGCTCAGGGTCACCAACGCATCGCCGCTTTCGCAGGGAATGAACGCCGACACAGGCTCCGGCAATTGCCAGACCTGCAGGTTTTCACCACTCAGGCGTAATGCCTGTTGGCCGGCAATATCGACCCAATACAGGGCCTGGCCGGGCGCGTCCCAAAACGGACCCTCGCCCAGTTGCGCACGGTGTTCGGTCACTGCGGTCCACACCATGAAGCCTCCTGGATCGTTACTGTTTTTCGGGCGCTGACGAGCTTGCTCGCGTTACAGCCGGTCACGCGATGGCTGTCCATCCACCAGACGTTGAATGCGCAACGGGTTGGCATTTTTCAAGGCGTCCGGGAGCAAACTGTCGGGGTAGTTTTGAAAGCACACCGGGCGCAGGAAACGGTCGATGGCCAGGGTCCCCACTGACGTGCCACGGGCATCCGAGGTCGCCGGAAAAGGCCCGCCATGCACCATCGAATCACAGACCTCGACACCGGTCGGATAACCGTTGAGCAGGATGCGACCGACCTTCTGCTCCAGTAACGGCGTCAGCTCGCTGAACTGCGCGAAGTCCGCGGTTTCGCCAATGATCGTCGCCGTCAGTTGGCCGTGCAGCCCGTGCAATGCGGCGCTGAGTTGCGCCTGATCGGCCACTTCAACAAACACGGTGGTTGGACCGAACACTTCTTCCTGCAGCACTTCATCGCCATTGACCAGCAAACTCGCATCAGCCTTGAACAACTGTGGCTGCGCCTGATTACCMGCTTGTGGATGGCCGGCCAGGTGCTCGATGCCAGGGTGCGCAAGGAGCCTTTGCAAGCCTTTGCCATAACTGCTCAAGGTGCCGGTGTTGAGCATGGTCTGGGCGGGCTGGTCGCCGATCAGTTGCGCGACCTGCCGAGTGAACGCAGTGAACTGCGGTGAACCGATGCCGATCACCAGGCCCGGGTTGGTACAGAACTGACCGCAGCCTTGCACCACCGAGGCGGTCAGGTCACGGGCGATGGTATCTGCCCGCGCTTGCAGCGCCTGGGGTAATACGATCACCGGGTTGATGCTCGACATCTCGGCGAACACCGGGATCGGTTGCGGGCGTGCCGCCGCCATATCGCACAGCGCTCGACCGCCCTTGAGCGAGCCGGTGAAACCGACCGCCTGGATTGCCGGATGCTTGACCAACGCCTCACCGACCCCGGCGCCATAGATCATGTTGAATACGCCGGCGGGCATTCCGTTTGCCTCGGCCGCCCGGATGATCGCATCGGCGACCCGTTCGGCGGTCGCCATGTGCCCGCTGTGCGCCTTGAAGACCACCGGACAGCCGGCCGCCAGCGCCGCCGCCGTGTCGCCGCCGGCAGTGGAAAACGCCAGCGGAAAATTGCTCGCGCCAAACACCGCCACCGGCCCCAGGCCGATGCGGTACTGACGCAGATCCGGGCGCGGTAACGGTTGGCGATCAGGCAGCGCCCGATCGATGCGCGCCCCGTAGAAATCGCCACGACGCAGCACGTCGGCGAACAGGCGCATCTGGCCACTGGTACGCTTGCGCTCGCCCTGGATGCGGGCAACGGGCAGCGCGGTTTCACGGCAAACCAGGGCGATGAACTCATCGTCCAGCGCATCCAGTTCATCGGCCACTGACGCCAGGAAATACGCGCGACGCTGCGCACTCAAGGCTCGATAGGCCGGATAGGCCGTCGCGGCAGCATTGGCGGCGGCATCGACCTCCTGCGCCGTCGCCTGGTGGAAAGCATGGGGCAATGCTTCGCCAGTCTGCGCGTCGAAGCTCTGCAGGGTCACGGTGCCAGTCGCACTGCGCCGGCCGCCGATGTAGTTGTGACCAAGAATCCGAGTCATGCCTGTCTCCTTAAAGTGTGCCTACTTGACCGGGGGCCAGCTCCGCGTCGTCGCTGGCGATACCGTTGATCAAGGGCGCGCCGAACTCCGCCTGGCTGATTTCGAACACATCGCCCGGCTGCGTACGGATACCGTCTGCGAAAGACAGGGTCGCGGTGCCGAAGAAGTGAATGTGTACATCCCCCGGTCGCAGGAACTGACGGTATTTGAAGTGGTGGTATTCAAGGTTTTCCAGGCTGTGGCACATATTGGCTTCGCCACTGAGGAACTCGTTCTGCCACACGACCTCGCCATTACGCAAAATGCGACTGCTGCCGGCCAGGTGCCGGGGCAGTTCACCGACCCGCAGTTCAGGGCCATAACTGCAATTGCGTAATTTGGAGTGGGCCAGGTACAGGTAATTCCTGCGCTCCATGACGTGATCGGAGAACTCGTTGCCCACGGCAAACCCCAGGCGATAAGGCTTGCCGTCGTGGCCGATGACATACAGGCCGCCGATTTCCGGCTCTTCGCCGGCGTCTTCGGCGAATGGCGGCAGCGCGAATGCCTGCCCCGGACGCACGACAGTGCTACCGTCGCCCTTGTAGAACCATTCCGGTTGCACACCGACCTGACCGGCAGCGGGTTTACCGCCTTCCACGCCCCACTTGAAGATCCGCATGGTGTCGGTCATCGCGCTGTCGTCACCGGCCTGCTGATGCATCTTGTCCCGTGCCGCCGCGCTGCCCAGATGGGTCAGACCGGTGCCGCTGACCAGCATATGCGCCGGGTCCGGGTGATCCAGCGGCACCAGTATCCTGAGCTCGGCCAGCAATTGCGCATAATCGTGACTCCTCCCCAGACCGAGGCGCTGGACCTGCTGCTGCAGATCGACGCCCGTCTCGATGGCGGCCAGCGCCAGCTCGCGCACCGTGCGTACGGACTGCACTTCACGGACCAGACCGTCCTCGACCACGCCGACCCGGCGCTCGCCGTTACTCAATTCGAACTGAACTAAACGCATGAACCTTCTCCTGATCGCGGGCTCAGGAAAAGCTTTGGCTTCAGCGTGATGCGACGAATCGGTCGCAGCTCCTGACCCATGGGATCGATCTCCAATTGTTGTTTTTATGGAAGCTCGGGGACGCCTCTCGCGGAAAACCGCCAGGGTCATACCTCAGTTGCAAACGACTATATAGTATTACTATTTACTCAACAAGACTTCCAAACCCGAGAATTTACGCTTATGTTAGCGCCAGAAAAGAACAATATAGTCTTACTATAAGAGATCTAGCCATGTCTGATAAAAAACCCGACCTGCGCTCCGCCCAGTGGTTTGGTACCGCCGACAAGAACGGCTTCATGTACCGCAGCTGGATGAAGAACCAGGGTATTGCCGACCATCAGTTTCATGGCAAGCCCATCATCGGGATCTGCAACACCTGGTCGGAGCTGACCCCGTGCAACGCGCACTTTCGCCAGATTGCCGAGCACGTCAAACGCGGGGTGATCGAGGCCGGCGGCTTTCCCGTGGAGTTCCCGGTGTTCTCCAACGGTGAGTCGAACCTGCGCCCCACCGCCATGCTCACCCGAAACCTGGCGAGCATGGACGTCGAGGAAGCCATTCGCGGCAACCCGATCGACGGTGTGGTGCTGCTGACCGGCTGCGACAAGACCACGCCGGCGCTGCTGATGGGCGCCGCAAGTTGCGACGTTCCCGCCATCGTCGTCACCGGCGGGCCGATGCTCAACGGCAAGCACAAGGGCCAGGACATCGGCTCGGGTACCGTGGTGTGGCAACTCAGCGAACAGGTCAAGGCCGGCACCATCAGCCTCGACGACTTCCTGGCGGCCGAGGGCGGCATGTCTCGCTCGGCGGGGACCTGCAACACCATGGGCACCGCCTCCACGATGGCCTGCATGGCCGAGGCACTGGGCACTTCCCTGCCCCACAACGCGGCGATTCCGGCGGTGGATGCGCGCCGTTATGTCCTGGCGCACATGTCCGGGATGCGCGCGGTGGAGATGGTTCGCGAGGACCTGAAACTGTCGAAGATCCTCACCAAGCAAGCCTTCGAAAATGCCATTCGCGTCAACGCCGCCATCGGCGGCTCGACCAACGCGGTGATTCACTTGAAAGCCATCGCCGGGCGCATCGGCGTCGAGCTTGAACTGGATGACTGGACCCGCATCGGTCGCGGCATGCCGACCATTGTCGACCTGCAACCGTCCGGGCGTTTCCTGATGGAAGAGTTCTACTATGCCGGGGGCCTGCCGGCCGTCCTGCGCCGCCTCGGCGAAGCCAACCTGATTCCCCATCCCGATGCCTTGACCGTCAATGGCAAGTCGATCGGCGAAAACACCAGAGAGGCACCGATCTACGGCCAGGATGAAGTGATCCGCCCCCTCTCCAACCCGATCCGCGCGGACGGCGGCATCTGCGTGCTGCGTGGCAACCTGGCCCCTCTCGGTGCCGTGCTCAAGCCTTCCGCCGCCAGCCCCGAACTGATGCAGCATCGCGGCCGTGCGGTGGTGTTCGAGAACTTCGACATGTACAAGGCGCGGATCAACGACCCGGAGCTGGACGTCGATGCTCACTCGATCCTGGTGATGAAAAACTGCGGCCCCAAGGGTTATCCCGGCATGGCGGAAGTAGGCAACATGGGCTTGCCGGCCAAATTGCTGGCCCAGGGCGTCACCGACATGGTGCGGATTTCCGACGCGCGCATGAGCGGCACGGCGTACGGCACGGTGGTCTTGCACGTCGCCCCGGAAGCAGCTGCCGGCGGACCGTTGGCCGCCGTGAAAGAAGGCGACTGGATCGAGCTCGATTGTGCCAATGGGCGTCTGCACCTGGATATCCCGGACGCCGAGCTGGCGGCACGCATGGCCGACCTGCAAGCGCCACAGAAACTGATCGTGGGCGGCTATCGCCAGCTGTACATCGACCACGTGCTACAGGCGGACCAGGGCTGCGACTTCGACTTTCTGGTGGGTTGCCGCGGTGCCGAGGTGCCGCGTCATTCACACTGATAGTGAATCGGTTCAGGCGTACAGGAGCGCCTGATTGAGGCGGCAGCGATGTTATGATGCCGTGTATTTCGTCAGAGCAGCGCCCCTGTCATGGATCAGCAGTCCCCCAAGCCACGCAAGAGCATGCATGCCCAGATCGTCCAGGAACTGGGCATGCACATTGTCTCCGGACGCCTCAAGCCGGAAGAACGATTGCCCCAGGAGGCAACGCTGTGTGAGACCTATCAGGTCAGTCGCTCGGTGCTGCGCGAAGCCACCCGGGTGCTGAGCGCCAAGGGGCTGGTGTACTCCAAGCCACGGGTCGGCGCGCTGGTGCGCCCACGCTCGAAATGGCACTTGCTGGATCCCGACGTGCTGTCCTGGCTGATGCAGTCCACACCTCACAGCGAGTTCTTCAACACCTTGTCGGGCGTGCGTCGAATCCTTGAGCCGGAAATCGCCGCCATGGCCGCCACCACGGCGACCGACGCCGACATCGCGATCATCGAAAAAGCCTACCAGGCCATGGAAACGGCTCAGACCCACGAGAACCTCTTGCAGGCGGACCTGGATTTTCACCATGCGATCGCCGACGCGACCCGCAACGACTTGCTCGCCTACATGTGCAACATGCTTTCGCTGCCGCTGCGCGAGTCAATCAGCATCACCAACCGGCGCCCCGACATTCAAAGGCTCAGCCTGCCCCGGCACAAGGCGATACTGACCGCCATCAAGAATCGTGACGCCCTCGGTGCCCGGCATGCCTCGCTGGTGCAACTTGACGACACCCGTGTCGCCCTCGATACCGTGATGAACGTCCTCACCCCGCTGTAACGCAGGCCCGGTTCAGGCCTTGGCCCCCAACTCGGCGGAAAGCCGGGCGGCGACCTGCTTGATCAGCGGAATCAGCTCGGCCATTTTCTCCAGCGGCATATAGGGTACGGTGCTGGCGATGCTGATCCCGGCGACGATTCGCCGGCTGGCATCGCGTACCGGCGCCGCGACACAGCGGATCGACGGTTCATTGTCTTCCAGGTCAAAGGCATAGCCGCCCGCCGAGTACTCCAGCATGCGCTGCTGGAATTGCTCCCAGGTTGGCTCCGGGCGCTGTGGCCATAACTGGTTTTGCCCGCCCACCGGCAAGCTGATCCGATACAGGCGCTGCCACTCCTGTGGCGAGTCATCGAGCATGAGCGCCTTGCCGATCCCGGTGCGCGCCAAGGGCATGCGATGGCCGACCCGCGAACGCATTTCCGGACCATTGCGCCCGGGATTCTTGTGCAGGTACAGCACGTCGTCGTCTTCACGAATCGCCAGGTGAATGGTATCGCCGGTCAACGCCGACAACTCGTCCAGATACGGACCGGCCAGGGTCACCAGCGGCAGCGCTTCGCGCGCCTGGAAACCCAGCTCGATCAGCTTGGGCCCCAGCAAGTAACCGATTTGCGGCACGACCCGCAGATAGCGCTCCTCCACCAGGCAACTGGCCAGCCGATGGGTGGTGCTGCGGGTGGTGCCGATCAGCCGGGCAATTTCCTTGAGGTCGCGCGCGCCACTGGCCACGGCCTGAACTACACCCAGGCCGCGTAGCAGCGTCTGGGTACCCGTCGGCGCGGCGTCCTTGGCGTTTTTTGCGGCGTCTTCCTGCATATCCAGCCTTCAACAATGAGCGGGGGAACGGGCGGCATTATGGTCGCCCGTCCCTCAGGACTACAACTTGATACGCTCAACCTTTCCTACCAACAAGACGTAGGAAAGTGCGCCAATCAACGCCAGCGCGGCGATGTAGGTGATCGCCGGGGCGAAGGAGTCGCCGCTGGCGAGAAAGCCGATCACGATCGGCGTGGCGATCGCCGCCAGATTACCGATGCAGTTGAACACCCCGCCCGTCAGCCCCAACAAGCGTGCCGGTGCCAAGGTCGAGACCAGCGACCAGCTGATCGAAGCCAGCCCGTTGCCGAAAAACGCCAGCGCCAGGAAGGCGATCACCCACGGCGTCGACTCGACAAAGTTGGCACCGATGATCGAGGTGGAAATCAGCAACCCACCAATGATCGGCAACTTGCGGGCGAAACCGATCGTCGCGCCGCGGCGAATCAGCCAGTCAGAGAAGAACCCCGAGCAGAGCACACCAATGAACGCCGCCAGAAACGGCAGCGACGCCAGCAGGCCGGACTTGATGAAGTCCATGCCGCGATACTTCACCAGGTAGGTCGGAAACCAGGTCAGGAAAAACCACAACGTCGAATTGAGGCAGAACTGTCCGAGGTAGATGCCCCACAACTTGCGTTGGCTCAACACAGTGCCCAGGTCCGTCCAGCTGAACGGTGCCTTGCGCCGAGCCGTCTCGGCCTGGATATCGACCAGCCCGCCGCCCTTACGGATGAGTTCGACTTCCGCCAGATTGGCCCCCTTGAAATCCCGTGGCTCGCGATACACCGCGTACCAGACGGCCGCCCAGAGAATCCCCACCACACCGGTGCTGACGAACACCATGTGCCAACCGTATTGATGTTGCAGCCAGGCCAATACGGGCGTCAGAAAGGCCAGCCCGACGAACTGCCCGGAGGTGTAGAAGCCGATAGCGGTCGCGCGCTCACGCTCGGGAAACCAGGTGGTCACCACCCGGCTGTTGATCGGATAGGCAGGCGCTTCCAGCGCGCCCACGGCCATGCGCAAGACGAACAGCGCGATGAAGCTGGCGGCGAAACCGAGCATCACCGTGGCCACCGACCACAGCAGCAGCGCAACGCTGTAGAGGATGCGCGGCGGCACCCGGTCCACCAGCCAGCCACCGGGGATCTGCATGGCGGCGTAGGTCCAGCCGAACGCCGAGAAGATCAGCCCGACATGGATCGGATCGATACCCAGTTCGCTGGTCAGCGCCGGAGCTGCAATCGACAGGTTGCTGCGGTCCAGGTAGTTGATCACCACAGTGATGAACAGCAGGACCATGATGAAAAAACGCTTGCGGCTCGGCGTCACCAACGACGCCTGCCCGGTGAAAGTCTCGGGATGCATGGGGGTGCCTCTTCTTATGATTATTGAGGGCGATACAAAGACTAGTGTTGATACCTTGTGGGAGCGAGCCTGCTCGCGATTGGGCCGACGCGGTATGCCTGAACATCCTCGCTGCACATGCCGCCGTCTTCGCGAGCAAGCTCGCTCCACAGGGGAACTGTGTTGGGTCAGACCACTATCACCACTCGGCAAAACTGCCATCGGCATGGCGCCAGATCGGGTTGCGCCAGCGGTGGCCGATGGCGGCGCGCTCGGCAACGTATTCCTCGTTGATCTCGATGCCCAGGCCCGGGCCGTTCGGGATCTTCACGAAGCCCTGGTCATAGTCGAACACCCGCGGATCCTTGACGTAATCGAGCAGGTCATTGCTTTCGTTGTAATGGATGCCCAGGCTCTGCTCCTGGATAAACGCGTTGTAGCAAACCGCGTCCAGTTGCAGGCACGCCGCCAGGGCAATCGGGCCCAACGGGCAATGCAACGCCAGCGCCACGTCGTAGGCTTCGGCCATGTTGGCGATCTTGCGGGTTTCGGTGATACCGCCGGCATGAGAGGCATCCGGCTGGATGATGTCGACATAGCCTTCGCTGAGCACCCGCTTGAAATCCCAACGGGAAAACAACCGCTCGCCCAGCGCAATCGGCGTGCTGGTCAGCGGCGCCAATTCTTTCAAAGCTTCGTAGTTTTCGCTGAGCACCGGCTCTTCGATGAACATCAGCTTGTAGGCGTCCAGTTCCTTCATCAGCACCTTGGCCATCGGTTTGTGGACCCGGCCATGGAAGTCCACGCCGATGCCGACATTCGGCCCCACCGCATCACGCACGGCGGCGACGTTGGCCAGCGCCAGATCGACTTTCTCGAAGCTGTCGACGAATTGCAGCTCTTCGGTGCCGTTCATTTTCACCGCGGTGAAACCCCGCTCGACAGCGTCCCTGGCAGCCCTCGCGGTGTCGGCCGGGCGGTCGCCGCCGATCCACGAATAGACGCGAATCCTGTCGCGAACCTGACCGCCCAGCAGATCGCTCACCGACACACCGAGGGCTTTGCCCTTGATGTCCCACAGCGCCTGATCGATCCCGGCCAGGGCACTCATGTGAATCGCGCCACCACGGTAGAAACCGCCGCGATAGAGCACGGTCCAGATATCTTCGATATTGCGCGGGTCTTTACCGATCAAGTAATCCGAAAGTTCTTCCACCGCCGCAGCGACGGTATGGGCGCGCCCCTCGACCACCGGCTCGCCCCAACCGGTCACGCCCTCGTCGGTTTCGACCTTGAGGAAGCACCAGCGCGGCGGAACGATGAAGGTCGTCAGTTTGGTGATTTTCATCTTCTGCTCTCTTTTTATTAATGCAGTCTTGATGGATGCAGCGCACGCGGCGCCAGACAAATCTCAGCGCAGCGCGTTCCAGGCCGCGACATACGCCCTGGCCCGAACGGCTACTTCCTCAGGCGTGAGTCCCGGCTTGAACAACCCGGAACCCAGGCCAAAGCCTTTGACGCCCGCCTCGACAAACGCCTGCATGTTGTCTGGAGTAATCCCGCCTACCGGCAGCAGCACGGTCCCGGCCGGCAGCACCGCCAGCCAGGCCTTGACCACCGCCGGGCCCATTTGTTCTGCCGGGAACATCTTCAAGACATCCGCGCCTTCGGCCAGTGCGGCAAAGGCTTCGGTCGGCGTGGCAACGCCAGGCGACAAGTACAAACCCGCCGCCCTGGCCGCACGCAACACCTTGGGATCACTGTGGGGCATGACGATCACCTGACCGCCGGCCGCCTTCACTTGCAGGACCTGTTCCGGGGTCAACACCGTACCGGCGCCGATCAGGCAATCGGCGGGCAAGATGCTGCGCAGGATGCGGATGCTTTCGTACGGTTCGGGGGAGTTGAGTGGCACTTCAATGACGCGAAAACCTGCCTGATACAACACCTCCCCAATGGCCGCCGCCTCTTGCGGGCGCAGACCGCGAAGGATTGCGATCAGACCGTTTTTCGCCAGTGCTTGCTTGAGCATGTCAGACCTCTAGTCGGGTTGAACGGAAGTAGTTTTACCGAGCAGCCCGGCCGCGACCGCCAGTTGCCACAAACCGCGTTCGGTGGCTTGTTCGGCCAAGGTCACATGAGAAAAACCGCAGGTAGCGAGGGCTCGTTGATAGCGGGCACAGAGTTGGGCATTGCCGATCAGAACGATCGACGGAAGCTTTGCGCTGTGGCGGCGATGACGATGCACCGTTGCCAGCGCGGACAACTCATGACCAATCAACAGGCCAGACAAATAGTCCGGCTGTGCTGTGGCACTGAGCTCGCCGGTCAGGCCAAGGCTGCGTGCACTGAACAGCGTCGACAGCGGGCCGATCTCACCGTCCGCCGACAACGCCACCTGAACGCCGCGATCAAAGGCCTCGCTGTCGAAGGCTGCGTCGCGCTGTTGCGTGCGCCCGAGAATGCTGTGCTCGCTGAGCACTGCGAATAGCTCGCCAGTCATGAACGTGTCGAAATGAGTGATACAGCCTTCGACCACTTCGACCCATTTCGAATGGCTGCCCGGGAGGCCGATCAACAGGTTGTCACCAGCCCCGGCTGGCAGGTTCTGCAGCACACCAAGGACCTGGGTCTCTTCGCCACGCATCACATTCGGCAGCCGCGAGCGCTCAATCACACCGGGCACGATATGCACATCAACATCGCGCAGGCTGCGCACGGTTTGCAGGGACGTGCCGAGGTTGGCGACATTCGCCGGCGTATCGCAGTAAGCCGCTTCACGCCAGCCCTGTGCACTGCCGACCATGCCGCAGGCGATCACCGGAAGACCGGGCTGCGCATCGAGCCAGTCACCGCAGGCTTCATCGAACGCCAGTTCAAATCCGTCGGTGCACAACTGGCCGGCAATCACCCGCGACGCTTTCGGCAACTGCATGATCCCCGACGCCAGCGAGCGCTGATCGAGGACACAACCATTCGGGCCGAGCTTGTACGCACGAAGGGACGTCGTCCCCCAATCGAGCGCGATCAATTGCGCCAGCATCGCTTCACCTGTTTTGTTTTTGGCAGTGAGTGAGCTGGACTATAAACCTGGATACACACATATCTCAATATATAAATATCACTCCCATATATTGGGACTTATTGAATTCAAATATGGTTTTGAGCGCTCTCGACCCAAAAAAAATCGCAGCCTTCGGCAGCTCCTACGAATCGGTATAGGAGCTGCCGAAGGCTGCGATCTCTAACAAATGCTGCGAGCGATCAATTGCCCTGGGCAAACTCCCGCAACACCTCCCCATCCATGCGATAACGCACCCACTCTTCCTGCGGCTGGGCGCCGAGGGACTTGTAGAAGTCGATGGCCGGGGTGTTCCATTCCAGCACGCTCCATTCGAAGCGGCCGCAGTCGTTGGCGCAGGCAATTTTTGCGAGGTGGCGCAGCAGTTGTTTGCCGGCGCCGCCACCGCGTTGCTCGGGGGTGATGTAGAGGTCTTCAAGGTACAGGCAGTTGCTGCCCAGCCAGGTTGAGTAGCTGAAGAAAAACACCGCGAAACCAATCGGCAAGCCGTCGCGCAGGCAGATCAGGCCATGGGCGGTGGCGCCTTCGCTGAACAGGCTGCGCTCGATGTCGGCGACACTGGCGATGACTTCATGCCGGGCGCGCTCGTAGTCGGCGAGTTCGGTGATGAACGCGAGAATTTGTGGCGCATCGCTGGGGGTGGCCGGGCGGATTTCGATCGACATGGACGTGCCTTGTGAACAGTTGAAACCGCCATACTATGTCGGCGATCAGCGCTCGTCACATGCCACTTCAAAACTTAATCTACGGACGTCGCCACAAAAGGATTGTTATGAGCCTCGTTGCCTTCGCCCCACTGCAAAACCTCGCCTCAACCTTGCTGCCCCACGCGCTGGAACCGTCCGAGGATGGCGCCCACGATCTGTCGCACTTGCAACGGGTGTGGTGCAACGTTCAGCGGATTCAAACCGAAGAAGGCGGTGACCTTGAAGTGCTGCTGGCCGCGGTGTTGCTGCACGACTGCGTGGCGGTGGAAAAAAATTCACCACTGCGCTCTCAGGCCTCGCGACTGGCGGCGGAAAAAGCCTCGTCGATCCTCAACCAGCTGGATTGGCCCACGCATAAAAGCGCGGCAGTCGCTCACGCCATCGAGGCCCACAGTTTTTCAGCGAACATCGCACCGACCACGCTTGAAGCAAAAATCCTCCAGGACGCCGACCGCCTCGACTCCCTCGGCATGCTCGGCGTTGCGCGCACGTTTTACATCGCCGGACGCATGGGCAGCACGCTGTATGATCCGCAGGATCCCACGGCGACATCTCGAGAGTATGACGACAAGCGCTTCTGCCTCGACCACTTCCAGACCAAGTTGTTGCACCTCGCCAATGGCTTCCAGACACCGACTGGCAAGCGCTTGGCCGAGCTGCGTCATGCACGCCTGAAGCGTTTCATGGACGAATTCATCGAAGAAATCAGCTGACCGTCCAGCACGACCTGAAGTCATTGCCCTGCCCGGAGCAATTTGTACCATCGTGCTTTGTAAACTACGGTTAGCCGCGACAGATCAAGCAGTCAATAGCATCTGTTCCACTTGAATCCGCTATCGACAGGTATAAGCATGAACATGGATGCGTCTACGCAATACCCGATTGTTTTGGTTCACGGCCTTTTCGGCTTCGATACGATTGCCGGTTATCCGTACTTCTTCGATATCAAGGAAGCCTTGGAACACGCTGGCGCGCGGGTGTTTACAGTCAATATTCCAGCCGTCAACGGCAATGAAGAGCGCGGTGAAAAACTGCTCGAACAGGTCAACCGCATTTTGCAGGAAACAGGCGCGGCCAAGGTCAATCTGATCGGCCATAGCCAAGGTCCCCTGGCCGCACGCTACGTAGCAGCGCTGCACCCGGAAAAGGTCGCGTCGGTCACCTCTGTCAGTTGCCCCAATCACGGCTCCGAGATTGCCGACCAATTGCATAAGGCGCTGACACCCGGAGAGTTGCCCGAAGCGTTCGTGCTGGCCTTGTTCAGCGCAGTCGGCACGTTCATTTCGCTGATCAGCGGCCACCCGCAAAACCCTCAGGACCCTCAAGCAGCTTTCGAATCGCTGACCAGCGCAGGGTTGGCTGAATTCAATCGCAAATACCCGCAAGGGGTACCGAAAGTCTGGGGCGGTGAAGGCAACGAAATTGAAAACGGCGTGTATTACTACTCCTGGAGCGGGATCCTGCAGAACTTCCAAACCCCGCAAATACTCGATCCAACCCACATCAACTGCATTGTGCTGTCGAAGTTATTTTATAAAGAGAAAAACGCCAACGATGGGTTGGTCGGACGATACAGCTCGCACTTGGGGAAAGTGATTCGCTCGGATTACCCCATGGACCATTTTGACGCCGTCAATCAAATGGCCGGGATCACCAGCTGGAACGTGAGCCCGGTCAGTCTCTATCTGGAACATGCCGCCCGGCTCAAGAGCAAGGGCTTGTAAGCCCATCGGCCATGGTCCGGTTTGAATACCGGGCCATTTTCCAGCGTACAGAAGCTCGGCGCGTTACGGCTCAAGGCCGATAGGGAAAAACTCGCCGCCGCTCCAGACACCCAACCAGCGCTGCCCGTCGATTTCGCGGGTCACGGCCAGTTCGACCAGTTGATAAAACACGTTGCGATGGATCAGCGCTTCAAGGTTGGTGCGCACATGCACGTAAGGCGCAGGCTCCTGGGTAACGGGATCGATCACTACCCGCAACGGATGCTCGGCACCCGCCTCGGATTGCTCATCAACATTGGTGGTGAAGCGCAACAACTGGGCTTCACCCTCACCTTCCACCTCCAGCGTCACGGCAATGAAAGGCGCGTCATCGACCTTGATCCCGACCTTCTCGACCGGAGTAATCAGGAAGTAATCATCGCCGTCGCAGCGAATGATGGTGGAGAACAGCTTGACCATCGGCTTGCGCCCGATCGGCGTGCCCAGGTAATACCAGGTGCCGTCGCGGGCGATGCGCATGTCGATATCGCCGCAGAAGTCGGGGTTCCACAAATGGACCGGCGGCAAGCCTTTGGACTTGGGGATTTGCCCCAACAGATCGTTAGCTTTTTGCGGACCATTCATGCGGCTCTCCTGGTGAACTATTGATCGCTCATGCCCAGCAGGCTGCGAGCGTATTGCGCCAGCGGCTGAGCGATCAAGTCTTCTGGTTTGTTGTCGTGGAACGTCAGTAAACCGCCACGGCTCTTGATTCGTGCAGTATCGATCAAATACTGGGTGCTGGTCTCGATCAGCATGATCTGAATCACTCCACTGTCGATCCCCAGGCGATCCACGGCGCCCTGATCAAGCAATTCATCCGAGTTGCCGATACGGTCGTCGGCCTTGGCAAAACGAGTGTAGAGCAGGTAATGCGCACCAGCCGCACGCGCCTCGCCCATCGCAGTGTCGAGGCCTTCGGGGGCGCGAGCACGGCGAACCATCGGGAAATATTCGATGAAACCGTTGAAGGCTTCTTCAGCGACCACGTTCGGCCGCGGATAGGCACTGCCCGGCGGTGCAAAAGCGCCTTGGGCGATATAGATAAACGAGTCTGGCTGAATGCGCAGATTATTCACACGACGGCTGTCGCTGTGATCGAGCAGACCAGAGTCGCTCATGTGGTAGCGAACCCCTTCGCCCATGTCGCTGACATTCATGCAGCCGCCAAGCGCCAAAACGGCCAGCAGCAAAACCAGGCTACGCATCCTACCCTCCAGAGGCCGGTGACGGAAAACCGGCGAATGTCGGCAGGATGCAGCTTCCGCGCCAGTCCTTGAGGACTTGAACATTTCCAGATTGAGAATGAGGACCTGTGGCGAGGGAGCTTGCTCCCGCTCGGCGGCGCAGCCGTCGTAGAACGGATAAATGCGGTATGCCCGACAGGTCGCGGGGATATGTTTTCAGGGCCGCTTCGCGACCCGGGGGGAGCAAGCTCCCTCGCCACAGAGATTTATCAACCGCCGATGATCTTCATCACGGTCGCACCACCGGAAAATGCCACTTCCTGCTTGTCGCCCAGAGCTTTCACCAGCAGACGCTGGAGCGCCGGCAATGCTTGATGACGGGGTTTGTCCAGCAAGTCACCGACATAGTGGCGGTTACTCGACGACAGGCAGCCATGCAGCCAGCCAGTGGACGATAGGCGCAAGCGCGAGCACGTGCGGCAGAACGGCACGCTTTCATTGGCGATCACGCCGAAATAGCCGCGCCCCGGAATTTCGTAACGCACAGCCGTGGCATCCACCGGCGCGTCGGCCTGCAGGTACTCATAACGCTCACCGATCAGGCCCAGCAACTGCTTGAGGCTGACAAACTGCTGCAGGAATGCGTTTGAATCGCTGGCCAGATGCCCCATGCGCATCAGCTCGATGAAGCGCAATTCATAACCGCGCTCCAGGCAATAATCGAGCAACGGCATCACTTGATCGAGGTTCTGCCCGCGCAACGGCACCATGTTGACCTTGATCTTCATGCCCGCTGCGCGAGCCTGGTCCATGCCGTTGAGCACCGTCGCCAGATCACCACCGCGCGCAATGCTGCGGAACGCATCGGCGTCCAGGGTATCGAGGGAAACGTTGATCCGCCGAATGCCGGCGTCCACCAGCAAGGGCAGTTTTTTCGCCAGCAACTGACCGTTGGTGGTCAGGCTGATGTCGGCAAGGCCCATCTGCCCGACAGCCGTCATGAAGGTTTCCAGCTTCGGGCTCACCAGCGGCTCGCCACCGGTGATGCGCAAGCGCTCGATGCCCGCGGCTTCGATCAGGTAGGCAACGCCGCGCGCCATGGCCTCGGCCGACAGTTCATCCTGCGCAGCCACCAGTCGCTTGCCATTGGGCACGCAATAGGTACAGGCGTAGTTGCAGGCGGAGGTCAGACTGACCCGCAAATTGCGGAACTGCCTGCCTTGTCGGTCAACGATCATGGATCACTCCGGCGGAAGTAGATTCGGACGCGCTAAAACTTGACTCACAAATCAAGTTTTAGCAATACCTAAGCCTGAGTATATTCCTGGGGCACTGCGCCATACAGAGAAAACATGGCGCAATAAGGCATCTGAATGGTTCAGCTGCTCGGCGTGTCGGTATCGCGCTTGCGCTTGTTGCCCATGCGCACGCCGATGTCCATCAGGAACTGGAAGAAACCTTCCTGATCTTCCAGCACGTTGCTCCAGAACGGCGAGTGATACAGCGCGACAGCGCCGTGCACCAGCGCCCAGGAAGCACAGTAGTGGAAATACGGCGGCACGTCTTCAAGCTTGCCTTCGCTGATGCGGCCCTTGATCAACAAGGTCAGGCGTTCGAAGTTGGAGGCGCGAATCTTGTGCAACTCCTCGACCATCTCCGGCACCTGATTGCCCTTGACCACCTTCTCTTCCAGGCGATCGAACAACCGGTAACGTTGCGGATCGCGCATGCGGAATTCGAAATAGGCCCGGGACAGGGCTTCCTTATCCTTATCGACATCGGCAGAGTGCAGCAGCTCGTTCAGGTCACGCTCGTAATCGAGCATCAGGCGCAGATAGATCTCCGCCTTGGACTTGAAGTGCTTGTAGATGGTGCCTTTGCCGATACCCACGGCATCAGCGATCATCTCGACGGTGACACTGTCTTCACCTTGTTCGAGGAACAGCTTGAGCGCGGTGTCGAGAATTTCTTGCTCGCGGCGACGAAACTCACGGACCTTACGAGGTTCTTTATGCATAAGAAAAGGTCTGTAGGGGTCAAAATACGAAGCCGCGTATTATGCCTAACTTGCGCCAAATTGCACGGATCATCCGACCATGACTATGTTTCTTGATGAATTTGTACAGGCTCCGGGCCTGCGTTATTTGAATCATGCAGCCGTTGCACCCTGGCCAAATCGCGCCGCCACGGCGGTGACACGCTTCGCTCAAGAGAACGTTTTACTGGGCGCACGGGACTATTCGGACTGGATGGAACTTGAACAACGCCTGCGTGAACGGCTGATGCGCCTGCTTAATGCTCCGTCGACGGATGACGTCGCACTGGTCAAAAATACTTCTGAAGCATTGTCTTTTGTCGCCTTCGGACTGCCATGGCAAAGCGGCGACCAGATCGTTATCAGCGATGAAGAATTCCCTTCCAATCGCATCGTCTGGGAAGCATTGGCGGCACAGGGCGTGGAAGTGGTGCAGGCCAGCCTCACCGGCGATGACCCGGAAGGCGCCCTGTTGGCAGCCTGCGGACCGCGCACCCGGTTGATGTCGGTGAGCGCGGTGCAATTCGCCAGCGGTCTGCGCCTCGACCTGCAACGCCTGGGTGCCGGCTGCAAACAACAGAATGTGCTGTTTTGCATCGACGCCATCCAGCAACTGGGCGCCCTGCCCTTCGACGTCCAGAGCTATCAATGCGACTTCGCCATGGCCGACGGTCACAAATGGCTGCTCGGACCAGAAGGCCTGGGAGTGTTCTATGTGCGCAGCGAACTGCGTGAACAACTGAAACTGCACGAATTCGGCTGGCACATGCTTGAACACATGGGCGATTACACTCGCACCGGGTGGGAACCGGCCAAGAGTGCACGACGCTTTGAATGCGGCAGCCCGAACATGCTCGGGGCGATGGCGCTGGAAGCCAGCCTGTCGTTATTGGAAGAAGTCGGCATGGAGCAAGTCGCCGCATTGATCGCCGAGCGCGTGAAATGGCTGCAGGACGGCCTGAGCGCAATTCCCGGCGTCAGACTGCATAGCCCGCTGAATCCGGCCCGGCGCGGGGGGATTTTTTCGTTCAGTATCGATGGCATCGATAATCAGGCTGTTTACGAGGCGCTGAAAGCCCAACAGGTGGTCTGCATCCCGCGCGGCCCAGGCATTCGCTTTTCACCGCACTTCTACACCGAAAAGCGCGTGATTGACGAAACTGTCGCCATTGTCGCGTCGATCGCCAAGCAGTGAGAACCCAAGCGAAGCGCCTGTATTCCAAATATGTTTAAGAAACAGCAGGGGCAAACTGGACTCGGCGCAATAGTGATCAATACTTGAACTGTCGGCGTGACATCTCCCCCAAGTGTTGCGCCGATGAAGGTACCAAAGGACCGCGTACCTTTGTTTTACTCCTAATGGTCTTAACCCGGATTCACCCCCCAGAACCCGGGTTTTTTTTGCCTGCGATTTGAGCCAGCGGCTCAACCTGTCAAATCGACTTGACGTGCGCCAACGGGAACAGCCGCTTGAAGTTCTCCGTCGTCTGCTCGGCAAAGCGATCGTAGGATTCGCCCCGCAACATGGCCAGGAACTCCGCCACATCCCGCACGTACTGCGGAAGGTTCGGCTTGCCGCGATGAGGAATCGGCGCCAGGTACGGCGAGTCGGTTTCCACCAGCAGGCGGTCTGCCGGCACTTGCCGGGCCACATCGCGCAAGGCATCGGCATTGCGGAACGTCACGATCCCCGACAACGAAATATAGAACCCCAGATCCAGCGCAGCCTTCGCCATGTCCCAATCTTCGGTGAAGCAATGCAACACCCCCGCCTGCGGCAATGCTGCCTCACGCAATAACGCCAGCGTATCGGCGCGGGCGCCACGGGTGTGGACAATCACCGGCTTGCCGGTCTGCCGGGCCGCTTGCAGGTGCAAACGGAAAGACTCCTGCTGCAACTCGGCCGCTTCCGGCTCGTAGTGGTAGTCCAGACCGGTTTCACCGATCGCCACCACCCGCGGGTGATTGAGCTCCTGCAGCAGCCAGTCCAGCGCCGGCGCGGCGCCCGGCTGCACATCCAGTGGGTGCACGCCCACCGAACAATCGACGTCGTCGTAACGCTCGGCAAGGGCCTTGACGTCCTTGGCGTTTTCGACACTGACGCCGATACACAGAAAGTGCCCCACCCCGCGCTGACGAGCAGCGGCAAGCGCCGCATCCAGCGAGCCGTCGTGTGCGGCGAGGTCGAGACGGTCAAGGTGACAATGGGAATCTACGAGCATAAAAGACGGCAACTACATCGTATGAGTGGGACGATCGGACTTCAGGGCTCCGACCAGGTAGGTTTCGATTCGGCTTCGGGCGGTGTCATCGCCTTCATTGAACTGCACGCCGACACCGGCGGCGCGATTCCCCTGAGCACCTTTGGGGGTAATCCAGGTCACGGTACCGGCCACCGGAATTTTTTCCGGCTCATCCATCAAGTGCAGCAGCATGAATACCTCGTCGCCCAACTTGTAGCTTTTGTTGGTCGGGATAAACAGACCGCCGTTCTTGATGAACGGCATGTAGGCCGCATACAGCACGGATTTGTCCTTGATGGTCAGGGACAGGATGCCGTTACGCGGGCCCGGGCTGACGAGTTCATTCATGCTGACCTCCATGGCTGATGATCAGAGTCTAGGCACAGATGCTCACTTCGGGGCAGGCAAGGACACCCATTGCACCAACAGCGCTTCCAGCAACAACGCCGGATTGAGATTGGCCTTGCTCATCACTTTCTGCCGCTGGGCGAGAATCCAGTCCTGAATATTCAAGACTTTCTCCTGGGCGGTTTTCTGCGCCAGGTACTGAATCACTTTGCGCATGTCCGCCAGTCCGAGCCCGGCTTCGTCCTGAGTCAGCTGATAACGCAGAATCAGGCTCGACCAGTCGCAGAACCAGTCGAACAGCTGCAACATCGGGATGGATTTCCACTCTTCGGCCAGTTGTGTCGGCGACTGTTGCTGCTTGAGCAACTTCTTCACGCCCTCGACAACCAGCGCACGCTGTTCACGCACACCCTGCCCTTGCAACTTGACCGCCGCCAGCGGCGAACCTGCGGCCAGGGTCAACAGCTCGGCACGCTCGTCTTCGGTGCAATCGGGCAGGGCCTTGGCCAGCCATTGCAGGCTCATCGCTTCGCTCGGCAACGGACAGGCCTGTTGCACGCAACGACTCTTGATAGTCGGCAGCAGACGGCTGGACTGGTGACTGACCAGCAGCAACACGGTATCGCCCGAGGGTTCTTCGAGACTTTTCAGCAAGGCGTTGGCGGCGTTGATGTTCATCGACTCGGTGGGCTCGATCAACACGACTTTGCGCCCGCCCATCTGCGCGGTCTGGACCACGAAGCTGACCAGATCACGCACCTGATCGACCTTGATTGCCTTGTCGGCTTCTTCAGGTTCCAGGATGTAGTTGTCGGGGTGGCTACCGGCCTTGAGCAGCAGGCAGGATTTGCACTCGCCGCAGGCGCCCTCTGCGGTTGGATGCTGGCAGAGCAAACTGGCCATCAGCCGCTCGGCCAACGCACGCTTGCCGATCCCGGCCGGACCATGCAGCAAATAGGCATGGGCGTGCTGGGCGCGACCGGCCAGTTGCTGCCAAAGGCTGTCTTGCCACGGATAGGCTTCAGCCACGGGCCAGCTCCAACAGACGCGGCAGCAAGGCATCCAGCGACTGCTGAACCTGTGCCAACGGCTGCGAGGCATCCACCAACAGGTAACGCGCCGGATCAGCCTCGGCACGCTTCAGGAACGCGCTGCGCACCGCCTCGAAAAACACTCGCCCTTCCAGCTCGAACCGGTCCAGTCGACCGCGAGCACTGGCACGCGCCATGCCGATTTCAATCGGCAAGTCGAACACCAGCGTCAGGTCCGGGCGCAGATCGCCTTGAACGAAGGTTTCCAGGGTCGCGATACGCTCAAGCGACAATCCGCGACCACCGCCCTGATAGGCGTAAGTCGAATCGGTAAAGCGGTCGCACAACACCACCGCGCCCCGCGCCAGCGCCGGGCGAATGACCTCGGACAGATGCTGCGCGCGCGCTGCGAACACCAGCAACAGCTCAGTATCCGGGTTCATGACCTCATCGACCGGAGCCAGCAGCACGTCGCGGATCCGCTCGGCCAGCGGCGTGCCGCCAGGCTCGCGAGTCAACACGACTTCGATACCCTCGGCGCGCAGACGCTCGGCCAGGTATTCACGATTGGTGCTCTTGCCCGCGCCTTCCGGGCCTTCCAGAGTAATAAACAAGCCAGTCACAGGCAGTCCTTAGTCAGAGTCATTGCGGGCTTTGCGGCTCATCGGCACTCGGTGCCGGAGTGGCAGCTGGAGCCGGAGCCGATTGCGATGACGGCAGTTGCGGTGTCGCCTCCGGAGCCGTGTCGGGCGATGCCGGAGAAGTCGGTGCCTGCGCATCGGGCGCTACGGCCCCATTGGCCGGCGCCGGGCTGGAACGGTAATCGGCGCGGCGCTTGATCTGGAACTCGCGCACAGCACTGTTGTGGGCATCCAGGTCGTCGGAGAACACGTGACTGCCATCACCGCGCGCCACGAAATATAAACTGGTGCCGGACACCGGATTCAGCGCCGCGTGAATCGCCTCACGGCCGACCATGGCAATCGGCGTCGGCGGCAACCCAGCGATCATATAGGTATTGTAGGGTGTCGGTTCTTTCAGGTGGGCGCGGGTCAATTTGCCGTTGTAGCGATCACCCAGGCCATAGATCACCGTCGGATCGGTTTGCAACAACATGCCGATCTGCATGCGCCGCACGAACACCCCGGCAATCTGCCCTCGCTCTTGCGGCACACCGGTTTCCTTCTCGACCAGCGAGGCCATGATCAGCGCCTGATAGGGTTCGGTATAGGGCGCGTCAGGGGAGCGCTTGTTCCACTCTTTTGCGAGGACGTCGTCGAGGCGCTCATAGGCTTTTTCCAGCAGCTCGGCATCGGTCATGCCCCGCACAAAACGATAGGTGTCCGGGAAAAACCGGCCCTCCGGAAACACTCCGGCGTGACCGAGCTTGTCCATCACATCGCTGTCGCTCAGCCCCGCAAGGGTTTGTTGGAGTTTGTCATTTTTTGCCAGCGCCGCCCGGACCTGATGGAAGTTCCAGCCCTCGACCAGCGTCAGGCTGTATTGAACCACCTCACCGCGCTGCCAAAGACCGATCAAGCCCTGTGCATTCATCCCCGGCAGCATGCGGTATTCACCGCTGTGCAGCGGCTGCGCGGCAAGGTTCAAGCGCCAGTACAGGCGTAGCCAAAAGGCGTCCTGAAGCACACCGTCGGTTTCGAGGCGATTGAAGGTCCCGGACGGTGTCGCACCGCTCGGCACATCCAGTAACTCTTCCTGAGTAATCTTGAGTGGCTGCTCCAGCGCCGAGTTGATCTTCCAGGCCGAAGCGCCCAGCAGTAGCCCCGCCAGAACCAGTCCGGTTTCCAGCAGCAGCAAGAATTTACGTCTCACGAATCAAGCATCCAGTAGCGCGCGGGCAATGCCTTGCAGTTTACGGGTGAGCGGCCCAACCGGCCAGCTCAGTGCAGCATACGCGCGTACCGGCCAGATGCCGTACACGCTGTTGCAGACGAAAACTTCATCAGCCTGTTGCAGCTGATCAAGGCTGATGTCAGTGACCTGCGTGACAATCCCCAGCCTCTCGGCCTGGGACAAGAGTTCGGCGCGCATCACCCCGGCAACGCCGCAACGGCTCAGATCAGCCGTCAACAACGCGCCATCACGCACCAGGAACAGATTGCTGAAAACGCCCTCGATCACCCGCCCCTGAAGATCCAGCATCAAGCCTTCGGCGTGCTCGGTATCCTGCCATTCGGAACGGGCAATGACTTGTTCGAGACGATTGAGGTGCTTGAGGCCGGCCAGTAGTGGCTGCTCGGAAAGTCGGGTAACGCAGGGAAACAGCTGAATACCTTGCTGCGCGTGCACAGCAGGATAAGCCGCTGGAGGATTGCCTAGAAGAATACGTCGCGGCGACACCGATGGATCGGCCGCGTAACCTCGCAGGCTGTCGCCACGGGTCAGCATCAGCTTGAGCACACCTTCGCCAAGGGCGGCGGCGTACATCAGTAGCTCGCTGCGAATCAATGCATGATCCGCGTTGATCGCCAAGCGCGAGCAGCCATCGGCCAGACGACTCAAATGTCGATCCAGCAACACTGGCTGCCCACCCTTGACGGCGATGGTCTCGAACAGACCATCGCCATACGCCAGGCCGCGGTCTTTTAGCGACAGTGCGTCAGCCGGCTGACCGTCGACCCAGCTTTCCATCAATCAGCGAACCGACGGAACACCAGCGAGCCATTGGTACCGCCAAAACCGAACGAGTTGGACAGCACCACATCGATCTTCGTATCACGCGCCGCGTGTGGCACGAAGTCGAGGTCGCAACCTTCATCCGGCTCATCGAGGTTGATGGTCGGTGGCGCCACCTGGCCGTTGATTGCCAGCACACTGAAAATCGCTTCAACCGCGCCCGCCGCACCCAACAGGTGACCGGTCATGGACTTGGTCGAGCTGACCGCCAGCTTGTAGGCGTGATCGCCAAACACCGACTTGATCGCGCAGACTTCGGCGAGGTCGCCGGCCGAGGTCGACGTACCATGGGCGTTGATGTACTGGACCTGGTCGACGTTCAGCTTGGCGTCACGCAGTGCGTTGACAATGCAACGTGCAGCGCCTGCGCCATCGGCCGGCGGCGAGGTCATGTGGTACGCATCGCCACTCATGCCAAAGCCGATCAGCTCGGCGTAAATGGTCGCACCACGCGCCTTGGCGTGCTCCAGCTCTTCAAGCACCAACGCACCGGCACCGTCGGACAACACGAAGCCATCACGGCCCTTGTCCCATGGACGGCTGGCGCGGGTCGGCTCGTCATTGCGGGTCGACAACGCACGAGCAGCACCAAAGCCACCCATGCCAAGACCGCAAGCGGCCATCTCGGCACCACCGGCAATCATCACGTCGGCTTCGCCGTAGGCAATGTTGCGTGCCGCCATACCGATACAGTGCGTACCCGTGGTACAGGCTGTCGAAATGGCGTAGTTAGGCCCCTGCGTACCCAGATGGATGGACAGGAAACCGGAAATCATATTGATGATCGAGCCCGGCACGAAAAACGGAGAAATCCGCCGTGGCCCCGATTCATGCAGCGTGCGGCTGGTTTCTTCGATATTGGTCAGACCGCCAATACCCGAGCCCATGGCCACGCCGATGCGTTCACGGTTGGCGTCGGTGACTTCCAGGCCAGCATTACGCACCGCCTGAAACCCTGCAGCCAGACCGTATTGAATGAACAGGTCGAGTTTGCGAGCTTCCTTGGCCGACAGGTATTCCTCGACATTGAAGCCCTTTACCGAGCCGCCAAAATGGGTGGAATAGGCAGAAAGGTCGGTGTGTTCGATCAGACCAATGCCACTGCGGCCAGCCAGAATACCCTGCCAGCTGCTCGGCACATCCGTGCCCAGTGGCGACAACATACCCATACCGGTGACTACGACGCGTCTACGCGACACAGCACTCTCCTTTTTTCAAATGACGACTTTGCATCAGGCCTAAAGGAAAAAACCGCACGCCGTGATGGCAGTGCGGTTTTTCCATGACAGCTAACAACGACTACAAACTATTACGCCTGATGGCTAGTAACGTAGTCGATGGCGGCTTGTACAGTAGTGATCTTCTCAGCTTCTTCGTCAGGAATTTCGGTCTCGAATTCCTCTTCCAGAGCCATCACCAGCTCAACGGTGTCAAGGGAGTCGGCACCCAGGTCTTCAACGAAGGAAGCAGTGTTCACAACTTCTTCTTCTTTAACGCCCAGTTGCTCAGCAACGATTTTCTTGACGCGCTCTTCGATGGTGCTCATACCTTGTTTTCACTCCTAATGGACAAATTCAGGCAGCTGGCCAGTGGGTAAGTGTATAGAAAGGCTTTTCAGTTTTTCAACTGAAAGCTTCACTCCTCAAACCCTGACGACCCTCTGCCTATAAATAGATTGCAGCTTTATAACGGATTTTAGACAGCTCGTATGACATTTTTTTGAAGCAATCCGTCACATTTGAATTACATGTACATCCCGCCGTTCACCGGGATTGTAGCCCCAGTAACGTAAGCCGCACCGTCCGACGCAAGAAAAGCGACCACGGACGCGATCTCTTGAGCTTGCCCCAGACGGCCCAGCGGAATTTGCGTCTGCAAGGCTTCACGCTGCGCTTCTGGCAATTCGCGGGTCATATCGGTATCGATGAACCCTGGAGCCACCGAGTTGACCGTAATCGAGCGCGAACCCACTTCACGCGCCAGAGCACGGCTGAAACCTTCCAGACCTGCCTTGGCGGCTGCATAGTTTACTTGGCCTGCGTTGCCCATGGCACCCACAACCGAACCAATACTGATAATTCGACCCCAACGCGCCTTGGTCATGCCACGCAAAACGCCCTTGGACAGGCGAAACAGGCTGTTCAGGTTGGTATCGACGACATCATGCCACTCGTCATCTTTCATGCGCATCATCAGGTTATCGCGGGTGATACCGGCATTATTCACCAGAATCGCCGGCGCACCGAACTGCTCCTGAATGCTCGCCAGCACAGCCGCTACGGACTCGTCGCTGGTGACATTGAGCTCAAGACCGGTGCCTTGAATACCGTTTTCTTTCAGGGTGGCCGCAATGCGCTCAGCGCCCGAAGCGGAAGTCGCGGTACCCACCACGATAGCGCCCTGACGACCCAGTTCCAGTGCGATAGCCTGGCCAATACCACGGCTCGCGCCGGTAACCAGTGCAACTTTACCTTGCAGACTCATGCAGGCTTCTCCTAAGTTCAGGCCAACGCTGCACGAGCAGCAGCGAAAGCATCCGGGGTGTTCAGGTTAGAGGTCGACACGCCTTCGGCGCAGCGCTTGTTCAGGCCAGCCAGGACTTTGCCCGGACCGCATTCAACCAGTTGAGTAGCACCTTTGGCGGCCAGCGTCTGGACCGACTCAACCCAGCGAACCGGCTTGTAGAGTTGCTCAAGCAGATCGCGCTTGAGGGTTTCCAGGTCCGGCGCCACATCAGCGCTGACGTTCTGCACCAACGGGATTTGCGGAGCCTGCCAGTTGATCGCAGCAATCGACTCGGCAAAGCGCTCGGCAGCCGGGCGCATCAGTTCGCAGTGCGACGGCACGCTGACCGGCAGCGGCATGGCGCGCTTGGCACCACGCGCCTTGCAGCCTTCAATGGCGCGCTCGACAGCCGCCTTGACACCGGCGATCACCACCTGGCCCGGCGAGTTGAAGTTGACCGCGCTGACGACTTCGCCTTGCGCCGCTTCGGCACAGGCAGCCAGCACATCAGCGTCATCCAGGCCGAGAATGGCGGCCATACCGCCCTGCCCGGCCGGCACCGCTTCCTGCATCAGCTGACCGCGACGCTCCACCAGCTTCACGGCATCACCCAAACTCAGGCTGCCGGCCGCGACCAGCGCGCTGTACTCACCCAGGCTATGACCGGCAACGTAAGCCGGACGTGCGCCGCCCTCAGCCAGCCACAGACGCCACAAGGCAATCGAAGCGGTGAGAATCGCCGGTTGGGTTTTGTCGGTTTGATTGAGCTGCTCTTCCGGCCCTTGCTGGGTCAGTGCCCACAGGTCGTAACCCAGGGCATCGGAAGCTTCTTTGAAAGTTTCGAGGATCAACGGATGTTGCGCGCCCAACTCGGCCAGCATGCCGAGGGACTGCGAACCCTGTCCTGGAAAGACGAATGCGAGGGAAGCAGACATGTAACAAGCCCCTAATGATCTTGTCGTCGGAGAATTGACGTCCTGTACTGCTGGACGCAAGAAACTGACAGTTGGATGGCTAATTGAACTGAGCGGTCACATTTAAGCATTGTCGAGCGAAAATGCCTAAAGCAACAAATCCTCGAGGCGACCGTGAAGCCTCTGCGGCAGGTTCTCCTGAATCTCGATCAAGGCGCGCTGAATGGCACTCTGAAAGCCCTGCACACCGGCCGAACCGTGACTTTTAACGACGATCCCCTGCAAACCGAGGAAGCTTGCGCCATTATGTCGGGCAGGCGCCAGATCGGCCTGCAAGCGCTTCATCAGCGGCAACGCCAGAGCCCCGACTATTCTCGACGCCAGGTTTTGCTTGAACAACGCCTCGATCCGCCCGGCAATCATGGTCGCCAGCCCTTCGCTGGACTTGAGCAGGATGTTGCCGACAAAACCGTCGCACACCACCACATCAGCCTCACCGCGGTATACGCCATCACCCTCGACGAAGCCGATGTAATTCAGCCCGCGAGCGTTTTGCAGCAGCGTCGCCGCCAGCTTGACCTGTTGATTGCCCTTGATGTCTTCGGTGCCAATGTTCAGCAACGCGACCTTCGGACGAGCAATGCCCAGGGTTTCAGCCGCCACCGAGCCCATCACCGCGAACTGGAACAGGTGCTCGGCACTGCAATCGACATTCGCCCCCAGATCGAGCAACTGGCAATAACCACGCTGCGTCGGGATCGCCGCCACCATGGCCGGCCGATCGATACCCGGCAAGGTCTTGAGCACATAACGCGACAACGCCATCAGCGCACCGGTATTGCCGGCACTGACACACGCCTGAACCTTGCCATCACGCAACAACTCGAGCGCAACCCGCATTGAGGAGTCCGGCTTGCCACGCAGGGCCTGGGAAGGCTTTTCGTCCATGCCGATCACGTCGCTGGCCGGCGCAATCGTCAGGCGCGCGCGATCCACAGCCGACTGGCTGGCGATCAATTCTTCTAAAAGGGAGGGTTGACCGACGAGGGTCAGGTGCAGCGAGGGCGTAGCTGACAGACAAGCAAGGCTGGCCTGAACAATGCTGCGGGGACCGAAGTCCCCGCCCATTGCGTCAATCGCGATGACTTGAGCGGACAAGGATTACTCGTCAGCGCCCTTGTCGATCACTTTACGGCCACGGTATACGCCTTCTGGCGATACGTGGTGACGCAGGTGAACTTCACCAGTGGTTTTTTCTACGGACAGGGTGCTTGCCTCGAGAGCATCGTGCGAACGACGCATGTCACGGGCGGAGCGGGATTTTTTGTTCTGCTGAACAGCCATAATTGATTAACTCCTAAACGTTTGGGTCACGCTTTAACTGCGCCAATACACTGAACGGGTTGGACCGCGTTACCTCGTCCTCGCTCGGTTCGGGCTCATCGAGACCCGCCGGCTGCTGGCATTCTTCCGGATGATGAGCAGGCACAATGGGCAAGGCGAGCAGAAGCTCCTCCTCGATCAGTGACTGCAGATCCAAAGGATCTTCGCCCAGTTCCAGCACGTCATAACCTTTCGGCAACGACTGGGTATTCGCACCCTCCTTTACCACAGCATAACTGCATTCGCTGTGAATCGGCAGGGTGACCAGCTCAAGACAACGCTGGCAAACCATTTTGACTTCAGTGTCGATAAAGCTGTGGATAACCACAGATTTACGTTCATCTCGTTCAAAAACGAATTTAGCCTGCACCGTACCGACAGTGTCGGAAAGCGGGTCGCAGAGTCTCTCCAAATCGGCCAGCAGCATTTCACCTTGAAGGGTGGTGCCACGATCAGCCAATTTGCGCGGGTCAACGTGAGGTGGAATCGGGTCATTCAACATAGGCGCAGCATTATAGGGATGCCCCCAGCCATGTCAAAGGAAATTCAGCCCTGTCCGTCACTTGGAAGCCCCGCTAGAATTTGCGACTGACTTTTGGAGAGCCGTATGCTGCCTTTATTACTTGCTTCAAGCTCGGTCTATCGCCGCGAATTACTGACCCGCTTGCAACTGCCATTTACCTGCAGCTCACCGAATATCGACGAAAGCCATCAACCGGAAGAGTCAGCCATCGAACTGGTAAAACGCCTGGCCCGCGAAAAAGCCCAAGCGTTGGCGAGCAGTCATCCCGCCCATTTGATTATCGGCTCGGACCAGGTCGCCATGCTCGACGGACGGATTATTGGCAAACCCCACACGTTCGAGAAGGCTCGCGATCAATTATTGGCCGCCAGCGGCGCCAGCGTGACCTTCCTGACCGGCCTGGCGGTGCTCAACAGCCAGACGGGCCATTGCCAGCTCGACTGCATCCCCTTCACCGTCCACATGCGCACACTGGATCAGCCGCGCATTGAACGCTACCTGCGCGCCGAACAGCCCTACGACTGCGCTGGCAGCTTCAAGGCCGAAGGATTGGGCGTGAGCCTGTTTCAAAGCACCGAAGGCCCCGACGCCACGAGCCTGGTCGGCCTGCCGCTGATTCGCCTGGTGGACATGCTGCTGGCTGAAGGCGTGCAGATTCCCTAAAGATAAAAAACCGGCCACGTGGGCCGGTTCTTTTTTATGTCACACAACGATCAGCGCAATGCCGGCCCATGAAAGCCCATCCACATGGCCAACTGCTCAGCCACGCTGGCGCCGAGCTTTTTCGAGAAGCGGTCGAATGCCGACTCTTGAATCGTGAAGTCGACCAGCTCTTTCTCGCCGATCACGTCACGCGCCACCGAACTGGCACTGCCCAAACCATCGATCAAGCCCAATGGCAGCGCCTGCTCGCCCGACCAGACCAGCCCGGAGAACAGCTCCGGATGCTCTTTGTCTTTCAGGCGATCACCGCGGCCCTTTTTGACACTGTTGATAAATTGCTGGTGAGTGGTATCCAGAACGCCCTGCCAGAACTTGATTTCATCCGGCTTTTCCGGCTGGAACGGATCGAGGAACGACTTATGCTCGCCCGACGTATAGGTCCGACGCTCGACTCCGAGCTTTTCCATAGTCCCGACAAACCCGTAACCGGCCGCCGTCACGCCAATCGAACCCACCAGGCTCGCCTTGTCGGCGTAGATCTGGTCCGCCGCACTGGCGATGTAGTACGCCCCCGAAGCCCCCAGATCGGAAATCACTGCATAAACCTTGATCGCCGGATGCAGGGCACGCAGACGACCAATTTCATCGTAGACATAACCCGACTGCACCGGACTGCCGCCCGGGCTATTGATTCGCAGCACGATGCCCCTGACCTTCGGATCCTCAAACGCGGCGCGCAAACCGCCGACGATGTTGTCGGCACTGGCCGATTCCTTGTCGGCAATCACCCCGGTCACTTCGATCAACGCGGTGTAGCTCGACCCGCGAGTCGCGCTTTTTTCAATATCCATCAGCGGCGTGAAGAGGACCAACGCGATGAGCAGATAAACAAAGGTCAGCAGCTTGAAGAAAATCCCCCAACGCCGTGAGCGACGCTGTTCTTGCACCCCCGCAAGCAGGGTTTTCTCAAGCAGCTTCCAGCTCTTGTCTTCGCCCTCTTCGGCACTGGCCTTGGCTGGCGCCTTCCATTCGTCGGTCATTCCATCCACCCCAACAAAAACTTAATTGGCCCGCTGACCCAGCCAGGCGTGCAATTGCGAAAAATGATCAATGGCCAGGCGCGGTTCGAACATACGCAAGGCTTCCATCGATTGAGCACCATAGCTGACGGCAACCGAATCCATCCCGGCGTTGCGCGCCATCTGCAGATCGAACGACGAATCCCCCACCATCAACGCCTGCTCCGGGCGGACGTCGCAATGGGCCAGAATCTGCTCGAGCATCAGCGGATGCGGCTTGCTGGCGGTTTCATCGGCAGCGCGGGTGATATCGAAATAATTTTCCCAGCCGTGGGACTTCAGCACGCGATCCAGCCCGCGACGCGCTTTGCCGGTAGCCACCGCCAGGTGATAACCCTCGGCACGAAATGCCTCAAGCGACTCGACAACACCGCCAAACAACGGCGAAGGCACGGCCTCCGAGGCGATGTAGTGATCCGCATAGTGCTGACGGAATGCCACCAGCTCATCATCGCCAATCTCCGGATACAGCGTGCGAATCGCTTCCGGCAACCCCAGGCCAATGATGCCTTTGACAGCAAGATCATCGCGCAGCTGAAAACCGGATCGCTGCGACGCCACATGCATCGCCTCGACAATCCGACCAATGGAGTCGGCCAACGTGCCGTCCCAATCGAAAATCAGCAACTTGTAATCAGGGTGCACTCAGGCGCTCCACGGTCTTGGCCCACATTTCATCCACCGGTGCCTGAAGCTTGAGCTCACCGCCATCAGGCAGCGGCACGGACAGCATGTAGGCATGGAGAAACAGGCGCTTGCCGCCCAGGTCACGAATTTCCTTGCTGAAGTCATCATCACCGTACTTGGTGTCGCCGGCGATGCAGTGCCCGGCGTGCAAGGTGTGGACGCGAATCTGGTGAGTCCGGCCAGTGATCGGTTTGGCTTCGATCAGGGTGGCAAAGTCGCCAAAGCGACGCAGGACCTTGAACACGGTCACGGACTCCTTGCCCTCCTCCTCGTCGACCTCGACCATGCGCTCGCCGGAGCGCAGATTGCTCTTGCCCAGCGGCGCACGGACTTGCTTGATCGAGGCAGCCCAGTTACCGCGGACCAGCGCCATATAGCGCTTATCGACGCCATCGCCGCGCAATGCGGTGTGCAAGTGACGCAGCATGCTGCGTTTTTTGGCGATCATCAGCAGGCCGGAGGTGTCACGATCGAGACGGTGAACCAGCTCAAGCTCCTTGCAATCCGGACGCAACTGACGAAAGGCTTCGATCACGCCGTAATTCAAGCCGCTGCCGCCGTGAACAGCGATGCCACAGGGCTTGTTGATCACGATCAACGCCTTGTCTTCGAAGACAATCGAGGCCTCGAGGCGTTGCAACAAACCTTGCGCCAATGGCACGGGCTCGTCGCGCTCCGGCACACGCACCGGCGGCACGCGCACGATGTCGCCCGCCTGCAGCTTGTATTCGGGCTTGATCCGACCTTTGTTCACTCGCACTTCGCCTTTACGCAAAATGCGGTAAATCAAGGTCTTGGGCACGCCTTTGAGCCGAGCGAGAAGGAAGTTATCAATACGTTGGCCGGCATATTCCGGCGAGACCTCAAGCAGTTGTACGCCTGGGGTCGAGGGGGCAGTAGTCGTCATGGCGCGAATGATAACAATTTTTTATGGAATTGAAGCACTTAATCATTGCTGCTATAGTCGCGAACGCCGCCAAAAGCGGCCTGGACAGAGGACAAACGGCAAACTGCCGGCCCTGACCAACGCAATTCATCAGGACGCGAGGCCGTCCTACGGGGCTTTCGCAACGATTGGAAGGTTCGTGATTGTAACAAGCGCAGGTGACATGAGGCCTGAAGCGAGCGCAGCAACAGAGCAACCACTCGTCTGATGCGCCGATATTTACGGCCAGTTCACAAAGTGCAGTCAGTCCCGAACCAGCCCTTGAGCGAATGCTTCGGAAACAACGCCTGTTACAAGCTGAGTGTTAGCCAAACAGCTCTCGCCCAGTCTTGTGTAGCCATGAGCGTGAACTCCCCATTGGAGAACACGGTAAATGCCAACCCGCTGCGGATTCTGCGCGCGGCAGCACCCGAATTATCAGGGATACGTGTAGGGTGGAGATGCACAACCGTCGGACTGTGTAGCACTAGGCTTATATTTAGACGCTTCATCTCGTCCACAGTCGCCGGTTGATTCCTCCTCCTGACTGAGTGCTTAAGTAGCCACAGCAAGCAGGACGCGTACGTCGCGACTCCGGCCCAATTGGTCGAACCTCGCTAGACACTGGAGTGGCCAACCACTCCTGACGCACCTGACACCGACCGTGAGAAGTCGTGTGTGCCGAACGCCGTTTCCGGCAGCCCGGAAACCGACGGTACTACATGAAAAGAATGCTGATTAACGCAACTCAACCCGAAGAGTTGCGTGTTGCACTGGTAGACGGCCAGCGCCTCTACGACCTGGACATCGAGTCCGGTGCACGCGAGCAGAAGAAGGCCAACATCTATAAAGGCCGGATTACTCGCATCGAACCAAGCCTTGAGGCTGCCTTTGTCGATTTCGGCTCTGAGCGCCACGGCTTCCTGCCCCTTAAAGAAATCTCCCGCGAATACTTCAAGAAAGCCCCAGAAGGCCGCGTCAACATCAAGGACGTCCTGAGCGAAGGCCAGGAAGTCATCGTTCAGGTCGAAAAAGAAGAACGTGGCAACAAGGGCGCCGCCCTCACCACCTTCATCAGCCTGGCCGGTCGTTACCTGGTGCTGATGCCGAACAACCCGCGTGCCGGCGGTATCTCCCGTCGCATCGAAGGTGAAGAGCGCAACGAACTGCGTGAAGCCCTGAACGGCCTGGTTGCCCCGGCCGACATGGGTCTGATCGTGCGCACTGCCGGCCTTGGCCGCAGCAGCGAAGAAATGCAGTGGGACCTCGACTACCTGCTGCAACTGTGGACCGCCATCAAAGAAGCCTCGCTGGATCGTTCCGCGCCATTCCTGATCTACCAGGAAAGCAACGTGATCATCCGCGCGATCCGCGACTACCTGCGCCAGGACATCGGCGAAGTGCTGATCGACAGCGTTGAAGCCCAGGACGAAGCCCTGACCTTCATCCGCCAGGTGATGCCGCAGTACGCCAGCAAGATCAAGTTGTACGAAGACAGCGTTCCGCTGTTCAACCGCTTCCAGATCGAAAGCCAGATCGAGACCGCTTTCCAGCGCGTCGTTGAACTGCCTTCCGGCGGCTCCATCGTTATCGATCCGACCGAAGCCCTGGTGTCCATCGACATCAACTCGGCGCGCGCCACCAAAGGCAGCGACATCGAAGAAACCGCCCTGCAAACCAACCTTGAAGCCGCCGAAGAAATCGCCCGTCAGTTGCGCCTGCGCGACATCGGCGGCCTGATCGTCATCGACTTCATCGACATGACCCCTGCCAAGAACCAGCGCGCCGTGGAAGAGAAAGTCCGCGAATGCCTGGAAGCCGACCGCGCTCGCGTGCAAGTCGGTCGCATCTCGCGCTTCGGCCTGCTGGAAATGTCCCGTCAGCGCCTGCGTCCATCGCTGGGCGAAAGCAGCGGCATCGTCTGCCCACGCTGCAACGGCACCGGCATCATCCGTGACGTTGAATCGCTGTCGCTGGCGATCCTGCGCCTGATCGAAGAAGAAGCCCTGAAAGACCGCACTGCCGAAGTTCGCGCACAAGTGCCGATCCCGGTTGCTGCGTTCCTGCTGAACGAAAAACGCAACTCGATCACCAAGATCGAACTGCGCACCCGCGCCCGCATCGTCATCCTGCCGAACGACCACCTCGAAACGCCGCACTTCGAAGTTCAGCGCCTGCGCGATGACAGCCCGGAAGCCCACATCAACCAGTCCAGCTACGAAATCGCTGCTGCCGCTGCTGAAGTGGAAGAAGTTCAACCGGCCGCCGCCACCCGCACCCTGGTTCGCCAGGAAGCCGCCGTGAAAACCGCTCCTGCCCGTGCCAACGCTCCGGTTCCGACCGAAGTCGTTGCTGCCCCGGTTGCCGCTCCGGTCGCAGCGCCAGAACCAAGCCTGTTCAAAGGCCTGGTGAAGTCGCTGGTCAGCCTGTTCGCCACCAAGGAAGAGCCTGCGGCTCCGGTTGTGGTTGAAAAACCAGCCGTCGAGCGTCCGGCACGCAACGAAGAGCGTCGTAACGGTCGCCAGCAGAGCCGCACCCGTAACGGTCGCCGCGATGAAGAACGCAAACCACGCGAAGAACGCGCCCCTCGTGAAGAACGTGCACCGCGCGAGCCTCGTGAAGAGCGTCAACCACGCGAAGCCCGCGAAGAGACTCCAGCAGTCGCTCGCGAAGAACGCGCACCGCGCCCTCCGCGTGAAGAGCGCGCACCACGCGCCCCTCGTGAAGACCGCAAGCCACGTGGCGAGCGTGAAGAGCGCCCGGTTCGTGAACTGCGTGAACCTCTGGATGCCGAGCCAGCCGCTGCCGCCGCTGTAACGGCTGTTGCCGAAGAGCGTCCGGCTCGTCAGCCACGTGAAGAACGCGCTCCACGCCCACCGCGTGAAGAACGTCAACCACGTGCCGAACAAGCCGCTGCCGCCGTTGCTGAAGAAGAGCTGCCAACCAGCGAAGAGCAACTGCAGGAAGATGGCCAGGAAAACGCCGAAGGCGATCGTCCACGCCGCCGTTCCCGTGGTCAGCGTCGTCGCAGCAACCGTCGCGAGCGTCAACGCGATGCCAACGGCAACGTGATCGAAGGCTCGGAAGAGTCCGAAACCAGCGAAGAGCCAACCGGCGCTGAACTGGCTGCCGGCCTGGCCGTTACCGCCGCTGTTGCCAGCACTGTGATCAGCGCTCCCGCTGAAGCCCAGGCTCATCAGCAAGCTGAACGCGCTACTGCTGCCGTGACTGAAGAAGCTGTTCAGGAAGTGGCTCAGGTTGAAGCGCCAGTCGTGGAAGCCACTACTCCGGTCGAAGCGCCAGTCGCTCCTGCCGTCGAAGTAGCTCCCGTTCGTGAAGCACAGCCTGAAGTTCACGCGGCTGTTGAACCAGCCGTAGTCGCCGAGCAGCCAGTAGTCGCTGCAGAGCCTGTGGTTGAAGCCCCGGTCGCTGAAAAGGCGCCTGAGGTTCGCGAAGAGCAAACTGCATTCAACTGGGTTGCAGAAACTGCAGCTGTCGAAGCGCCAGCACCAGTCGCTGAAGCCCCGGCTGTTGTTGCCGAGCCTGCTCCGGTGGTTGAAGCTCCGGTTGTCGCCGAAGTGGCTGCACCGGTTGTCGAAGCCGCCCCGGTCAGTGCCCTGACGCCAAGTGGCCGCGCGCCAAACGACCCACGTGAAGTGCGTCGCCGCAAGCGTGAAGAGGAGCGCCTGCAGAAGGAAGCCGAACTGGCTGCCGCTGCTGCACCGGCCGTTGCTGCCGAGCCAGCCCCGGTTGTTGCTGAAGTTGTCGAGGCAGCCCCTGCCCCGGCCGCCGAAGTGACTGCCGAGCCTGCTGCCCCAACCTTCGACGAAAACCTGCGTTCCGTCGAAGAAGTCGATAGCGGTGGATCAGCTTGCATCAATACTGAATGTTAAATCGCTATCGCGAGCAGGCTCGCTCCCACACGTGATCTGCGCCGGAGCTACTTGAAGACCAACGCCTCAGGCACATCCACATCCCACAACACGCCCGGATCCTCCACCGCCACCTCTACCACTTTCGCCGAGGCAAACAACGGTTTGGCCCCGCGGTCGCCGGACAACGCCATCAGCGCCGCCCCCAGCGAACGCCCAAACCCCACCGGATGCCCAAACTCGCCACCCTGCACGGGCACGCTGATGGTATCGACCGCTATCCCCTCGGCAATCCGCTCGATACTCGACGGCAAGATAAACGGCATATCCCCCAACACCACCAGCCAGCCATCCAGCGCCGGACACGCAGCGACCGCCGCCGCAATGCTGTCGCCCATGCCCGCCGACGCCAATAGCAGCACTTGGCAACCATAGGCCCGGGCCAGCCGTGCAACCTCTGGACGATCCGGCGTCGTCACCAGCAACCGGGTGTCTATGCCCATCGGCAGATTGCATAGCACCTGCTCGATCACCGGTCGCACACTGCCGTCGCGCCCTTCGCACATCGCCAGCAACTTGTCCTGATCGGCACCTGCCACTAGTCGATAACGACTGCCCTGCCCCGCCGCAAGAATGATCGCGCCCAGCTTGATACCCTGCTCGACGCTGCGCATCAGGCTTTGGTCTGCTGCCAGCCTTGCAACTGGTAACGAACTGGCAAGCTGCGAATACGCTTGCCGGTGGCAGCGAAGATCGCATTGCACAACGCCGGAGCGATGGGCGGCACACCCGGCTCACCGACACCGCCCAGCGGCACGTTGCCCGCCGGCGTGACCAAATGCACCGTCACCTCTTTCGGCGCCAGGGACATGCGCGCCACTTCGTACATATGGAAGTTGTCCTGCTGGACCTTGCCGTCCTTGAAGCTGATTTCACCCAGCACCGCGTTACCCAGACCCATAACGCAGGCGCCTTCGAATTGCGAGCGAATCCGTTCCGGGTTGATCTGCGGACCGCAATCGACCGCGATGTCGGCCTTGTGCACGATCAACGTACCGTCATCCTTGACTTCAACCTCGATGACCGCCGCCACATAGGTGACGAAGCTGTAATGCACCGCCAGGCCCAAACCACGACCCTTGGGCAGTTTTCGCCCCCAGCCGGCACCCTTGGCCGCCGCTTCCAGAACGCCACGCAGGCGCGCCGTATCGATCGGATAACGCTCAGGGGATTCGCCGTAGTTCCACTCTTCGCTCAGGGTTCGCGGATCGATCTGACGGTCCGGTCCCAACAGCTTGATCTGGTACTTCAGCGGGTCTTGTCCGGCCTTGTGTGCCAACTCATCGACAAAGCTCTGAATCGCGAAACCGTGAGGAATGTTCGACACCGAGCGATACCAGCCAACCCGGGTATGCGCCGCCGCGTCAGGGTTTTCCAAGCGTACATTGGGAATCGCGTAGGCCATGTTGGTAAAGCCCATGCCCAACTCGAAGGCCGCCTCGTGATTCATGCCTGGCGCGAACAACGCGGTGATGCTGGGCGCTACGGTGCGGTGCAACCAGCCGGACGGCATGCCGTCCTTGTTCAGGCTGGCCTTGAGGTATTCCGCCGAGACGGTATGGAAGTACGAACAATGGATGTCGTCTTCACGGGTCCATTGCACGCGCACAGCCTTGCCGGGAAACTCCTTGGCCAGGATCGCTGCTTCCAGAATGAAGTCCGGCTTGGACTTGCGACCGAAACCGCCGCCCAACAAGGTGACATTGACCGTGACCTTGTCGAATGGGATACCCAAACGCTCGGCGATGCGCTCCCGGGTCACTTGCGGGGCCTGACTCGGCGCCCAGGCTTCGCAATGGCCATCCTTGAAACGCGCAATGGCAACCATCGGTTCCATTGGCGACTGCGCCAGATGCGGCAAGTAGTAGGCGGCTTCCAGACTGCTGTCGGCGCTGTTCATGGCCTCCTCGATATTGCCGGTGCTGCGCACCACTTTGCCCGGCTTCAGGGCGGCGGCTTCCAGTTCCTTGCGGTAGGCAATCGAGTCGTAACCGGCATTGGCGCCGTCATCCCACTCGATCTTCAACGCCTCACGACCCTTGATCGCCGCCCAGGTATTGCTGGCAATCACCGCCACCCCGCCCAACGGCTGGAATTCCGAGGGCAATGGGCGACTTTCAATCTGGATGACCTTGACCACGCCCGGGACCTTCAGCGCCGCACTGGCATCGAAGGACTTGACCTTGCCGCCATACACCGCCGGCCGCGCCACGGTGGCGAAGAGCATGCCGTCAAAGTGCACGTCGGCACCGTAGACCGCACGACCATTGACGATGTCCGCACCGTCAATCGCCTTAGTCCCTTCCTTACCGATATAACGGAATTCCGACGGCTGCTTGAGCCGCAGGCTTTCGCGAGCCGGCACGGCCAGCGCCCCCGCAGCGACGGCGAGTGCACCGTAACCGAGTTCGCGCCCGGTAGGCTGGTGGATAACTTTGTGCAATTGCGCGCGGCATTCGCCAACCGGGACTTTCCACTGATCGGCTGCGGCTTGTTCCAGCATGGTTCGTGCAGCGGCACCGCAACGGCGCATCGGCTCGTACCAATGGCGCATGCTGCGCGAACCGTCGGTGTCCTGGTTGCCAAAGCGCACCTCATCACCCGGCGCCTGCCGGACCAAGACCCGCGCCCAATCGGCGTCCAGTTCATCGGCGACCACCATGCTCAAGCTGGTGCGCACGCCCTGGCCCATTTCCGAACGGTTACAGACCACCGTCACGCTGCCGTCGGCGGCAATGCTCACGTAGACCTTGGGATCATCGATCCAGCCATTGGGCATGCCCGCAGCGCCGAACTTCTTCTCTTCAGCGAACGCGTCCTGCCAGCCCCAACTGGCGGCGAGCACCAGCGCACTGGTCGCACTCACGCCTTTGAGAAAACCGCGACGACTGAGATTACTCAGGGCGAAATCATTCGGTAGCTGGCTCATGCCTTGCGCTCCTGCAGATGAGTGGAGGCCTGGCGGATCGCGGTCTTGATGCGGTTGTACGTGCCGCAGCGGCAAATATTGCCGACCATCGCCTGTTCGATCTGTTCATCGCTGGGATTGGGATTGGTCTTGAGCAACGCAGTGGCCGACATGATCTGTCCGCCCTGGCAAAAACCGCACTGGGCGACTGCCGTGTCGAGCCAGGCTTGCTGGACGACCTGGCCGACCGGATCGCTGTGCAAGTTGTCGATGGTGCTGACGTCCTGCCCGATCACCGAACCGATAGGCGTGATGCAACTGCGCGCCGGGGCGCCGTCGATATGAATCGTGCAAGCGCCACACAGCCCCATGCCGCAACCGAATTTGGTGCCGTTGTAACCGGCCACATCGCGGATTGCCCAGAGCAGCGGCATGTCCTCGGTGACGTCGAGTTGATGATCTTGACCATTGAGCTTCAGGGTAATCATGGGCACGCCCGCATATAGGTAGAGTTATGGAGCAAATGATTGCATCGTTAGCAGGCTAAGTTAACTCAGCATTAACAAAAAAGCCCTGCAACCAAGGAAGGTGTGCAGGGCTCTGGATTCAGCGATCAAGCGTAGCTCAATACTGATTCGGCTCCATCTCCAGCTCGACATTGAAGCGCTCGGCGATGTCTCTCTGGATCCGCTGTGCCAGGTTGAGCAACTCAAGCCCGGTGGCCGTGCCGTAGTTGACCAGCACCAGCGACTGCAAACGATGCACGCCGGCGTCGCCGTCACGAAAACCTTTCCAGCCCGCCTGCTCAATCAACCAGCCAGCCGCCAGTTTCACCCGGCCATCCGCTTGTGGATAACCAACCAGGCCCGGATACTCAAGGCGAATTTGTGCCGCCAGAGCTGCCGATACCAACGGGTTCTTGAAAAAGCTGCCGGCATTACCGAGCACCGCCGGGTCAGGGAGTTTCTCATTGCGAATGCTGCAAATCGCCTGGCTGACATCGGTCGCAGTGGGATGATCGATGCCTTGCTCGGTCAGGCGCTGACGAACCGGGCCATATTCCAGATGCAGATGCTCGACGCGGTTCAGGGCGAAACGTACCCGCAGGATCAGCCAGCGACCGACCTGCTGCTTGAACAGGCTGTCGCGGTAGGCAAAGTTGCACTCGGCCAGCGTGAAATCCCGCAGCTCGCCGGTCTGGCGGTCCAGCGCGGTCAGACCGGCGAACACATCCTTGATCTCGACCCCATAGGCCCCGATGTTCTGCATCGGCGCGGCACCGACGGTGCCAGGAATCAGGCTGAGGTTCTCAAGGCCAGACAGGCCCTGCGCCAGCGTCCATTGCACAAACGGGTGCCAGCTTTCACCGGCCTCGGCTTCGATCACCACCTGACTGCCGTTGTCGCTCAACACCCGAACACCACGGGTGGCCATGCGCAACACCAGCGCGGCAATGTCTGCGGTCAGCAACAGGTTGCTGCCACCGCCAATCACCAGCAGCGGCATGGCGTGCGCGGCCGAATACGCCAGCGCTTCGCGCACATCGGCATCACTGTGGGCTTCGGCGAACAATTGCGCACGCACATCCACGCCAAAGGTGTTGTACGGCTTCAGCGAAACCTGCGATTGCAGGTGCAAAGTCATAAGCGTCCCTTCAATTCAATCACCAGCAAATCACTGGCACGCTCGATCAGGTCCAGCACCTGCTCGAAACCTTGATCGCCGTCGTAATAAGGATCCGGCACTTCATCCACGCTCGACTCATAGCGGCGCAGGAACAAATCCAGCTCCGCCCTGCCCTTGGCCGGTTGCAACGCCTTGAGGTTGCGCAGGTTGCTGTGGTCCATGGCGAGGATCAGGTCATAGCGGGAAAAATCGGCGCGCGTGACCTGTTGGGCACGTTGCGCGGACAGGTCATAACCACGGCGCAGCGCGGCGGCCTGGCTGCGTTTGTCCGGCGCCTTGCCGACGTGCCAGTCGCCGGTGCCCGCAGAAGCCACTTCGACCTGATCGACCAAACCGGCTTCACGCAGTTTGTGTCGCAGCACCCCTTCAGCCGTGGGTGAACGGCAGATGTTGCCCAGGCAGACGAACAGAACCCGCATCAGGCCTCCAGCAGGCGACGAACGCGCTCGAGGTCTTCAGCCGTGTCGACACCCGGTGGCGGTGCAATCAGTGCATCGGCAACGTGAATCCGCACACCATGCCAGAGCGCACGCAGCTGCTCCAGAGACTCAGTGTTTTCCAGCCAGCACGGGCCCCAGCTGACAAAGTCATGCAGGAAACCGGCGCGATAGGCATAGATACCAATGTGCCGACGGTAAGGAACGCCAGCCGGCAATTGCTCGCGGCTCTTGGCGAAGTCGTCCCGCGCCCACGGCAAGGTCGCGCGGCTGAACGTCAGCGCCAGGCCATTCAGATCGCTGACAACCTTGACCACGTTGGGGTTGAACAGGGTTTCAACGTCTTCGATCGGTTCGGCCAGGGTCGCCATGCGCGCTTCGGTATGGGCCGCCAGGTTGACCGCAACCTGATCGATCACACTCGGCGGAATCAACGGCTCATCGCCCTGCACATTGACCACGATAGCGTCCGGTGCCAGGCCCAGTTGGGCAGCAACTTCAGCCAGGCGATCGGTGCCGGAGTTATGGTCCTCGCGGGTCATCACCACTTCAGCGCCAAAGGCCTTGCAGGCCTCGACAATGCGCGCATCGTCCGTGGCAACCACCACCCGCTGCGCGCTGCTTTTACTCGCCTGTTCCCAAACGTGCTGGATCATCGGCTTGCCGGCAATCATTTGCAGAGGCTTGCCCGGCAGACGGGTGGAAGCAAAACGCGACGGAATCACGACGGTGAAGGCAGTGCTCATTTATCCAGACGCTCTTCTGCCGTCAGGGTGCGCGCTTCGCTTTCGAGCATCACCGGAATGCCATCACGAATCGGATAGGCCAGACCGGCGCCTTTGCTGATCAGCTCGGTTTTATCGGCGCTGAGCTTGAGCGGACCTTTGCAGATCGGGCAAGCGAGGATGTCGAGCAATTTGGTGTCCATGAGCATTCCCTGGATAAAAGCGTTTTAAGGCAAAAGACGTGCGGGCAACAGCCGCATCAACTGCGTGTCGAACCAGGCCACGAAGGCCGGCGATGGCGCAGCATCGACCGTCAGATACCACCAGTCAGCGGCCGCGAAGGTTCGGCATTTCACCGCATCCTTCTCGGTCATCACCAACGGTAGCGACGGTGTGAAATTCAAGGCCGCCGCGCTGTATTCGGCGTGGTCGGCAAAAGCATGTGGAACAGGCTGCCAGTGTAGCGTTTCAAGGGTGTTGAAGAAACGTTGCGGATTACCGATTCCGGCCACCGCGTGCAAGGCCTGGCCAGCGGGGAAATGCTCAAGCGAGCGGCGTTCGCCCGTCAGCAGGTTGACCAGCGCAGTCGGTCGCAGCTGGAAGGCAAAGCCGTCGTCGCGATCTGCCGTGGCACCGTTGTAGAGCAGCGCATCGACGCTTTGCAGGCGTTCGACCGGCTCACGCAGAGGACCGGCCGGCAGGCAGCGTTTATTGCCCAATCCGCGTGCGGCATCGATCAGCACCAGCTCAAGATCGCGTGCCAGACGGTAATGCTGCATGCCATCGTCAGACAGGATCAGATCCAGCGGCTCAGCGGCCAACAGCGCCTGCACGGCGCGACTGCGATCAGGGTCAATCATCAACGGCACGCCGGTGCGCTGGACGATCAACAACGGTTCATCGCCCGCGATGGCTGCGCTCTGCCCGGCGTCGACCCGCCAGGGCAATTGCGGCGGTTTGGCGCCATAACCGCGACTGACCACGCCCACCCGCAGGCCACTGCGCTGGCAGTGGTCGATCATCCACAGGATCAACGGCGTCTTGCCGGTTCCGCCCACGGTAATGTTACCGACGACGATCAGCGGCACCGGCGGCTGGTAGATCTCACCTTGGCCGGCCAGAAACCGTTCGCGCTTGGCCGTGACCACGCGCCGGTACAGCCACTCCAGTGGCTGCAACAGTTTCAGCGCCGGATGACCGGCATACCAGGCGGCGAGCAAACGATCGGACATGGCCATCAGGGTGCCGGCGCCGCCTCAACGGTGGTCATGCGCAAGTGGGTGAAACCCAGCTTGCCCGCGGCATCCATCGCCGTGACGACGGCCTGATGCTGGGTTTTGCCATCGGCGCTGATCGACAGCGGCGAGTTGGTGTCGCCATTCGACTCCTTCTTCAAGGCGTCGATCAGGCTGGCCAGATCGTTCTTCGGCAACAACTGGTTGTTGACCGAAAACACGCCGTCGGCGCTGATGGCGATGTCCAGTTGCTTGGCCTGCTGGTCTTCGGCGGGCGACCCGCTGACGGCTTCCGGCAGGTCGACGCGCAGCTGGGTTTCACGGGTAAAGGTGGTGGTCACGACGAAAAACAGCAGCAGGACAAACACCACGTCGATCAGCGACACAAGGTTGATGTCCACGTTCTCCCGTTGCTTGCGGCGGAATTTCACGCTTTGCCCTCAGCCAGATCGACGTCACGGTCGCCCTGCACCACTTCAACCAGCTTGATGGCTTCCTGCTCCATGCCCACGACGAGTTCATCGATGCGCCGTTGCAGGAACCGGTGGAAGAACACCGACGGGATACCGACGATCAGGCCCGAAGCCGTGGTGATCAAGGCTTTGGAAATACCGCCGGCCAGCACCGCAGCGTTGGTGGTCATGCCGGTGCTCATGAACGAACTGAAGATATCGATCATGCCCAACACCGTGCCGAGCAGGCCGAGCAATGGCGCCATGGCGGCGATGGTGCCCAGCGCGTTGATGTAGCGCTCCAGCTCATGGATCACCCGGGCAGCGGCCTCTTCGATGCACTCTTTCATGATCTCGCGACCATGCTTGGAGTTGGCCAGGCCCGCGGCGAGGATCTCGCCCAACGGCGAATTGGCGCGCAGTTCCTTGAGTTTTTCCTTGTTGAGTTGCTTGTCCTTGATCCAGACCCAGACCTGCCCGAGCAAGTGCTCCGGGGTCACACGGCTGGCGCGCAAGGTCCAGAGACGCTCGGCAACGATCGCCATTGCCGCGATGGAACTCAGAATGATCGGCAGCATCATCCAGCCGCCGGATTTGACCAATTCCCACACAGTGACAGTCCCCTCGAAAAAGTGCGCCACTTTAACATACAGACTCGTCAGAGAGACCCGACACGCCACAGACCGTGTGTCGCATGGCGCGCCGCGCTGATGACCGGTGGTTATTGGCTGACCAACGGCGGTGCACGCCAGAAACGTGGTTGCTGGCGCAGAGACTCGGGCGCCTCGAACGCCCCCAGACGCAAACGCAAGGCGCCCTGCTCGGCGCTGTCATAAACCTGCATGCCCAACCGGCGATAACGCGCCAGCACTTGCGGATGCGGATGACCGAACGAATTGTCGTGCCCACGAGAAATCAACACGGCCTTGGGTGCCAACGCCGTGAGAAAGGCCATCGACGATGAGCTGCGACTGCCGTGATGCGGCGCTTGTAGCCAGTCGGTCGCGACCGCCAGCGGACTTTCCAGCAACGCCTGCTCGGCCCGGGCGTCGATGTCGCCGGTTAACAGCAGACGCTCACCGTTGGCTTCGATCTGCAGGACGCAGGATTTCTGGTTGCTCTCACTCGCTCCGGACCATTGCCAGAGCGTAAAACCCACACCGTCCCACTCCCAGCGCTGACCGCTCTCACAGGCTTGCGCGTGCAACTCGGCCGGCAGGGCTTCGGGATCACCGCTGAGCACCTGCGCCACCGGCAGTCCGCTTGCGACCGAGCGCGCGCCACCGGCGTGATCGGCATCGGCGTGGCTGATCAGCATCACCTCCAACTCGCGTACGCCGAGCTTGCGCAACGACGGCAACACCACCCGCTCGCCCAGATCGAAATCACCGAAACGCGGACCGGCGTCATAGAGCAACGTGTGATGGCGCGTGCGAACCACAATGGCCAAGCCCTGGCCGACATCCAGCTGCCAGATTTCAGCCATGCCGTCAGGTACGGTTCTGAGTGGCGGGAACACCATCAACAGCAGCATCGGCCAGCCCAACAACCGCATGGGCAGGCCCTTGGGCAACAACAGCAGAAAAGCGCCAAACGCACTTATCCCCCAGACCCAAAGGGGAATCACCGGGGCAACCCATGCCGGTATCCGCCCGGCCACCAACGCCAGACCGTTGAACAGCACGTCGAGCAAGCCGCCGGCCAGCCACAATAGCCCCTCGCCGACATAAGGCAGCGGCAGCAACAATGTCCCCAGCAAGGCCGGGGGCAGCACCACCAGGCTGATCCACGGCACCGCCAGCAGATTGGTCAGCGGACCGCTGAGGCTGATGGGCAAACCGAGTATCAGCAGCAACGGACACAAACCAATCGCGATCAGCCATTGCGCCCGCGTCCAGGTTTGCCACCAGCGCCAGGCGCCCAAACGGCCGCCGAAGGTAAAGATCAGCACCGCCACCGCCGCAAATGACAACCAGAATCCCGGCTGCAAACTGGCCAGCGGCTCAAGCAACAACACCGCGTTCAACGCCAGCAGCAAAGGCCACCAGGCCCCCAGATGACGAAACCGCAGGCGCCATAACAGCACCAGACCGATCATCACGCAGGCCCGGCGCACCGGCACCTCGAAACCGGCCAGCAACCCGTAACCGAGCGCCGCCGCGAAGGCCATGCCGCAGGCCCACGGCAACCAGGGAAACCTCTGCGGCTACAATCCATAACGCGCCAATCCGGCAATCAGCAGATAAACCATTCCGGCCAGCAAACCGATGTGCTGCCCGGAGATCACCAGCAAATGCACGGTGCCGGTGTCTTGCAACACGCGCCAGTCTTCGCTGCTTAGCCCGGATCCGTCGCCCAGCACCAGCGCCGCCAACGCCCCCTCTCGCCCTTGTGCATCGACCGCCAGCAAACGCTGGCGAACAGCATCACGCCAGGCCCCTTGTGCAGGCCGGAGCAACTGCCCGTCCTTGACGCTTCCCGTCGCGCCGATGCGTTGTGCCAACAGCCAGGCGTCGTAATCAAAGCCCTGCGGATTGAGCAGGCCTGTGGGGCGCTTCAATTTCACCGCCAGTCGCCAGCGCTCACCGCTGTTGACCGTCGGACCGTCGTACCAGGCCAACCGCATCAAACCCGGCAAGCGTGTGCGCCGCGACTCGCTATCGGCCAACTCGAAACGCACCACGCCTTGCGCGTTCTGCGGCAAGCCGACGACTCGTCCTTCGACCCAGCGGGTTTGCCCGTCGAGGTCCGGCGCCAAACGATCCGCCAAAGCCCAGTGCGCACTGGCGCACGCCCAGCTGAAGCCAAACAGAAAAAACGCCAGTGGATACGTGCGAAACGGCAACAGCATCAATGCCAGCACGGGCAGCAACAGCACTAACCAGACCGGTGGCAACACCGGTAAAAAACGCAAGGCCAACAGACCCAACGCGAACGCCAACATCCCTGTGCGCATTAGCCTGTCCTTGAGAGTCCCCTCTCTTGGATTAGCCGAGTGACCAAAGTCCGCATTTATTAATTGTCACAAAGTCTGAACGGGCGCTCCGTAGAATCCGGGCATACTTGCCGCTTGAACCGACCGAGAAGCCTTATGCCCCGGCGCTTATTCAAACGTTACATGCCAGACCCGACCAGCATCCGGGAACACAAATCCTTACGCTTTCTCGGCACGCTGCTGCACGACCCGAACCTCTGGCACCTCAATCGGCACTCGGTTGCGCGCGCCATGGCCATCGGCGTGTTCGCCGCATTTTTACCGATTCCGTTGCAAATGCTGGTGGCGGCAATGCTTGCCATTTGGCTGCGCGGCAATATTCCGATCGCGGTGAGCCTGGTCTGGCTGACCAACCCGATCACCATGCCCGTGGTGTTTTACTGCACCTATCAGACCGGCGCCTGGCTGATGGATGTCCCCGCCCGCAGCCTGCCGGATGAGCTGACCTGGGAATGGATCAGCGGTGAGCTGTCGACTCTTTGGCAGCCGTTTCTGCTGGGCTCGGTGGTGACTGGCCTGGTGCTCGGCGCGTTGGCCTACTGCCTGACCATGATCTACTGGCGCTGGTGGGTCGGTCGGCAATGGACGCGGCGCAGGCAGAGTCGGATGTAGAACGCAATAACGGCACCTTTGAGGTGCCGTTATTGATTCCGTTACGCGCGTTTATATTTGCCGACTCAGCCTCCGTCGGAGGCTACAGCACCTTGCGTAGCGACCTACACCTGCGCCAGAATCCGCCGGCTTGTGCGCTTTGGTCGTGGCCTCTATTGTTTCCGTACCGCTGACAATTCAGCGGTCGGGTTTAGCAGCTCGGACCAAGGCACGCCAGTACCGCCTCTCGATCAGCCAGCACTTTTCTAGCGCTAGTTGTTCTGCATTATGGCGGCTGTGCGTGGGGCACTTCGGTGCGCCGGGATACTCCTTGGTCCGGTCTGCTAACCCGCGTACAGCTGCCACCCATCGTTTAGCAGCGACAGGTAGCGGCTTCACTTCCAAGGAGCTTTACCATGTTCAAACCAACTCCAAATCCACCCGAAACCGACCCCGTTTCCCCCTACGCCTCCCTCGACTCAAAAGAACTCCACGCCGCCGCACACCGTGCGCTCGATCATTACCTGGTGCTGCCGGAAACCAAGACGTTGTTAGCCGACCGACGCCCCGGCTGCATTTTTGTCATCGCCCCCGACGTCGACTCTGAAACCCTGCTGGCCCACGCCTGCGAGACCCTCGCGTCGGTCAATGTCATGGCCAGCGACCTGGCGTTTGAGCTTGAAGGCCCCAAACGCAATACCGCGCTGGCGATTCAGCAGATGATTTCTCTGGCCGAGTTGGCGGTGAATCGGGCGCTGGATCACCTCGATCCGCCAGACTCACCGCAGTAGCACGCCAACACGCTGATCGTTCCCGCGTGGGAACGATCATCAATAAACAAAGGCCTCCACTTGGGAGCAACGCTGTTCACTTGCGCAGCAGGCCCAATTCAGGGCCGCTTCGCGCCCCAGCGGGAGCAAGCTCCCTCGCCACAACTGCGGATGTGCCTGAAACATCGGCTTAAGTGAACAGCATTATCCACTTGGGAGGCCGTTTTTTGTGTAGTGCGCATTTTTTGCAGTGCTGGCAATGACGCCTTCGCGAGCAAGCTCGCTCCCACAAGGATCGAGTTTGCCGCAGGTTAGGTGCGCATCCCGCGTCCGCTGACCAGCAACCGCGCGCAACCGATGTACAGCACTACGGTTGCTACCAGCATGAAGGTAATGGCGATGCTGATCTTGATGTCCGAAACGCCGAGGATGCCGTAACGGAAAGCGTTGACCATGTGCAGCACCGGGTTGGCCAGCGACACGGTCTGCCAGAACGGTGGCAGCAGGCTGATCGAGTAGAACACCCCGCCCAGGTAGGTCAACGGCGTCAGCACGAACGTCGGGATAATCGAAATGTCATCGAAGTTGCGCGCAAACACCGCGTTGATGAAACCCAGTAGCGAAAAGATCGTTGCCGTCAGCAGCACCACCAGCAGGGTAATCCCCAAATGGTGCACTTGCAGGTGAGTGAAGAACAGCGAAAGCAGCGTCACGATCACCCCCACCGCCAGGCCACGCAGCACCCCGCCCACGGTGTAGCCGATCAGAATGGTGTGTGGCGAAACCGGTGAAACCATCAGTTCTTCGATGGAACGCTGGAATTTGCTGCCGAAGAAGCTCGAGACCACGTTGCCGTAGGCGTTGGTGATCACCGACATCATGATCAAGCCCGGCACGATGTATTCCATATAGGTGAAGCCACCCATATCACCGATTTGCCGGCCAATCAGATTACCGAAGATCACAAAGTACAGAACCATGGTGATGGCTGGCGGCAGCAGGGTCTGCGGCCAGATCCGGGTAAAACGCCGGACCTCACGGTAAACAATGGTATTGAGCGCAACGAGGTTGGGTTTCAGTTCGGAACTCATACGGCCACCTTCGCCAGATTTTTCTCCACCAGAGACACGAACAACTCCTCGAGGCGATTGGTTTTGTTGCGCAGGCTCAGCACTTCGATGTTCTGCATGGCCAACTGACCGAACAACGCGGTGATCCCAACGGACTTGTCGACCTGGACTTCCAGGGTGTGACTGTCGACCAGACGAGTCGGATAGCCGTTCAACTGCGGCGCGACCATCAAGGCGTTCTTCAGGTCCAGCAGGAACGTCTCGACATGCAGMTGGCTGAGCAGGTTACGCATGCTGGTGTTTTCGACGATGGTGCCGTGGTCGATGATGCCGATGTTGCGGCACAGCTGCTCAGCCTCTTCCAGGTAATGTGTGGTGAGGATGATGGTGATGCCTTTCTGGTTCAGCTCGGTGAGGAAGGTCCACATCGAGCGACGCAGTTCGATATCCACGCCGGCAGTCGGTTCGTCGAGAATCAGCAGGCGCGGTTCATGCACCAATGCGCGCGCAATCATCAGTCGCCGCTTCATGCCGCCCGACAGTGAGCGTGACGGCACATCGCGCTTGTCCCACAGGCCGAGCTGAGTCAGGTATTGCTCAGCGCGTTCCTTGGCGACTTTGGGCGGGATACCGTAGTAACCGGCCTGGGTCACGACAATGTCGAAGGTCTTTTCGAACTGGTTGAAATTGAATTCCTGCGGCACCACACCGATGCAGCGCTTAAGCGCAGCCGGTTCGCGGTCCAGGTCGTGGCCAAAGATATTCACCGTTCCGCTGGTCTTGTTCACCAGGGTCGAGAGAATGCCGATGGTCGTGGATTTGCCGGCGCCGTTGGGGCCGAGCAAGGCGAAAAAGTCACCTTCGGCGACATCCAGATCGATACCACTCAAGGCCTGGAAACCGTTGCCGTAGGTTTTGGTTAGCTGCCGGATGGACAGAGCAGAACTCATATCGGATTTACGCACCAAGAAGGGAAGTCAGGAATAAATAAGAGCGGGCGGCGACCCATGCAACCGCGGCGCATAAACGCAATGGTGCTTGGCGACGCCGCACAAGTACAGTCAAGTGTGTTGATAGTCAGTATTAAGTCAACGCGGTCATGACGGCTTTTTGATAAGCCGGACGTTGCTTCAGGCGCGCATACCAGGCTTGCAGATGGGGCATTGGCGCTCGCTCGATGGGCATCTCGAACCAGGCATAGATAAAGCTGCCCAACGGAATATCGCCCGCGCCGATCTCGTCGCCGGACAAATAAGGCTTCTGCGCCAATGCCTGGTCGACCATCGACAGCAATTGCTCGCAGGTTTTCTGCGCCGCGTTGATCGCGACCCAATCCTGCTGATCGGCCGGGGTGCGCAATACGCCCCAGAACACCTGGCGAAAAGGTTCGGCAAAGGACGAAGTGGTCCAGTCCATCCACTTTTCTGCGCTCGCCCGGGCCTGCACATCGGCCGGGAACCAGTTCGAACCCGCCGCGTGACGGGCAGCCAGGTAACGCACGATGGCGTTGGATTCCCACAACACAAAACCGTCGTCTTCAATCACCGGTATGCGGCCATTGGGGTTCATCGCGCGATATTCCGGTGTGTCGACCACACCAAAAGCCCCGCCCGCATCCTGCGTTTCGTAGGTCAGCCCAAGTTCCTCGGCGCACCACAGTGCCTTTCTGACATTCGACGAATTTTTCCGACCCCAGATCTTCAGCATGACCGCTCCTCAATGGATTCATTGGATGAATGCCGGGGCAGTCTACGCCCCGGATCAGCCGCGACTCAAATCGCTCTGCATGTCACCCAGCAGGGCTGGCGACTGCTCGCCGAACAAATGCGGGTAGAGCTTTTCCAGGTACTCGAAGAAGAATGCTTCGGGCACATCGGCGAACTGGCCATGGTCGACCAGGTACTCCATCGACTGCTGCCCCTGGCGATTGAACGGATGGAAGATGCTGTCATTGATCCCGTCGAATTCCAGCGCTGGTACATCGAACAGCTCACAGAGCTTCTGGTTGAACGCCGGTGTGGCCTTGACCCAGCGGCCCTGCAAATACAACTCGGTGTAACCGTGCATGGCGAACACGTCGCTCTTGAGCAACTCGATCAAGCGCGGGGTCGACAGGTGATTGCGCACATCTGCCAGACCAATCCGCGCCGCTATTCCACAGTGCCGCGCGCAACCGGCCAGCAAGGTGGCTTTGGGCACGCAGTAGCTCTCGCCGGCGGCCAGTGCATAACTGCCGCACAAGGTCGCGGGATCACGGCTGAAGGTGTAGGGGTTGTAGCGCACCGCTTCACGCACGGCGTAATACAGGTTCATCGCCTGCTCGACCGGGTCACGGCTGTTGCCGCGATACCGTTCAGCGAACTCCACCACCGCGGGGTGGTCACTATCGATGAAGCGGCCGGGGCTCAGGTACTCGTGCATGAGAACAATCTCCTGGAGAAGCCATGAGTCTATCGGCAGACCTGGCACAGAGATAACGACGTTTCGGCCAAATACGCGAGCTTGTCGTACGTGCAACAAAGCTTTTTTTGCAGCGTCCGCTAGCGCTGTCGCTCACGAAATTCACCGCTGTTTCCCACGATTTCAAACACATCGCTCTGACCACCCCGTTTTGCAGATGCCGTCTAAGCTCTGAAGGTGGTTTTGACCCTGGCTTCACGGAGGATTGAATATGCTGTTGTTGTGGATACTGGTTCTGGTGGTCGGGATTGCCTGGCTGGCTCACCGCCGCATCGCGCCCCTGCCCGCCCTGTGTATCGTGGCGGTCTATCTGCTGGCGATGGGAATCTTCAGCCACACTCGAGGCTGGCTGCTGCTGATTTTCTGGATCGTGCTGGCCGTCGTCGCGGCGCCCCTGCTGCTGCCCGACCTGCGGCGCAAATATTTCAGTGCCCCATTGTTCAACTGGTTCCAGAAAACCCTGCCGCCGATGTCGCAAACCGAACGCGACGCCATCGATGCCGGCACCGTCTGGTGGGATGGCGAGCTGTTCAGCGGGCGTCCGGACTGGAACAAACTGCTGTCCTATCCCAAAGCGCAGTTGAGCGAAGAAGAACAGGCGTTCATCGATGGCCCGACCGAAGAGCTCTGCGCCATGGTCAGCGACTGGCAGATCGGCCAGACGATGGACCTGCCGGCCGAGGCCTGGGCGCACATCAAGCAGAATGGTTTTTTTGCCCTGATCATCCCCAAGGAATTCGGTGGCAAGGGATTCTCCGCCTACGCCCACTCGCAAGTGGCGATGAAACTGGCCACCCGCAGCGGCGACCTGGCATCGACAGTGATGGTGCCCAACTCCCTCGGCCCGGCCGAACTGTTGCTGCATTACGGCACCGATGAACAACGCAACCATTACCTGCCTCGCCTGGCGCGTGGCGACGACATCCCGTGTTTCGCGTTGACCGGCCCACTGGCCGGCTCCGATGCGGGCGCCATGCCTGACACCGGGGTGATCTGCAAAGGTGAATGGGAAGGCCAGGAAGTCCTGGGTCTGCGGCTGAACTGGGAAAAACGCTACATCACCCTCGGCCCGGTCGCCACCCTGCTCGGCCTGGCGTTCAAGGCCTATGACCCCGACCATCTGCTGGGTGACGAGGAAGACCTTGGCATCAGCCTCGCGTTGATCCCGACCGACACCGCCGGTGTGGACATCGGTCGACGCCACCTGCCCCTCGGCGCCGCGTTCATGAACGGCCCGAACTCCGGCAAGGATGTATTCGTGCCGTTGGACTTCCTCATCGGCGGCCAGGAGATGCTCGGCAAAGGCTGGATGATGCTGATGAATTGCCTGTCGGTCGGGCGTTCCATTTCGCTGCCGGCAGTCGGCACCGGGGCGGCCAAGTTCACCAGCCTGGTGACCGGTCAATACGCTCAGGTTCGCGAGCAGTTCAACGTGCCGCTGTCGGCCTTCGAAGGAATTCAGGAAGCGCTGGCACGTATCGGCGGCAACGCCTGGATGATGGACGCCGCGCGGATGCTCACCGCCAACGCGGTGGATCTCGGCGAGAAACCTTCGGTGCTCTCGGCGATTCTCAAGTATCACCTCACCGAACGTGGTCGCGAATGCATCAGTCACGCCATGGACGTGCATGGCGGCAAGGCGATCATCATGGGGCCCAATAATTACCTCGGGCGCAGCTGGCAAGGCGCGCCGATCTTCATCACGGTGGAAGGCGCGAACATCCTTTCGCGCAACCTGATGATCTTTGGTCAAGGCGCGATCCGCTGCCATCCGTTCGTGCTCAAGGAAATGGCCCTCGCCAGCCGTGAAGACAAGGACCAGGCACTGAAGGAGTTCGACGGCCTGCTGCTCAAGCACATCGGGTTCGCCGTGAGCAACGCCGCCAGCACGTTGGTACTGAACCTCGGCTTCGGGCATTTCGAACAGGTACCTGGAGACAAACTCAGCCAGGGTTACTTCCGCGCCCTCAACCGTCAGGCCGCGGCATTCGCCCTGCTCGCTGACCTGAGCATGATGCTGCTGGGCGGAGAACTGAAACGTCGCGAGCGCCTGTCGGCCCGGCTCGGTGATGTACTGAGCAACCTGTACCTGGCCTCCGCCGCCCTCAAGCGTTACCACGACCTTGATTCACCTGAACACATGGCGCCGCTGTTTACCTGGGCCATGGAAGAGAGTCTCGGCCAGTCGGAACGGGCGCTGGATGAACTGCTGAGCAACTTCCCGAGCAAGGTGCTGGGTTGCCTGTTGCGAGTCATCGTGTTCCCGTTCGGCCGTTGTCACAAAGGGCCGTCAGACACACTCGGTGCCGAAGTGGCTGCAGTGATTGGCCGGGCCAAGGGCGACCCGACACTCGAAGAGTTGCTGGGAGGGTGTTACCGGCCACAGTCGGTCGAGGACCCGGTCGGTGCCCTGCAACATGCCTGCAACTTGCTGAGCGCCGCCCAACCGCTGCAGAAAAAAATGCACTTTGCGCTCAAGAGCGGGCAGTTCAAACCGGGTGCCGGGGAGCATGTCATCGACGCCGCCCTGGAGGCTGGTGTGCTGCAAGCCGCAGAAGCGCATACCCTGCATGAAGCCGAGGCGGCACGGCGCAAAGTGATCGACGTCGATGACTTTTCCAAGGAGCAACTTGAGCTGGCGAAGGGCAAGACCCGCTGACGCGGTGGCTCGTCCGGCGGGTCAATGATGAAAAGCGGGCGCTGGGGCTATATACTCCGGCGCCCGTTTTGCTTTTGATCTAGAGGACTCCCGTTATGCTCGACCAAATTCTCGTCCAGCTCGACCTCCTGCGCAGTATCCTGGTCGCTGTCGGTGAAGCCGAGCAGGTTCCAGACGAAAGTCATGCCTTGTTCCTGGAGCGCTTTGACGAACTGCGTGCGTCGCTGCCAATCGATCCGATCGAAAGCCAATACCTGGGTCAGGACATTATTTGTCAGGTCATCACCCGTTATCCGCAAATTGCCCACATGGTCCCTCGCGACCTGTTGTGGTATTTCGCCGGCGACTGCCTGCACTACATGCCTGATGATGAAATCGCCCTGTATCAGGCGCTGGAAGAACGTCGTTACGAAGCCGAACAGAACGACGAACCGTTCGACTGGAATCAGGAAAAACAACTGCTGGCCCTGTCGAACCAGGACAGCAAGCACTGATCCCAATCCACAAAGTAACTACACAACTTTGAAATACGGCCCCGGGCTGCACTCGTAGCAGCTGTCGAGCCTGCGAGGCTGCGTTCGAGGACGAAGTCCTCGCAAACTCGACAACGGAGGCAGTGCTTACTTCAGGTTGCCGCTGAGGAACTGCTTCAGCCGTTCGCTCTTCGGATTGCCCAGCACGTCTTCAGGCGCGCCCTCTTCCTCTACCCGCCCCTGGTGCAAGAACAGCACCTGATTCGAGACTTTGCGGGCGAAGCTCATTTCGTGAGTCACCATGATCATGGTCCGGCCTTCTTCGGCCAGGCCCTGGATCACCTTGAGCACTTCGCCCACCAGTTCCGGGTCCAGCGCCGAGGTCGGCTCGTCGAACAGCATGACTTCCGGCTCCATCGCCAGTGCGCGGGCAATCGCTACCCGCTGCTGCTGACCACCCGAGAGGAACGCCGGGTACTGCTCCGCCACGCGGGCCGGCAGGCCGACCTTGTCCAGATAACGACGGGCGCGATCTTCGGCGTCTTTCTTGCTGACACCCAGCACCCGGCGCGGAGCCATGGTGATGTTTTCCAGCACGGTCATGTGGCCCCACAGGTTGAAGTGCTGGAACACCATCGCCAGCCGGGTGCGCAGTCGTTGCAGCTCGGCATCGTCGGCCACATGCATGCCATGGTGGTCTTTGACCATCCGGATCTGCTTGCCGTCCAGGCTCATCGCGCCGTCGTTGGGCGTTTCGAGAAAGTTGATGCAGCGCAAAAAGGTGCTTTTGCCCGAGCCGCTGGCGCCGATCAGGCTGATCACGTCACCGGTCTTGGCTTTCAGGGAAACGCCCTTGAGCACTTCGTGGCTACCGTAGCTCTTGTGTAGTTCTTCAACAGTCAATTTGTACATGTGCGCAAGCATCCTCTAAGGGAAAATGGGTCGCCGCTGCGTAGACGTCGCAAGCGGCGACAAAGCCCGTGGCCTGATGAGCGGCCGTACAGAGCGCTAAGTCCTAGTGAGCCGGGCCCAGAAAAGCCAGCCAGCGACGTTCGGCAATGCGGAACAGTCCGACCAGCGCAAAGGTCACCAACAGGTAGATCAGCGCGGTAATGCCGAACGATTGAAAGGTCAAAAAGGTCGCCGAGTTGGCGTCGCGAGCCACTTTCAAAATGTCCGGGACGGTGGCAGTGAAGGCCACGGTGGTCGAGTGCAGCATCAGGATCACTTCGTTGCTGTAGTACGGCAACGAGCGACGCAGGGCCGACGGCATGATCACGTAGGCATACAACTTCCAGCCCGTCAGACCGTAGGCTTTGGCGGCTTCGACTTCGCCGTGGTTCATGCTGCGAATCGCCCCGGCGAAAATCTCCGTGGTGTAGGCGCAGGTGTTCAGGGCAAAGGCGAGGATGGTGCAGTTCATCGCATCGCGAAAGAACGCATCGAGCAGCGGTTGCGCGCGGACTGCGGCCAGGCTGTAGATCCCGGTGTAGCAAATCAGCAACTGGATATACAGCGGCGTACCGCGAAACAGGTAGGTGTAGAACTGCACCGGCCAGCGCACGTAGAGCTTGTTGGAAACCCGGGCAATCGACAGTGGAACCGACACCAGGAAACCGATGAAGATCGAGGCGCTGAGCAGCCACAGGGTCATGGCCAGGCCGGTGATGTGGTAACCGTCGCTGTAGAGGAAAGGCTTCCAGTAGTCCTGCAGTAATTCGATCATCGTACCGCCTCCCGGGAACCTGCCGCGTAATGCCGTTCGAGCCAGCGCAGGACATAGTTCGATGCGCTAGTGATCACCAGGTAGATCAGCGCCGCCAACACCAGAAAAAAGAACAGTTGATAGGAGCTTTTACCGGCGTCCTGAGCGGCCTTGACCAGGTCCGCCAGGCCGATGATCGACACCAGTGCGGTGGCCTTGAGGATCACCATCCAGTTATTGCCGATGCCCGGCAGGGCGAAGCGCATCATTTGCGGGAACACCACGAAGCGAAAGCGCTGGGCACGGCTCAAGCCGTAGGCCGTGGCGGCTTCCATCTGTCCGCGGGGCACAGCGAGGATCGCGCCGCGAAAGGTTTCGGTGAAGTACGCGCCGTAGATGAAACCCAGGGTGATGATCCCGGCGGCGAACGGATTGATTTCGATGTATTCCCAGCCCAGCACCTCGGTGAAACTGGTCAACCAGGTTTGCAGGCTGTAGAAAATCAGCAGCATCAGCACCAGGTCCGGCACGCCGCGAATCAGCGTGGTGTAGAGCTGGGCGGGAATCCGCAACAGTTTGACGCTGGACAGTTTGGCACTGGCGCCGATCAGGCCGAGCAAAACGCTCAACAGCAGCGACAGTATCGATAGCTTGACGGTCATCCAGGAGCCTTCCAGCAACAGAGGGCCGAACCCCTTCAAGCTGAATCCGGAGAGCCCGAGTGTCTGCAAAAGTGCTTCGAACATAATTCAGGACCTATAGCGATAAAAAAGCGCCCGTCCCGAGGACGGGCACCGGGGCCTTACTTGCCGCTGTAGAGACTCAGATCACCGAAGTGTTTCTTCTGGATCGAGTCGTAGGTGCCGTCATCGTGGATCGCCTTGATGCCTTTATCGAGAAGGGCCTTGAGTTCGGTGTTGCCTTTGGCGATACCCACCGCTGTTTTAGCGGGTAACAACTCGCTGTCGATCGGCTGGCTGACCTCGTAATCAGCCCCTTGCGGCGACTTCAAAAAGCTCAGCTTGGCTTGCAGCATGTCCTGGATCGTGGCGTCGAGGCGACCGGACATCAAGTCCGCGTAAACCTGGTCCTGGTTGGCGTAGGCTTTGGTTTCTACCCCGGCTTTGTCCAGTACGGCCTTGGCGTAGGCTTCCTGAATCGTGCCTTGTTCGTAGCCGACTTTTTTACCCTTGAGCGAGGCTACGTCAGAAACGCTGGAGCCTTTCTTGTAGACCAGAGCAGTCGGGCCGGAGAACAGCTCGCTGGAGAAGTCGATGACTTTCTCACGGGCCGGGGTCACGGTCATGGAAGAGATCACGCCGTCGAACTTGTTGGCTTTCAGGCCTGGAATCGTGCCGTCGAAATCGCTCTCGACCCATTTGCACTTGACCTTCAGCTCGGCGCAGATCGCGTTACCCAGATCGATGTCGAAGCCCACCAGGCTGCCGTCAGCCGCTTTGGACTCGAACGGTGCGTAGGAAGGATCAACGCCAAAACGCAGCTCTTTGTACTCTTTGGCCGTGGCTACGCCGGCGGCCATGCACAGTGTCAAAGCAGAAAGGGTCAGCAATGTTCTTTTCATTATTATCAATTCCTAAAACCACTACGGGCGCTTGTGGCGCATGGGTGCTGTTACTGGAATGCGGGTGACGCTGTGAACCTGAACCTCAAGTACGTGCTTTAAAGCCATCTTGTGCGTCAGCACCTTCAGGTGCCTCTTATACACACACACTTACTTGTACATACAAGCATATGCAATCAACCAGCCAACTCGCTGAACGGCAGTTGAAGAAAGCTTTTAATGCAGCAGGAAGGTGTCTGGAACGGGGCTTTTGGAATGATCAAAAAAATCTTGAGGGTGACCGAGCTGCTTTCGCGGATGTTACCGGAGCCACGTTTTTGCGCCGTGTTGGTGCATCCGGTAACAATTTGAAAGGACACATTACGTGTGGAAATACCCCGTCGCGGGGCCAGTTCGCGGGTGAACGCACAGCTCGAAAAACAGCAGCGCACCCACATTTGCACAGAAGTTTTTCTTCTAAACAATGGCGCTTTGCCTCGGTTGAACTACCTTCAAGCAAAGAGCAAATCATAGGGTTTTGAGTTGTCCACGTTTTGTTCAGCGATCAGATAGCGAATTGGCAGAAGGAGATACCTCACTATGATCCTGGCTGGCGTTTTTCTGTTTTGTGGCCTGATTGCCAGTTGTTTTTTGGGGGAACCACATCGGCTGACAGCACTGTTTATAGCCACTGTTGCTGTCGAGCCTGTGCATATCACTCCGGTCGGTAGCCTGTGCGAACCAAACAAGGTTGGCAAAAAACCTCGTGTGCCCCGAGACCAGGTATCTGGATCACTAACGACAGTTTTAGCGCAGGTCGCTCGCAGGTCAGTCAGACCCGCGTATTGCACCTGCTAGCACGCAGCACCCAGCAATATTGCCAGGACCACTAATGGTTAGTGGTCTGGTGAAGTGGAGGGCCGGCCCGGGCGCCTTGAAGCGATCCAGGGTAACCAGGTTAGCCCGCAGATGGCCTATTCAGCGAGGATGCACTTAATGAGCTATCGTACCGTGCCCGCTTTCAAACAGATTATCCATGGCCTGTTGTGGATGGGCCTTGGTGTGGATGCGGCTCAGGCCGCGGCGAACAATTGCTCGCAACTGGCCAGTCTGCCCTCAGTGTTCGAGGTCGGCCAAGGGCTTCAGGATGAGTTGCGCATGCCAGTCCCGATCAAGCAACTGGCAGTGGGTGACCCGAAGGTTGCCGACGTGCAAACCAGCAGCAGCAATTCCTTCATCCTCACGGGTGTAGCGCCCGGCTACACCAGCCTGATGGTCTGGACCGCCTGCTCGCCCACACCACGCCAAAGCATGGTGTTCGTCAAGGGCAAGGCCACCGCAGCGCTGACCAGCGTGACGATGCCTTCTGCAGACCCACTGTTGCCGAGCCAGGTGCAGACCGATATTCGCTTCGTCGAAGTCAGCCGCACCAAATTGAAAGAGGCCAGCACGTCGATCTTCGGCAAGAGCGGCAATTTTCTGTTCGGCTCGCCGGGCACGGTGCCCGGGGTGACGGTGACTCCCGGCCACATAGGTAGCCTGGCACCAAACGTCCCGCTGAATAACGGCACGTTCAATATCGGCTTTGGCGGCGGCAATGTGCTGGGAATGATCAATGCGCTGGAAGGCAGTGGCTTTGCCTACACCCTGGCGCGGCCGAGCCTGGTGGCCCTCAGCGGCCAGAGTGCAAGCTTCCTGGCCGGTGGTGAAGTGCCGATTCCGGTGCCCAGTTCAGGCAGCGACAACATCTCCATCGAGTACAAGGAGTTCGGTGTCCGCCTGACCCTGACCCCGACCATCATCGACAAAGGACGCATTGCCCTGAAGGTGGCACCCGAGGTCAGCGAGCTGGACTTCACCAAGGCCATACAGATCGCCGGCACTATCGTCCCGGCATTTACCGTGCGCCGTACCGACACCAGCATTTCCCTGGCCGATGGCGAAAGCTTTGTCATCAGTGGCCTGATCAGCACCAGCAACAGCTCCCAGGTGAACAAGTTTCCAGGGCTGGGTGATATCCCGATTCTCGGCGCGTTCTTTCGCAATAACAGCATCAACCGTGAAGAGCGCGAGCTGCTGATGATCGTCACTCCGCACCTGGTTCAACCGTTGGCGGTCAACGCACAACTGCCGTCATTGCCGGGTGAACAACTGCGCAATTACGACCCGAACTTCTACCGCATGTACTTCCTCGACAACGGTGACTTCGACAGCCGCATGGGGCTCTCGCAATGAGCCCGGTTCAAGGTGTTGTAGCCAGAGGACACTCAATGAAAGCGGTCATAGCAATAGCGGCGTCGGTGATGCTCGCAGGGTGTGCCACCAATGGCCTGTCTTCGCGACCGAGTAGTTGCTCGGCGCCTGGTTCGGATCAGCAGTTGTCGCTGAACCTGGCCGACGACATGACCAACGATGGCCGTTTGTATGCCAGCCTGGCGAATCTGGAAGGGCTGTCTGATGACCTGCCGCAGGTTCGCCTGCGCAAGGCTCGAGTACTGCGTCTGCTGGGCCGTAACGACGCCGAACCGTTGTACAAGAGCCTGCTCGGCACGTGCCTGGCCGCTGAAGGCGAGCATGGTCTGGGCCAGATGGCCGTGGCCAGAAATGATAACGCAGCCGCGGCCGATCACATGGAACGTGCAATGAGGATGGCCCCTACCGACGACAAAATCCGCAATGACCTGGGGGTCGTCTACCTCAACCAGCATCGGCCCAACGAGGCACGCTTTCAGTTTATGACCGCCATGGAACTCAAGCCGTCGGATTCGCTGGCGGCACTCAATCTGGTGACGCTGCTGATCTATCAGGACAACTGGAAGCAGGCTGCCGAACTCGCAAACCGCGCCAGCCTGAGCTCCAAGCAAGTCTCGGATGCTCAAGCTCGCGCGGAAAGACTCAAGGCCCCGGCCAAAAAAGTGGTGGCTACCGAGGGTAAAGGCATGACAGAGGTAGTCGATGCCTCAGCCAATGCGATCAAGTAGACAAGACGAGGAGTCGCAAATGAATACCAAGAGGCTGTTGATAGTGTGCATGGCTTGCCTGTCCACGACCGCCTGGGCTATTGAGCCGGGCCCCTCTTCGGTGCCGCAACAAGGCACCGAGCAATGGATGCAACTACAGATTCGCGGCGTAGTGGCGTCCCCTCGACTGCAGAGCGTTTCGGCCACCGAACGTGACCTGTCCATGCAACGCTGGCTGGATAGCTTCACCCACCCGATTCCTGAACATTTTGACCAGAAGGCATCGGGAAGTATGAGCAACGGTGGCAAATGAGCCACGTCTGTGGGCGTTCAGCCTCTGGCGTAGTCCAGCGTTACCTGGCAAGAACGCCGGGGCCAATAACGTACGTGGGTAAACGAATAAAAGGATAAAAGTGGATCAGGCGCCGGGCCTGATCCACTTTATATTTGCTCCACCCAGTGCTCCGACAGGAGCCGCCGTCCTGCTTGGCAGCCCCCCCGTTTATATCATCCGAATGCTTTGAGTACTCCAAGCATGGCTGGCCCAATGGCGACCAGGAAGAAGCTCGGCCACAGACAGAAGATCAGTGGGAATATCAGCTTGGTACCAATTTTCGCCCCCATCTCCTCGGCTGCCTGCGTACGCCGGTCGCGGAACTCATCGGCATAGATGCGCAGGGTATCGGCCACGCTGGTACCGAAGCGGATGCTCTGCCCCAACAGGCTGACCAACCCTTGCACGTCTTCCAACCCGGTGCGCACAGCCAGTTGCTTGAGCGCCGCAGTACTGGTGATGCCGGCACGGATTTGCGCATTGACCAGCGCCAGCTCCTCCGCCAGTTCGACCTGGCTGACCGCCATCTCCTCAGCCACCCGCTCGATGGTCGTGGGCAAGGCCAGACCCGATTCCACGCAGACCACCATCAGATCCAGGGCATCCGGAAACGCCGCACGCAGCCGGGCCTGACGCAGTTGTTTGCGCTTGCCGACATACATCGCTGGCAGCAGCCAACCGACAGCGGCCGCCATGAGCACCAACAGCAGGCCCAGGGCCAAAGAAAGCCGGGGAATCAGCGGCAAAATCAGCAGCGAAATACCGACCAATATCAGCGGCAACAACAAGCGCACCGCCCAGTACATCTGCACCGCCGAAGACGAGCGGTACCCCGCATGCATCAACAGCAGCTGGGTTTCGGACGTCTGAGCAGTTTCGGCCGAGCCAAAACGCTGACCAACGCGCTCCAGTAACAGTTGCAGATTACCTGGTGCGTCCGGTCCCGCGGCACTCCCGTAATGCCCCCGCTTGATCAGCGCAAGGCGACGCTGCATCGGGTCCTGAAGCCCCAACACCAGTAACGTCACGGTAACGACCGCGAGCACCGTACTCACCCCTATCGCACTGACGAACAACAGGCGCGCCAGCACCTCATTACCCGTCACCCGACCCAACAACCCGAGCAAATAGTCCATGACCTGCACCTCCACGTAGCGAATACTGCTTAAACCTGAATCCGGATAATTTTGCGGATCCAGACAATCCCGACCAACATCGCGCAGAAAGCCCCGATGATCAGCTTGTGGCCGATCGGATCATTGATCAGCACAGGCAAGTAGGTGGGCGTTGTGATCAAGATCAGCGCCGCCAGTATGAAAGGAATGGCCACCAGCACCCAGGCCGACATTCGCCCTTCGGCCGACAGAGTCTTGACCTTGCGCTGAAAGCGGAAGCGCCCCCGAATCAAGCGACTCAAACGTTCGAGCACCTCGGTCAGATTGCCGCCGGTCTCGCGATGGATGAGGATCGACGTCACCAGCATCATTACCGTCATGCTCGGCATACGTTCCAACAGGCCGAGCATGGCCCGGCGTACATCATTGCCATAGTTGATATCGGCGAAGGTCAGGCCGAACTCATGTGCCACCGGTCCCTTGTGCTCTTCGGCCACCAGACGCAGGGTTTCGTTGAATGGATGCCCGGCGCGCAGGGCCCGGCACATGGCATCCAGCGCATCCGGCAAGCCCTCTTCGAACGCAGCAAAGCGTTTGTTGCGGTCACGGAGGATTTTCAGCAACGGCAGCCAGGCCACCGCAAAACCTGCTGCCAACGCCATCCACCAGGGTGACGAAAGCAACAACACCAACGCTCCTGCACCACCTCCCATGGCGAGCCCGAGGAACAGCACCCGATAGGCCCGATATTCATGTCCGGACTGCTCGATCAGCTGTGTCAGGTCCGCCATGAACGGCAGTTGCTCAAGCCAGGCCTCCAGTGGCGACAACCGTGTCAGGTATTTCTGTCTCAATACCGTCTGCATATTGGGCAGATTGTTGGCTTTCTCCATGACATGCAGGCGGCCGCGAATGCGCTTGCGCATCTTGCCCGCCTCGCCGAACACCGGCACCACCACGCCCTGGGACAGGAGGAAGACGGCGATAAACACCATGCCGAGAAAGATCAGAATGAATTCACCAGGAATATTGCTCATGACTGCCGTGCCTCCATCCATTCAGGCCTGAACAGGTTCAGTGGCAACTCGATGCCACGTTTGGCCAACACGTCGCGAAAGGCCGGGATCATGCCGCTGGGCCGATAATCGCCGAGCACTTCACCGTGTTCGCCAATGCCGCTGCGTGCAAACGAGAAAATCTCGGTCATGGTGATGATCTCGCCTTCCATGCCGTTGATCTCCTGCACGCTGACCAGACGCCGCTTGCCGTCCTCCTGACGCTCCAGCTGGATCACCACGTCAATGGCCGAAGCGATCTGCTGACGCATGGCCTTGATCGGGAAAGTCGCACCGGTCATCGACACCATGTTCTCGATTCGCCCCAACGCATCACGCGCGGTATTGGCGTGGATCGTGGTCAACGAACCGTCGTGGCCGGTGTTCATCGCCGTCAGCATGTCCAGCGCCTCGGCGCCGCGCACTTCGCCGATCACAATACGGTCGGGGCGCATCCGCAAACTGTTGCGCACCAATTCGCGCTGGCTCACCTCGCCACGCCCCTCGATGTTCGAAGGACGGGTTTCCAGGCGCACTACATGGGGCTGCTGCAGTTGCAGTTCGGCCGAGTCTTCGATGGTGACGATCCGTTCGTTTTGCGGAATGAAACTGGACAGCACATTGAGCATGGTGGTCTTGCCGCTGCCGGTACCGCCGGAAATCAATACGTTCAAGCGTCCGCGAACAATCGCCTTGAGCAGCAAAGCAATGGCCGGGGTCAAGGTACCCACCTGGATCAGGCTATCGGTATTGAGCAGGTCCACTGCAAAACGGCGGATCGACACGCTCGGCCCGTCGATGGCCAGCGGCGGAATAATCGCGTTGACTCGAGAACCGTCCTTGAGCCGGGCGTCCACCAACGGTGAGGACTCATCGATGCGCCGCCCCAGACTGGAAACGATGCGGTCGATGATGTTCAGCAAATGCTGATCGTCACGAAAGCGCACATCGGTCCTTTGCAGCTTGCCAAAGCGTTCGACATACACCGAGGCAGAGCCGTTGACCAGAATGTCGGACACGGTGTGATCCGCCAGTAACGGCTCCAGTGGGCCAAGGCCCAGCACCTCATCGGTGATCTGCTTGATGATCAACTGACGGCTGACCGAACTCACGGGAGCTGAATGCTCATCCAGCAAGCGCTGGCAAATATCGCGAATCTGCCGTGTGGCTTCGGCCGGCTCAAGTGAGTCGAGCAAGGACAGGTCCATGACCTTGAGCAACTGCTGGTAGATTTTTTCCCGCCACTCGGCCTCCACCGGGGTGACCTGGCTCCGGGTTTCGTAAATAACGTCCGGCACCGAACGTTCCCACGCCATCAATTCCTCTGCCGGGTCCAGCAGGTCGTCGCCCGGCTGACCAGACAACGATGCGGCAGGTTTGCCGGACTGTTTGCGCAAGCGGTTACGAAAGTCGCTGATCATGGGTTATCCCCCGAAAAAACGGTTGAAGGCGCGTTTGAACAAGCCTTTGTTCCCGGTCATCTGCTTACCGACCAACGCCTCGGACATCTGCCGTACAGCGACAGTGATCGGAGCCCGCGGTGCTTGCACCCCCAACGGCACGCCAGAGTTCTGACTCTGGCTGACCAGGTTGAAGTCGTTGGGTAATTTCATCAGGTTCGCGCAGCGCAGCGCCTCGCCGATATCCTTGAGGCTGATAGCCGCCGCCTTGTCATAGCGGTTGACCACCACCTGCAATTGATCCCCGCGCACGCCCAGGTCTTCGCGAAGCATCCGCGTCAGGGAGCTGGCATCGCGCAGATGGCTGACACTTTGCTGCACCACGACGTACACCCGATCCGCCTGCTCCAGCACGGAGCCTGTGAGGTGGTCGATTTGCCGTGGCAGGTCGACCACCACCCAGTCATAGCTGGCACGGGCCAGCTGCAACAGGGCATCGAGTTGCTCGGGCTGGGCATCCTGCGGCAGACACAACTCGCCGGCCCGGCCACCCAGCACATGCAAGGTCGGGCTGAAGTGGCTGCAAAAACCGCGTAGTGCGACGCTGTCCATGTCCTCGACCTGTTGCAGCACTTCCAGGTGGCTGTGCGACTGCGCCACATCGAGGTAATGCGTCACGCTGCCAAATTGCAGGTCCATGTCCAAAAGCAGGGTATTGCCGCCCTTGACGCTAAGCTGGTGAGCCAGGTTGCAGGCCAGCAAGGTGCTGCCGGAGCCGCCCTTGGCGCCAATCACCGCGATCAGCTTCCCTTCTGCCCCACTGTTGACCCGGACCTCTGTGACCAGACGACTCAAGGCTGAAACCAGTTCTGTCTCGGCTATAGGTTCCGGCAAGACATCACGGGCGCCGGCCTGCATCGCCAGGCGCATGGCGTCCTGCTCGTTCAACAGGCCACACACCAACAGCGGCGGGCGCTCATGGGCCGGATGCTGTAACAGTGCAGCCAGCTCCTCACGCCACAGATGGCTGACACGCACCAACAACAGATCGGGCATCCGCTCCAGACCATAGAGTGGGTCGACATGCCCGTTACTCACCAGGCGCGTGCTCACCTCCAGGCTCGGCATCCGTTGGCAAACGCTTTGCAGATCACGCAACGCCGTGGCGTCACGGCTACTGATCAGCAATCGCAGCCCGGGCTTGCCGGTCGCAGTGCTTAGTGGTGTTTCCTTGATATTCAGCATGGGGTGACCTCCCCTGATTCGGAATGATGCCCAAGGGCTTCGCGTGGCAAGGTTGCCCTGATGGTGGGCAACGTGATGGGCACGCCAAACCCGGGGATAAACAGATTGAATACGTAGCTTTGCAGGCTCACCTGGACATAACGGATAGCACGGAATCCGGTGGCGTTAACGGTGTCGGTGGGGTTGGTCACCACAGCACCGTTCACGTCCAGGTAGGTCAGCGTCAGGTTGCCAGTGCCCAGATTGGTGATCAGCTGGCTGGTGCCGGTGTTGCCCGCGGGATTGAAGATCGCCCGCTGCAACACGATCGGATCGCTGATGTTGCACACCGCCGCCAGACGCGCACCGCGGCGCGCGGATTCATCGAGGGCATTGACCGTGAAGTACAGGCGGCCCATTTCCAGCACGCCGAACAACAGAATGAACACCAGCAAGCCTACGACGGCGAACTCCACCACATAGACGCCACGCATGTGTTTGCGATTCATCACAGCACCCTCATGACAGTTGTGGCGACCAGCGGAATGCTCAGCGCAATCGTATTGGCAAAGAGCCCGGTAATCGAACCGGTACAAGCACCCGCGCCAATCACCGGGCAGAAGGTATAGGTGATGGTGACCCGTACATGGTCGGTGCCCACGGCGGCGACCGCCACGTTGCCGGTCGTCAACCCTGACACTACCGGCGTCCCGGTGTTGGCAGGCACGCCATAGACCGCCACGTTTTGTGTATTGGTCAGCAGCGTGCTGCTCAGTGAGACAGTACCGAGCGTCGAGTTCCAGGCCTGACTGGCGACGTAACGGCCGGCATCACGGCTGGCCTGCAACAGCGTGTTGTACTGAAAGAGCATGCGGCCAAACTCGCCGAGGGCCAGCAACAGCAGTAGCATCAGCGGCAAGACTAGGGTGAATTCCACCATTGCCATTCCGCGCTGCCCCTGCGGTTTTTTGAATGCGTGAAGTCTCATGACGCCTCCTAAGAGTCTGTGCTCGGAGTGCCGCTATTGCTGATATAGGTTTTGTAGAGCTGAATGATCTGCGGGCCGGAATCACCCGAAGGATTGGGGCCAGGCACGTTGTCGCCTTGGCACTCCTTCACGAACTGGCCGTAGATCTCCGAGGTACTCCCCGTGCTACCGGCCGGCTGCACCACGAAATAGCAGCCAAAACCCAGGACCGGAATCGAGGTCGCACCATTATTTTTCCCGGTACAGTCGCCAATGACGATTTTCAGCATCCGTCGTTCGTAGACCCCGTTGTTCAGGCAACCCGTGCCTGAACCGGCAATACACGCCGCGGAACTCGCCAGCCAGTCGTTGTAGCCAAGCACCGCGTTGCCACCCGCGGTGAGCGTGCCATTGTTCGAAACAATGGTCTGGCCCTTGTATTGCAGTGTGCCTGAGCTGTTGGTGATCACTGGCGTGCTGTAGCTGACGATCAGGTCTGGCGGATAATCCGAGGATTTGACCCCTCCACTGTACTGATTGAAACGGGTATTCAAACCTTGGGACACCGGGCCGACGTTGTTGCCCGGTTTGGTCGTGACATTTTGCCCGACGCTGCGACATACCGAGCCGCCTCCGGCCAAGTCATCCCTGACCGTGCTGCCGCCCGAGCCAAAATCGAGGAGTTGAAAATTGCCTGGGCCAATGGCGGATGTAGTGCCTGAGCCTGTTTTCAAATCCTGCAAATCGCCAAATTTATAGCCCCAGAACACACCAGTGCTCGGACTGTATTTGGTCGGGTCACCACAGACCATCAATGGCGCGAGATCGCACGGGCTGGTGGGGCTGGGGCCGGCAGTGGCCATCGCCGCCACTGACTTTCCGCCCAGACCGCCACCGCCCACTGCCTGGACGAAGCTCCAGAAAAAACCGGTCAAGCCATAGTTCGGTACCGTTACCCGAACATACGTAGCATTCGCCGGCCCAGGGTAGGAGAACGGTCCGTAAACACTGTTGGCCAGTTCTACCACCGCGAAAGTGCCCGCATTGTTGCCAATGGCCGTGTTCAATTCAGCGTTGCCCGTGGCACTGGCATTCAGCGTCAGCGTATTCAGCGCGGCAGTGCGCGTTGTACTGGCAATGTTGGTACCGCCAGTAACCTGACTCAGGGTTTTGGCGCCGCTCAGGGCGGCGGCGTCCACCGCATTTTGCAGGCGGGTCTTGTTCAGCAGCAGGTGGCCGCCGTCCAGCGCCAATGCCGCCATCATGCCGATCGCGGCCAACGCGATCACCATCATTACGGTCACCGATCCCCGCTGGCGCCTTGGCGTTACCGGAAACGGCCGTTGAATTCGAGAATTCATCATCAAGCCCTCATTTGCCGATACGGACCCGGATCGGCTCCGCCACTACCTTGCTACCCATTGCACCTTGTCAGCGCACATTGACTACATGGGCTTCGATGCCACGAATCACGGTGACAGCCCCACCAACACTGCTACTGCGGTGCACCACACGTCTTGGCGCTGTTTCGGTGGCCATGGCGATGGCTTGCGTAACCGGCGCAGGAGGTACTACAGGCGCGGGGGCCGGCTTTTTCGTGAGGTTCAGCGGGTTGCGCAGAGTCAGTTGCAACTTCCCTTCCGTCTGCGCCGTAACCAGGGTTTCCGCCTCAGTGGTCGTCATCTCCAGCGTCACTGCACGCACCACCACCGGTTGGGTCTTGTCGGTACCCGCTGTCTGATCCACCGCCAACACGCGCAGGTTTTCGAGGATGGTCCTGGACACGGCGTTGTTGCTGCTGCCATCGGTATGCTTGGTTGCCAGCACATCGACCCGGTTACCCGGCAACAGGAACCCGCCGACCCCGACCACGTCGTCCACCCGTACCGAAATGGCGCGTTTGTCGGGAGCAATCAAAGAGGCCAGGGTGCTACCACCCAAGTGTTCACTGAGGCGTGCGCCGCGTACGATGTCGCCGCGCAGGATGTCGAACGTGGCGATCTTGCCCACTGCCTTGTCGCTGGAATCGAAGGCATCGTCCGGGATCGTATCCATGGGCATGCGCACGGTCGTGACCTGCTGGGCCTCGACCATCTGCCCGAAAGGAATCTCGACCGTGGCGACTACCACGCTTCGAAGGTGATCATCGGGGCTGGCATTGAGCCGTGCGCTCAACCAGGAGTTGGCCATCCATGCGGCGCCGAGGCCCATGACCAACGAAATACCAATCAGCGTTGCAGTACGAGAGCTCATGTCTGTATCTCCTACTCAAAGAAAGTCGAGCTGGACGAAGTAGTTGCTCCACGCCCATTCAAGCTCCTGCGGCGACAGTGGCCCGGAACCGCCCAGGTAACGCTGGCGATCGAGCGCCATGTTCAGGAGATCGCGGGGATGGCAAGGCACCAACGGCATGCCTTCGACGGCGTAAAGTTTCTGTAGTGCAAAGCGCACCAGCAGCGGGTCATGACGAATGCCCAAACGCTCGGACTCCTGCTGCCAGATCCGTTCGTACTCTTCGGGCTTCAGGTAGCCGAATTGCAGCTTGTAGCCAATCCGACGGAGGAAGGCCTCATCGGCCAACTCCAGGGGATTGAGGTTGGTGGAAAACACCAGAATCAGATCGAACGGCAGCTCGCAATGCCGTCCACCGCCCAGGTTGAGGAAGTCGCGCTTCTCTTCCATCGGGACGATCCAGCGATTCAAAAGTTCTGCGGGCGGCATGCGCTGGCGCCCCATGTCGTCGATGATGAACAGGCCATTGCTGGCCTTGAGCTGCAAGGCGGCCTGGTATTGACGCGTGAAAGGGTCATAACGAATGTCCAGCTGTTCCATGCTCAATTCGCCGCCGGTGATGACGATCGGGCGTTTGCAGCACAGCAGCCGACGGTCGATCCCTTCGTTGAGCATCAGATTGTTCTGTGGGTTGCCATCATCCAGCCGCTGGTGTACCTGCGGGTCATAGATCTCGATCACCGACTCGTTGATCACAATGGCATGGGGCACCCAGATGGCCTCGGCGAACAGGCGGATCAACCGACTGCTGACATAGGTCTTACCGGTTCCCGCTGGGCCATAAATCATGATCGCGCGCCCTGAGTTCAGCGCCACGCCCAACTGATCGAGCATCCCCTCCGTGAGCACTACGCCGTTCAGCGCCGTGCGCATGTCGTGAGCACTGATGCGTCCGTGGTGAATGGTCTGCACCTTGATCAGGGAACGGTAGGCACTCACCGGGAACGGCGCCGCTCCGATATAGCCGCTACGCGACAGGGCATCGCGGGCGGCGCTGCGTCCACGGTCAGTCAGGCCATAGCGCAGCGAGCCACCTCCCGATTGCGCGCCCATCTGCCCAAGCACTTCGACACGACCATCCTTGCGCAGAAACGCCAGGACCTCTTCCATCACGGCGCCGGTCAGCGCCAGGCGTTCTACCAGCCGCGACATGTCCAGCACACCGGCGTCATACAAATGTTTGCACACCAACTCACCGAGAAAACTGTCTGTCAGACCTGTCTCGCTGATAGTGCATGGCTGGGGAGCCAGTCGCTGCACCGCTTCTCGCTCATTGCGATAGGCATCACTCTCGACAATGACGTGCATGACTAACCTCCCAACCCACTGGCAAAGAGCTGCCAGTGAATGGTGTTTAAAGTGCCGAGCAAAATGGCAATCGAATAAGGGAAAGGCTTGCCGGCCACCTCCTCTGAAGTCGGCGCCAGATAGGCCTGCGCCCTCAGAATCAGCCAATAGCGCCCCAGGGTCTGTAACAACTGACCGCGAACCAGCACTATCAGGAAACCGCACACGCCACCGGCTATCAGGCTGAATAAGGCAGCCCATAATGCGTAATGGAACGGTAGAAAACTGCCGACCATGGCCATCAACTTGACGTCACCGGCGGCCATGCCACCCAAGGCGTACATGGGCAGAAACAGTGCAAAACAGATCAGGATGCCCAACAGGCCGTCTCCCAATCCGCTGACTCCCCCCAAGTACGTCTGAGCGACCAATCCCAAGGCAAGTCCCAGCAGAATCAGCAAGTTGGGAATACGGTGGCGAAGCAGATCGCTCACCACCGCCACGCCCAAAAGTCCTATCAGTAAAACAGTCGATACCATCAGTTCCGTGGACATGGCGCGTCTCCCGACTGGGTATTATCGTTATCAGCAAGCAGCACCATTAACCGCAGCGCAGAGTGCTGTGATCCTGGTGTTCACTGCGCCGCCAAGTAGAGTGAACGCAACGACAACAGCGATCGTAATCAACCCACCTGCCACTGCGTATTCCACAATGGTCAGGCCATCCTCGTCTTTGGCGAACTTTTGCACCGAAGTTCTTATTAATTGCAGAGTCATTTTGCGTACCTCACTACTGCAGTCATGAAGATCAGTACCTACCTTGGTAGAGACGGCACGATGTCCATTGAGTTATCCGGCAGTTCTATCAGCAAAACAGTAACAACCGGTTGCTCCATGGACGTCGCGCGTCCCCCCCACGGCAAGTTGTCATTATCAGCAGGCAGCACCTTTGACCGCGGCGCACAGCGCTGTGATCCTGGTATTCACTGCGCCGCCCAAAAGAGTAAACATGGCGGCAACTGCGACGGTGATCAGCCCACCCGCTACCGCATACTCCACGATGGTCAGGCCGTCTTCGTCTTTGGCGAACTTCAGTACCGAAGCCTTGATAGTTTGAAGAGTCATTTTGCACACCTCATTTTTGAATGTTGTTCTTCCGGGGGAGCAGCACTTTTTGCACTGCTTGTAGCTACCTTAGTCAGGGCACCCCCAAGGGGGTTAGGAGGATTTTGCGCATCGCTAGGACTTTTTTGCGGGCACTACCAATCACTGGATAATTGGCGTCTGCAGAAGGAAAAGAAGGGAAAGGAAAGGCTCTAAACAAGGAACGGCGGGCAAAGACCATTACCCTTGATTCACAAGCGACGAACGGTTGCACCCATATCCGCCGCCAACACGCCAATAAATAACCGCCCGACACTGACTGACAGGCAAACCATAGAGCGCATAGAACTAAATTCGGGTTTTCTTATAAGGATTTAGTCTGCAAAGCGATATCACATTGACAATACTACTCAGCGGATAGAGGCACGAAGAACCTCAGAAGCCAGAGCCAAACACATGACGTCAAACGTGATCAGGAAACCATCACTACTCTGGTTCGATCGGACCCACGATCGGTCCACCCCCGAACTCATGGCGCAGTTCGAGCAAGCCTGCGACTGCAAACTGGCGAAAGGCTCCGCATTTTCCAGCGGGATGCAGGCCGACATGATCTGCATCCATTTTGATCGCCCCGACACACCTGGCCTGAGGATGCTGCTGGAGATCAAACGCACCGCACCGGCCATTCCGATCACCATGTTCACCGTGCAGCACTCCGAAGAGCTGGCCGTATGGGCGATGCGCTCCTGCGTATGGGAATACATGGTGCTGCCCCTTTCAGCCGCCGAAAAGAAACGCTACCTGACGGCTGTCGTTCAGTTGCACGAGCTACGCCGCAATGTTCGCGACCAACGCAAGACGATGCAGATCGACCACTCCCCGACCCTTCCGGGCAGTATCCGGATGACGCCGGAACACCAAAAACACCAGGCGCTGAGCAATGTGCTGCTGTACATCGATCAGCACTTTCGGGACAACATCGATCAGCGGGATGTGGCCAAACGCTGCGGCATGACCACCTTTCGCTTCAGCCGCCTGTTCAAGGAAGCCTACGGTCTTGGCTTCATGGATTACATCTTGAACAAGCGCATGAATTTTGCGAAGGAATTGCTCGGCAACAGCCAGATGCCTATCACCAGCATTGGCTATGAAGCCGGTTTCAAGGACCCTTCCTACTTCGCTCGTGCCTTCAAGCATTCCGCCAACTGCACACCCAGCGAATACCGCCTGGCGCACCAGCTTAGAGCGTCAGTAGTCGCTGAGCTGGATGAAACAACCGCCGAAGTGCTGGATAACCTGATCCATAGCCTGGGAGGCTGAGGGACTTTTATAACGCGCACACAAAAACGCCGCTCAGTGAGCGGCGTTTTTGTTAAATATGGAGCGGGAAACGAGACTCGAACTCGCGACCCCGACCTTGGCAAGGTCGTGCTCTACCAACTGAGCTATTCCCGCAAATGGCGTCCCCTAGGGGACTCGAACCCCTGTTACCGCCGTGAAAGGGCGGTGTCCTAGGCCACTAGACGAAGGGGACACGCTACCCGGAACACATGGTGTGTGTTTCGGTGTCCAGACCCGCATCCGAAGACTTGGTTCTGGTTTCACTCAGCCTTACCCGAAAGCAAAGCCGTTTAAAATTGGAGCGGGAAACGAGACTCGAACTCGCGACCCCGACCTTGGCAAGGTCGTGCTCTACCAACTGAGCTATTCCCGCATTGGCGTCCCCTAGGGGACTCGAACCCCTGTTACCGCCGTGAAAGGGCGGTGTCCTAGGCCACTAGACGAAGGGGACACACGTACAACATTCACTTCCTACCGCGTTTCGCTGTGTGCTTTCCGCTGTAAGTGGCGCGCATTCTATGGATGGATTGAGGGGTCGTCAACCCCCAACTATAAATTTATTTAAATCAATGACTTCGCCACCCTTTGAGGGGCAATTCCGGGTTTTCGCCCGACCGGGGTTTGACGCCTATATTCTGTCACTCGCCAAGGCGCTATAGTCCCCTCCAGCAGATGATGGCAATGTGCACCTACCCACACATTGCCTATATAGGCAGCGCAAAGGCTCGATCCAACTCGTCGCGCCACCCTATGCGCTCTCAGGCTTAGCCACTACACTCGCATGCAAACCCTACAAAGAGGTCTTCACGGTGACACCACTCATGATCACCCTGCTAGTAATAGTCGGGATCGCAATATTGATCGCCATTGGCTACATGAACCATGTGGTGGAAAACAATAAACTGGAAAAGGCCCGCACCAAGGTCGAACTCAATGATCGACTGCGCCGCTGTGGCGAAATCACCGAGACCTTCCCTGGCCAACTGATGACTCCGGCGCTCAAGCTGCTGCTGACGCGACTGGAGCTCAATGTGTGCCAACGCCTGCTTAACCTGGATAAAACCAATTCGGCGGCCAAGGCCCGCATCGAGGAACTGAGTGCACTGGTCGCACGAGGTGAATCGATTCCGGTCAACAACCCACCGGCACCGATCCAGACTGAAGCCAAGGCCAAGGACGTACGCTTTTTGCTTGAAGCCTTGCATGGCCAGATCACTCGCGCAGCACAGGACGGTTTCCTGCCAACCAACGAAGCCAAGCGCTGGATTCGTGAAGTTCGCCACATCCTGGTATTGCTGCACATCGAGTTCTTCAACAACCTCGGCCAACATGCACTGCAGCAGGAACAACCCGGGCAAGCCCGCCTGGCGTTCGAACGTGGCGTGCAGTACTTGCGTAAACAGCAAGACCCGCAGGTTTACAGCGAGCAGTTGCAGTACCTGGAAAAACTGCTGGCGCGCGCCAACTCCATGGTGCTGACCAACATTGCACCGGTGGAAGGCGAAGTTAACGAGTTGACCGAAGGCCTCAAGGAAGTGGAAGCCGACGCAGACTGGAAGAAGAAAGTTATCTACGACTGAGGGTGGTGATGTGCAAAGCCGCACAACACCCGTGGTGAGGGAGCTTGCTCCCGCTGGGTCGCGAAGCGACCCTCCCCCTTCGCTCAGTTCAGTCAGACCGCAAGTACCGCTCTACGACTACTGCACCCGAGCACTGACCGCGCTGACGGGAGCAAAGCGCCCTCGCCACACACGCTTACAACCTGAAATGCCCCACCATCCCCTTCAGCTCAACCCCCAACTGTGCCAGCTCGATACTCGACGCGGCATTGCCTTGCATGGCGACTGAAGATTGATCGGCACTGGCACGGATGCTGGTCACGCTGCGATTGATCTCTTCGGCAACCGAACTCTGTTGTTCGGCCGCAGCAGCGATCTGCTGGTTCATCTGCTGAATCAGCGAGACCGCCGCAGCGATACTGCCCAGCGCACTCTCGGTCTGTAGCGCATCACTGACGGCAAGCTTGACCAACTCACCGCTGCTCTGGATTTGCTGCACCGAAGCCTGCGCAGCTGAACGCAAGGCACTCACCAGACGCTCGATTTCCTCTGTGGATTGCTGGGTACGCTTGGCCAGGGCGCGGACTTCATCGGCCACCACGGCAAAGCCCCTGCCCTGCTCACCCGCTCGCGCGGCCTCGATGGCCGCATTGAGTGCCAGCAGGTTGGTTTGCTCGGCGACGCTCTTGATCACGCTGAGGACAGTGCCAATGTTCTGGATTTCCGCACTGAGGCTTTCGATGCTGGAACTGGCCGACGTCGCCGAGTCAGCCAGTTGCTCGATGCGCTGCATGCTCTGACGCACGACCTGCTGACCGGTTTCGACCTTGCCGTCTGCGGTCTGCGCGGCCTGTGCCGCTTCCTCGGCGTTGCGCGCAACGTCGTGCACGGTCGCGGTCATCTGATTCATCGCGGTGGCGACTTGTTCGGTTTCTTCCTTCTGGCTGCTGACTTCCAGATTGGTCTGCTCGGTCACCGCCGAGAGCGATTGCGCGGAATTCGCAAGCTGCTCGATACCCGCCTGCAAGCCGCTGACAATACTGCTCAACCCCGCGCCCATTTGCTGCATGGCCTGCATCAACTGGCCGATTTCATCACGCCGTGTCACCTGCACGGTCGCGCTCAGATCGCCCGCGGCAATTTGCTGGGCGACGAGAATCACACTGCGCAGTGGCGCAACGATCAAGCGGGTAATCACCCACGCGGCAATCAACCCGACCAGCAGCGCAAGCGCCGAGGACGCAATGATCAGCGCCGAATTCTTCTTCAGCTCTGCCTGCATCGACCGGTCCTCGGCCGCGTAAGCCTGGTCGACCCGCTGCACCACTTCGGCGGCGCGCTCATGCAACTGCTGATAGACTTTTTTCTCCTGAGTCAGCAGCCCTGTGTACTCGGCAAGTTTTTCGCTGAAACTGGCGATATGCCCGGCCACTTCGTTGAGCACCGTCTGGTAGCCCGCGTCCTTGACCGCGCTCTTCAATGCCTCAACCTGGGTCAATGCCTGGTCGGCCTGTTCAATCTTGCCCTGCTCGGCACTTTCGTCACTGGCCTTGCGGCTTTGATCCAGGCGCACTCGCGCCTCATTCATGGCCTGCAACATCAGCCTCGACACCTGACTGACCTGGTTGGCTTGCTCGATAACCTCCGCGCCCTCCTTGCCTTGCGTATCCTTGAGCGAATAAGCGCCATCGTCGGCAAGGCCGGCCTGCAGCACATCGAGGTTATTGGCCACGCTGGATACCGACCAACTGGCCATTTCCAGCGCCAGTTCCTTGGACTGGGTCAGCTCGACGAACTCATCGAAGGCTTTGCGGTACGCCCCCAGTGACTGCTCGACATCATTCATCATCGGGACGTTAGCCGCCGACTGAGCCTTGAGTTGCGTTGCGAGGGCGACCAACGCGTCAACACCCTTGTGCAAGGCATCGACGGTTTTCGGGTCACTGTGCAAGGCGTATTCCTGCTCAAGCAAACGCACCTTGAGCAAACCACTGTTGAGCGACGACATCTGCTTGAGCCCGTCGAAGCGCTGGCTGATGGTTTGCAAGGACCAGACGCCGATAGCGGCCACCACGGCCGTCAACATCAGGACCAGAATAAAACCGACACCCAGTTTTTTTGCCATACCGAGGTTGGCAAAACGTCCTTGCACGGCCGAAATCATTGCTCGTAACCCCCTTCCCGTACTCAATGGCAACACGACCATTTTCTGTTGTTGCAGATTCGCAATGGGGTGCACCCAAGCACAAGTCTTTGGCGCCGCAATAATGGCAAAAAGCTACGCGCGAGTCGTTTTCAGAACGGTCGAAGTCGATCCGATAAGGCGCAGGCCTGAAAAAACGCCTGTGCCCGAGGATCGCTGGCATAGGCCACATTGATGCGCAGCCAGTCGCCGGTTTCACCACTGGGGCTGAAGGCCGTCCTCGAGGACAGCACGATACCGAATGAGTGAGCCAGCGTGCGCACCTGCGCCGGTTCGTGCTCTCGTGGTCGGGCCCAAATGTACAACCCGCCCGCAGGCCTGCCGAACACCTCCCAGTCGGCGTCCTCAAGCACCAGCAATGTCGCCGCCATATCCCGCTTCAATCGCTGACGCTGGCGCTGTACCAGTTTGCGGTAGGCACCATTGGCCAACAGACTGCTCACCACCGACTCGCAAAACCGCGAAGCCCCCAGGCTGGTAATCATCTTCATGTCTGCCAGGCGCGTAATGATTGCGGCACTGGCCACGACATAACCGACCCGCAGCGAACTGCTGAGGGTTTTCGAAAAACTGCCGACATAGACCACGCTCTGACCCGCGTCCAGTGCCGCCAGACGGGTGCCGGCACTGCCCTGAAAGTCAGCGTAGACGTCATCCTCGACGATGATTAACTCATGACGCTTGGCCAATTGCAGAATCCGTTGCGCAACGGCGGGTGCCAGGCTACTGCCGGTCGGATTGTGGAACAGGCTATTGATGAACAACGCACGAGGATTGTTCGCGCTCAACAAGGATTCAAGTACTTCAATGTCCGGGCCGCGAGAGGTCCGTGGTACTTCCAGCAACCTGACGCCATGCAACCTGAGCAGCTGGAACAGATTCGAATACCCCGGACTTTCAACCACCACGCAATYACCCGGCTTGAGCAGCGCCCGTACGATCAGATCAAGCCCGTGAGTGGCCCCCGTCGTGGTGAGAACCTGACTCTCATCGACGGCAATACTCATCTGTTGCAGGCGCTTGAGGATCTGTTGGCGCAAGACCGGCAACCCGTATGAAGGGCTGTAGTTGAACAATCCGGCCATGTCGGTACGCGAAACCTGGCGAATGGCATAACTGAGATCGTCGCTCTCGCGCCAGCTTTCGGGCATACCACCTCGCCCCAGCGGCAACATGCCCAGCGGGTCGTCAACCACCCCGACACTGTTCGCGTCAGCCGCCGCGGGGCCCGATGGGTCAGCGCAACGATGTGTCGCGCCCAAAGGCCCGGCAACGAAAAACCCCGAGCCATGACGCGATGCCAGCACGCCTTGGGCGACCATGCGCTCATACGCCTCGATGACACTGGACTGACTGAGCAGGTTTTCCCGGGCCAGCTGTCGAATGGACGGCAAACGCGTTCCAGGCTCGACGGCACTTTGGCGAATCCAGCCAGCAAGGGCATCAACAATTTGCTGCACGACAGGCACCAGCGCCTGTCGATCGATTCTCAATTCCATGAGAGACCCACTCCAACTGTTTTTCTGGAGCCAGTTAAGCACAGGCGCTCTCATGACGATGTGCGACAACGCCGCTAAAACACCCTCCTCTAACCCTTTGAAACACAATGCCCGGCGCTACGTCGCAGGCAATTCATCAGAACGCCGTCACCCCGCCATCCACTGCCAGCGAGTGACCGGTGGTGAACGCCGCCCCATCGCTGCACAGATACAGCACCGCACTGGCAACTTCCTCGACCTTGCCGATACGTCCCACCGGGTGCATGGCGGCGGCGAAATCGGCTTTTTTCGGATCGGCTTCATAGGCGCGGCGGAACATGTCGGTGTCGATAACCGCCGGACAGACTGCATTCACGCGGATTTTCTTCTTCGCATATTCGATGGCTGCCGATTTGGTCAGGCCGATGACCGCGTGCTTGGACGCCGCGTAGATGCTCATCTTCGGCGCCGCGCCAAGCCCGGCCACCGAAGCGGTATTGACGATCGCGCCGCCACCTTGCGCCAGCATCAACGGCAGTTGGTACTTCATGCACAACCAGACGCCTTTGACGTTGACGCCCATGATCGCGTCGAACTCATCGAGCGTGCCCTCGGCGAGCTTGCCCTTTTCGATTTCGATCCCGGCATTGTTGAAGGCGTAGTCGACGCGGCCATAGGTGCTCACTGCCTTCGCCATCAGATTCTGTACATCGTTCTCCAGGGTCACGTTGCACTGCACGAAAACCGCGTCGCCACCGGCAGCCCGAATCAGCTCGACGGTACCTTCGCCGCCAGCGACATCAAGGTCCGCGACCACCACTTTCAAGCCTTCAGCGGCAAACGCCTGGGCGGTCGCACGGCCAATACCGGCGGCGGCCCCTGTCACCAACGCTACCTGGCCGGAAAACGTCATGCTCATTGTTATGTCCTCGAAAAATTTGGGTGATCTCGTTCTCGCAGTCTAGGCACCCTGCCCCGTCGCACGGCAGCACTATCAGGGGGCCGGTTGATTGCTTATGAGTTGCGGTGATGAATATCCCCGCCCAACTATCACTCTTTTGGATCGGGCTGTATTCGCTGCATCAGCAAACCTTGCGAGAACCACCATGAGGGTCTATCAATCAGACTTCATTCAACCTTGAGTGCCCGCCATGACTGCCCAGATCAACCGTCAATTCCTGCTCGCCAAACGCCCGGTGGGAGCTGCGACCCGCGAGACCTTCACCTATCAGCAAGTCCCTGTCGGCGAGCCGGCGGCGGGCCAGATCCTGGTCAAGAACGAGTACCTGTCGCTGGACCCGGCCATGCGTGGCTGGATGAACGAAGGCAAGTCCTACATTCCGCCCGTGGGCATCGGCGAAGTCATGCGCGCCCTCGGCGTGGGCAAGGTGATTGCCTCGAACAACCCGGGCTTTGCCGTGGGCGACTACGTCAACGGTGCGCTGGGCGTGCAGGATTACTTCCTCGGTGAGCCACGAGGTTTCTACAAGGTCGACCCGACACTGGCGCCATTGCCGCGTTATTTGTCAGCACTGGGCATGACCGGCATGACCGCTTACTTCGCGCTGCTCGACGTCGGTGCGCCGAAGGCCGGGGAGACCGTGGTTCTGTCGGGTGCCGCTGGCGCGGTAGGCAGCATTGCCGGGCAGATTGCCAAGCTCAAAGGCTGCCGCGTGGTGGGCATCGCCGGCGGCGCGGACAAGTGCAGGTTCCTGATTGACGAACTGGGCTTCGACGGCGCCATCGACTACAAGCACGAAGACGTGGTTGCCGGCCTCAAACGCGAATGTCCGAATGGGGTGGACGTGTATTTCGATAACGTCGGCGGGGACATTCTCGACGCCGTGCTCAGCCGCCTGAACATGAAGGCGCGCGTGGTGATCTGCGGCGCCATCAGCCAGTACAACAACAAGGAAGCGGTCAAAGGCCCGGCCAACTACCTATCGCTGCTGGTTAACCGCGCGCGGATGGAAGGCTTTGTGGTGATGGATTACGCCGCACAGTTCGCCGCCGCAGGGCAGGAAATGGCCGGGTGGATGGCCAAGGGGCAGCTCAAGAGCAAGGAAGATATCGTCGAAGGACTGGAGACATTCCCGGAAACGCTGATGAAGCTGTTCAGCGGTGAGAACTTTGGCAAGCTGGTTCTGAAGGTTTAACGCAAACCAATGTGGGAGCGAGCCTGCTCGCGATGCCGGACTGACATTCAACATCAATGCTGACTGTTATGGCCCCATCGCGAGCAGGCTCGCTCCCACATTTGGACCTTCAGTGTTTGATCAGGCCAGTTCGGCTACCACTGCCGCCAAGGCCTTGGCCGGATCGGCTGCCTGGCTGATCGGACGGCCGATTACCAGATAGTCGGAACCGGCATCCAGTGCCTGGCGCGGGGTCAGGATGCGACGCTGATCGTCCTGGGCGCTGCCCGCCGGACGAATCCCCGGCGTTACCAGTTGCAGCGACGGATGCGCCGCTTTCAACGCCGAGGCTTCCAGTGCCGAGCACACCAGGCCATCCATCCCGGCTTTTTCTGCCAGTGCCGCCAGACGCAATACCTGCTCTTGCGGCTCGATGTCCAGGCCAATCCCGGCCAGATCCTCACGCTCCATGCTGGTCAGCACGGTCACGCCGATCAACAGCGGTTTTGGACCGCTGCGCTGGTCGAGCACTTCGCGACAGGCCGCCATCATGCGCAGGCCGCCGGAGCAATGCACGTTGACCATCCACACGCCCATTTCCGCAGCCGCCTTGACGGCCATCGCGGTGGTGTTCGGAATGTCATGGAATTTAAGGTCGAGAAACACCTCGAAGCCCTTGTCGCGCAAGGTCCCGACGATTTCCGAAGCGCAACTGGTGAACAGTTCCTTACCGACTTTGACCCGGCACAGTTTCGGGTCCAACTGGTCGGCCAGCTTCAGTGCGGCGTCACGGGTAGGGAAATCCAGGGCGACGATGATAGGAGTCTGGCAGGCGGACATGAGTGGGCTCTCAGGCAAGTCGAAATCGGCGCGCATTGTAGCGGAACGCGAGCCCGTCCGGGACCCGATGATCGGTAAATCATCGTCAACAGTGCCGGTTGCCGGATGATAAACCCCGCGCGCCCGGCAATTGTGTCGAAACAGATACACTCACGACACGCCCTCAACACCGCCCAAGACTACCCTCGCCAACCGCAAGACTTCCTACAGCACTTCCCGCCTCACGGCCGGACGCCTATGCTGAAGCCACAACCTCGCAGCCCATCTTTTGTGGTTGGCAGCCTCTCTGGCAGATGAACGTACGCATGCATAACAGCCCTGCTCCCCTGAACGACGATCAAAAAGCCCCCGCAGCCGGCGAAGACAAACGCTGGAACACCCGCGCGCTGATCGTTGACGATGACGTTCCGATCCGCGAACTGCTGATCGACTACCTGGCCCGCTTCAATATCCACGCCAGCGGCGTTACCGACGGCGCCGCCATGCGCCTGGCGCTGCAAGCAGAGCATTACGATGTGGTGGTGCTGGACCTGATGCTGCCCGGCGAAGACGGTCTGTCGCTGTGCCGCTGGTTGCGCGCCGAATCGGACATTCCGATCCTGATGCTCACCGCCCGCTGCGAACCCACCGACCGCATCATCGGCCTGGAACTGGGGGCCGACGATTACATGGCCAAGCCATTCGAGCCACGAGAGCTGGTCGCACGGATTCAAACCATCCTGCGCCGCGTACGCGATGACCGTACCGAACAACGCGCCAACATTCGCTTCGACAGCTGGCGCCTCAACAGCGTGCTCCGCCAGTTGATCTCCGTCGACGGTCTGGTAGTACCGCTGTCGAACGCCGAATTCCGTTTGCTCTGGGTGTTCATCGAACGCCCGCGACGGGTGCTCAGCCGCGAGCAATTGCTCGACGCCGCCCGTGGACGCTCGATCGAAGCGTTCGATCGCAGTATCGATCTGCTGGTCTCGCGCCTGCGACAAAAGCTCGGTGACGATCCCAAATCGCCTCAGTTGATCAAAACCGTTCGCGGCGAAGGCTACCTGTTCGACGCCCGAGACATCGGCTGATGCGTACGCGCTTCGATACGCTGTTCGGCCGCCTGTTCGGCGTGCTGTTGCTGGCGATTATCCTGGCGCACCTTCTGGCGTTCTTCTGGTTCCACCATTACGGCCATCCCCCGCCCCCTCCACCGCCGGAGTTTTCCGCCGGGTTCAACGGGCAACCGCCTCCGCCCTTCAAACACAGGCCACCGCGGCCCTGGTTTGGCGGGCCGATCGTACCGCTGACCTTTCAGCTTATCTCGCTGGTGATTGCCGCCTGGTACGGCGCAAAACTGCTGTCCCGGCCGATTCAACGCCTGAGCGCGGCCGCCGAAAGCCTCAGCGAAAACCTCGACAGCCCACCGCTTGATGAGTCCGGCCCGCGGGAGGCACGGCAGGCGGCGCACACTTTCAACCTGATGCAGAAGCGCATCCGTGAACAGGTGCAGCAGCGCTCGCGGATGCTCGGTGCCGTCTCCCATGACCTGCGTACGCCACTGTCGCGGCTCAAGTTGCGCCTGGAACAGATCGACGACATCAAGCTGCAAGGGCAGATGCGGCAGGACCTCGACGACATGATTCGCATGCTCGACGCGACCCTCAGCTACCTGCACGAACAACGCACCAGCGAAGCCCTGCAATGGATGGACGTGCAGGCGCTGATCGAATCGCTCTGCGAAAACGCCCAGGATCAGGGCGCTGACGTGCAGGCCAGTGGGCACTGCGCACCGTTGCAGGTTCAACCGATGGYCCTGCGGTCGTGCATCAACAACTTGCTCGACAATGCCTTGCGGTACGCCGGCCAGGCACTGATCACCCTCGAAGACAGCCGTGAACAGTTGATCATTCGAGTGATCGACCATGGCCCGGGGATCAACGCCGACAAACGCGAAGCGGTGTTCGAGCCGTTCTTTCGCCTGGAAGGTTCGCGCAATCGCAACTCCGGCGGCGTAGGCCTGGGCATGACCATCGCACGCGAAGCCGCTCAACGGCTTGGCGGCGCGCTAAGCCTGGAAGAAACCCCGGGCGGCGGCCTGACTGCCGTGGTATGCCTGCCACGGGCCTGAACAGATTCTGTGTGCTGATTCGTACAAACTCCACATACCCACGACAACTGCTCCCCCGAGGCTGCATGGACCGGTGCCCTCACCGGTTTTATCCATCCAGGGAGTGAGCCCATGATCGGCAGCGTCAGCAGTAACTCCAGCTATACCAGCGCCACCAGTGCGGCGTACACGGCACGACTTCAGCAGCGTCAGAAAGAGTTGTTCGCCAAGCTCGACACCAATGGCGACGGAACCGTTTCCAAGGATGAGCTGAACAGCGCCCTGGCGAAGAAAAGCGACAGCCGCGTACTGAACAGCCTGAGCCAGCAATTCAGCAGCCTGGACGCCGATAACAGTGGAGGTCTGAGCAGCCAGGAAATGGCCGCCATGACGCCATCGTCCTGCCAAGCCCATAATGATCAGCCGCCGAGCACCGAACTGGCCGACAGCATGCTCAGTCTTCTGGACAGCAACAGTAATGGCAGTATCAGCAGCGATGAGCTGAGCGCGGGGCTGACGAAAGCCGGCAGTACCGCCGACAGCAAGAGCCTGTTCGCAGCGCTGGACACGAACAACGACGGGAGCGTGAGCAAGGACGAACTGGTTGCCGCCCTCACTCCCCCTCAGCCGCCGCAGCAGCTGTCCAGCCAGTCCCTGTTTGGCCAGCTCGACACGAATGGTGATGACAGCATCAGCAGCAGCGAACTGAGCAGCGCCCTGGCCGCAACCTCGTCCACCAGCAGCACCGACAATGGTGCGGCCCTGCTCAAGATGCTCGACACGGACAACAGCGGTGGCGTCAGCAGCGACGAGTTGAAAGCGGCTCTGCGGACGGGCAGCAGCCAGAACAGCGGGACCATCGATCAAGGCGCAGTCGCCGAGGCCTTGAGCAAGTTGATCGTCAGCATGAATCAGCAGTACTCGCAGGCTAATGCCCTGAGTTCAAGCAAGAACCTGAGTGCCGCGGCCTGAGATCAGGCGGATGGTCCCTGTGACAAGTCAGCATCCTTGCTCGCCACAGGGACCTAAGTATCTACACGTCTTTTCGTTCTAACCCTTGTAGCAGCTGCCGAGCCTGCGAGGCTGCGTTCGAGGACGAAGTCCTCGCAAATCCTGAATCGACGTTTTACCGGAAAGATCGCGTAACCTGACTCACGACTGCTTCGCAGCCGAACGCAGCCTCGCAGGCTCGGCAGCTGCTACAGGAGCAATCCTGCGCCACATTTCAACGCTGTGTAGATATCTATGCTCAGAGGGATTCACGGCAGCAACAAATCAACGCTTTTCTTCAACCCGCGCCTGACTGTTGCTCCAGTCAGTCAACAGGCTGTACGCCACGGCCAACAAGGTCGGACCGATGAACAAGCCGATAAAGCCAAAGGCAATCAACCCGCCAAACACCCCAAGCAGCACGATCACCAACGGCAAGTTGCCGCCACGGCTGATCAGGTAGGGCTTGAGTACGTTGTCGACGCCGCTGATGATGAACGTGCCCCAAATGCCGAGGAACACCGCCATGCCGTACTCGCCCTTCCAGGCCAGCCAGGCCGTCGCCGGAATCCACACCAGCGGCGGGCCCATGGGAATCAGGCTGAGCAGGAAGGTGACGATACCCAGCACCAGTGCGCCCGGAATACCGGCAATCAGGAAGCCGATCAACGCCAGGATCGCCTGGGCGGCGGCAGTGCCGATGACCCCGTTGACCACCCGCTGCACCGTTCCGGCGACCAGCTCGATGTAATAACCGGCACGCTCGCCGATCAGCCGTTCCAGCAGACGGTGAGCAAACATCGCCAAGCGCGGGCCGTCGCGATAGAAAAAGAACACGAAAACGATGCTCAAGGTCAGCTCGAGGATCCCTCCGCCGATCTGCGCACTGCGTGCCAGCAACCAGTTGCCGACCTGTCCCAGATAGGGTTTGACCGCCAACAACAGCGCCGCGCCTTGCTGATCGAGGCTGTTCCAGAGCCCGACCAGCCGCTCGCCAACCAGCGGAATCCCGGCCAGCCACAGCGGTGCCGCCGGCAAGCCGTCAACCTGAACGTCCTTGATGAACACCGTGACGTCGCGCACATGATCGGCCAGGTTAAAACCGAGCCACACCAACGGCACCGCCACCAGCACCATCCAGCCCAGCGTCAGCAACGCCGCGGCGAGGGATTCGCGCCCGTGGAGCCAGCGGGTCAACAAACGCATCAGCGGCCAACTGGCGAATGCCAACACCGCGCCCCAGAACAGCGCCGACCAAAAGGGCGCCATCACCCAGAAGCTGGCACCGAACAACACCAGGAGCAGGATCTGCACCAACAGGCGATCGTTATTGATCATGAAAAATCTCGAGCAAGGTCAATCAACAAAGAGTAGGCGAACGGCCAATGGCACGTTCGCCGAAGGAAAAGCTTATCGCAGGAACTCGATGTGCAGGCCGGTTGCCGGCACGTTGCCGAGTTCCATCCGCGCCGCACGCACGCCCTGCCCGACCAGCGCCTGACGCCAGACTTCGGCATTGGCTCCGGAAACACTGACGCGCAAAGTCGTATCGAGGTTCAAGCCGCGCGACAGCAATGTCAGCCACACCGGTTGCGGATCGCCCGTCAGCCGCGGCAGGTCCAGCACACCGGTGTCCTTGAGCTGACGTAACAGGGTCGCCGAGGTCGGCAACAACTCGCCCAATGGCGTGCTGGCGTCGAACTGCTCGACATGCAGATAGGCTTTTCGATTGCCGCGAGTGATGCTGTAAAGCGCCAACAACGAGTTGTCCTGCGGTGCCGCAAGTCGCAACAGCAGATAAGCCTGTTGATCGTCGGCACCATAGAGTTTGGCGTTGCCGAACACTTGATTGGCCCACAGGCTGCTTTCGCCGCAATCGCGGGCCTGGCACCAGAACAACAGTTCGGCACCCTGTTTCTGCAAGGCTTCGCGAGCTAGGGTGAAGGCCTCGGTGGACGAATGCTCCGGCGGCAACTCGTAGGTCACCGAGGTCACTTTTCCACGGGCACTGACCTGGCCATCGAAACGCAATTGGCCGCTGATTTTGCGGATCGAACCCATGGGATAGATCCGTTCAAGCTCCGCAAGCGGGCGATAGTCGACGATCTGCGCATCGGCCAGACGTGGCACCAGCGGCAAATCGTGACTTCCCGGTACATCGGCGGCAAACACCAGCGAACTGAAACACCCCAGCCCCAACCAACAGATCAAGCGCATGCTGTTCAACCTTGAAGGTACTCTCATCGGATCAGCATGGCCTGAGCGCCTTTGACGACATTGGCGTCGTCGTTACGCGGTGGAATCTGCAAGCCACGCTGCACCGCCGGGCGAGCCTCCATCGCTGCCATCCAGCGTTGCAAGGCGGGCAAACCGTCTACCGAAACACCCGACCATTCATGGCCACGGACCCACGGATAAGTGGCGATGTCGGCAATACTGTAGTCATCGGCCAGGTACTCGACAGTTTCCAGGCGCGTGTTCAGCACTTCATACAAACGCCGGGTTTCATGCTGATAGCGGTCGATGGCGCCCTGGAGCTTTTCCGGGAAATAACGGAAAAACACGTTGGCCTGCCCCTGCATCGGGCCAATACCGCCCATCTGGAACATCAGCCACTGGATCACCACCGAACGCCCTTTCGGATCCTTGGGCAGCAGTTTTCCGCTCAGTTCAGCCAGGTAGATGAGAATCGCACCAGACTCGAACACGGCGAAATCACCGTTGTCCCGGTCGACAATCGCCGGAATCCGGCCATTGGGATTGATCTTGAGAAACGCTGGAGCCTTTTGTTCCTTTTTGTCGAAACTCAGGACATGCACCGTGTAGGGCATGCCGAGTTCCTCGAGCACGATAGAGACCTTGTGGCCATTCGGAGTCGCAGCGGTGTAGAGATCTATCATGGTTGTCTCCCCTTTCAACCCGCCCAGCCTCGACAGTTGCCCGCTGCAAGTCAAGGAACGGCGAAGAACCGATTGAAACAGTCTGCAACAAGGGCGGCGCCGGGCTCGTCATTCAGGTGCAAATGATGGCCGCCGGGCAGCTGTTCACGGCTAAAGGGTAGACGCTCCAGCAATTCCGGATGTTTGGCGAGCATGCCGTCAGCAGCGACCACCAGTTGCGCAGGACAACTGATTCGCTGAACGAAGGACATCGCCTGCTCATCGGTCAGGCGCAGTGGCGACGCCAGCGTCAGGCGACTGTCGGTGCGCCAGGTGTAGCCGCCCGGCACGGGCATCAACCCCCGCTGAGCGAGTAATTCGGCGGCTTCACGACTGACTGCAACCAGGCCTTTCATGCGCGCTTCGATGGCTCGATCCAGGGTGGTGTAGACCGGTTTGCGCTTTTCTTGCAGGTCCAGCTGTGCTTGCAGGGCCATGCCCATGCGTTCGGCGGCGTTGTCGTGAGCGGCGGTGGGCGGAATCACCCCGTCGATCAGCGCCAGATGCGTCACGCGCTCGGGCAAGGCACCGGCGAGTACCACCGAAACGATTGCGCCCAAGGAATGGCCCAGCAGCGCAAACCGCTTCCAGCCCAACTGTTCGGCGACTCGCAACACGTCGTGAGCGTAATCCCACAGCGCGTAACCGGCACCCAATGGCCGATGCCCGGAATGCCCGTGGCCGGCCATGTCCAGCGCGACAATGCGCAGGCCTTCAAGCTTCGGCGCCAGGCGCGCAAAGCTGTTGGCGTTGTCGAGCCAGCCGTGCAAGGCAATCACCGGCAGGCCATCTTCAGGGCCGAACAGGTGCGCGGCCAACTCGATGTGCGGCAGGCTCAGGCGGACTTCTTCGACGCTGCTCATGCGCAACTCCGCTCGCTGTGCCCATCCCAACGGCTGAACAGGTTTTTCAGCAACGTCGCGGTGTCTTGCGGGCGTTCAAGGGGAAACATGTGGCCGCCGGGCATCGTCAGCGACTCGCCTTGTGGCAGACGGCCCACAAAGCTTGCGTGATGGCGCATGACCACCCGGCTCTGCCGGCCACGAACCACCGCCAGCGGTACTTTCAACTGGCGAGGACGACCTGGGCTGGTGTGCGGAACACCGCGGTAGATGCTGATCTCGGTGGCCGGATCAAAGCGCAAACGCAGGCGATCACCGACCTTGTGCAAGCCGTGTTGCAGGTACGCATCGAGGCAGTCCGGATCAAAACCGCGAAACAGGGTTTTACCGGCAAAATAGCTGCGCGCCGATTCCAGGTCGGCGAACTCCTCGCGACGCCCCAATGTGCGGCCGGCCGGGGTCAAGCGGTCGATAAAGCCAAAACGCTTGGCGGCGCGGATAACCCATTGATCGGGGCGGGTCAGCACCGGCGAATCCAGCATCACCACGCCGCGATACAGCTCGGGGCAACGCAGGGCCGCGTGCAGGTGCAAGACGCCCCCAAAGGAATGGCCAACGCCCCACACTGGCTCGGGTTGCTGTTTCAAGTGGTGGATCAGCTCGTCCACCAGGTTGTGCCAGTTATCGTCGGCTGGAAACCGCGGGTCATGGGCGTGCTGCTGCAGATGCGCGACCTGGTACTCCGGCGCCAGCGCGGCAAACAACTTGCCGTAGGTGCCTGAAGGAAAGCCATTGGCATGGGCGAAAAAGATCTGCTGCGGCATAACGGCGCGTCCATAAACGAAATCAGGTGTTGATTGTCCGTAAGACGCAAGCTCACAGCAATGACCGTAACTGCCAGGAATGATGACAGTCCTGCCGTGGTGATGGGCCTACCTATTACTTCTGACAGTTGACAGTGGGCCCGATTAGCTCGAAAAAGACCTGTCCCCAAACGTCGTTGATACGGGTAGTCCGTGACTCACGCCAACACACCGACCATTGCTGCAATCGACTCGCGCGGGCTAGCGGTGCGGGCAGTGGCCTATCATCGGCGCAAGGCGGGCAACACGGCGGATTCACACGTCACTGCGCAGGTCTACGATGCGGCTGGGCGCACCATCCATAGCCGTGACCCGCGCCTGTTCCAGCTATTTGAGGACAGCTCCAGCGTGGCGACCAATCAGTCCACCGTGTTCAGCCTCTCGGGCACGGTGCTGCTCTCCGAAAACTGCGACGCCGGGTGGCGCTTGGGGTTGCTCGGTGCCGCCGGGCAACGGTTGCAAGGCTGGGACCAAAAATACAACCAACGCCGCACGATCCATGACGACCTGTTACGCCCGAGTGCCGTTTTCGAACAGGCTCAAGGTGAATCGGAACGCTGTACTGAACGCTTTTCCTACGCCGATGCCACAGCAGAAGCCGCCGCCCACAACCGTTGTGGTCGGTTGATCCGTCTTGACGACACCGCCGGCACTCAGCATTTCAGCGAATTCAGCCTCGCAGGCGCCATTCTTGAGCAATCTCGACAATTCATCGCTGACCCGCAGTGGCCAGTGAACTGGCCCGAAGTCGAAACCGAACGCGACGCCGTGCTGGAACCCGAGCCAGCCATCACCCACATCCGCTACAACACCATTGGCGAACTGTGCGAGCAGACCGACGCCGAGGGAAACCGCCAGATCTTCAGTCAGACCCGCGCCGGGGAACTGAAAGAGGTACGCCTGCAACTCGACGATGTCGCCGAAGAAACGATAGTGGTCAGTGCCATCCACTACAACGCCTTTGGCCAGATTGAACAGCAACGTGCAGGCAATGGGGTGGTGTCCTACGCGACCTATGCCATCGAGGACGGCCGACTGCTTCAGCTCAAGGTGCAGGTTCAGGGAAAAGCACCGTTACAAGATCTGACTTATGACTATGATCCCCTGAGCAATATTCGCAGCATCGGCGACGCTGCCCAGTCCATTCGTTACTTTCGTAATCAGCGGGTCGCTGCGATCAATACCTACGAGTACGACAGCCTCAACCGATTGATCTTTGCCAGTGGCCGGCAAATCCGTAACGTTTCGGGCGGCCCGCAGTTGCCGGCCTTTCAGTCACCCGCCGATCCCGGCCAACTGGAAAACTACCAGCAGACCTACCATTACGACCCGGCAGGCAATCTGGAACTGCTGCAACACACAGCCAACAGTGGCAGCCGCACCGAACACACCGCGATCGCCTCACTCAACAACCGCAGTCTGCCGTACAGCGATGATGGTAAACGTMCCGACGAAGATGAAATTCGCGCCGGCTACGACCGCAATGGCAACCTGAAAACATTGCAGCCCGGCCAACCCCTGCTCTGGGATCTGCACAACCGGTTGCGTCAGGCCGATCAGGTGGAACGTGAAGAAGAGCCCAACGACGCCGAGCTCTACCTTTACGACAGCAACGGCCAACGCCAGTGGAAAATCCGCACGGCTTACACCGGCACGCTGACCCATACCCATGAAACCCGCTACCTGCCAGGCCTGGAGATTCGCACAGGCCCCAAGGAAACCCTGCACGTGATCACCGTGCAGGCCGGACGCTGTACGGTGCAGGTGCTGCACTGGAAAAAAGGCCAACGAGTGGACATTCCCGAAAACCAGCACCGTTACACCTTCACCGACCACCTGGGCTCCAGCACGATGGAGCTCGATGAGCAGGCCGAACTCATCAGCCAGGAATGTTATTACCCCTATGGCGGAACGTGTTGGTGGGCCGGGCGGGACAAGGTCGAGGCGAGCTACAGGACCCTTCGCTATTCAGGCAAGGAACGCGATGCAACGGGGTTGTGTTACTACGGCCACCGGTACTACCTGCCCTGGCGACAGCGCTGGTTGAATGCCGACCCGGCAGGGACAGCGGATGGATTGAATTTGTATGCCATGGTGCACGGCAACCCGATCAGGTTCGTCGATACTCAGGGTCTTTTCGGGATGGACACGGTGTATGCGGCAGGAACGACGGCGGGTCGTGAAGGCGCCAGTGCAGTGATTGCTTCGGCTGCGCAGTATGGAATGGGCCTGGCGATCGGCGCGGTCAACCTGCCCAACGTGGCACTGACCGTGACGGGCGCCCTTCTCGGCGGGGCATCGGGGGCTGTCACCGGGTATGGCGCAGCTAATTGGGCGCAATCCACTCGCTCGACGAGCAACCAGGCAGTGCCGTTTTCGGCGAAGCTCACTGGTGCTGTTGTCGGTGCCTTCTTCGGGGCCGCGCCTTCAATAGTCGGCCACTTCACGACGCCTCTGGTCAATACCGCTGCTGCTTCACAGATCGCCAGCGTATTGGGAGCCGGGTTTCGAGAAATCACCGCGCAACACCTTGCCCATGTCGGTCCGAGCAATCCAGTAGATCGCTTTCCTGACATGGCGACAGCGGGCACCAGCTTCGGAGCCGCGGCGGGTGTCGGCGCAGCCTTTGGGTATGCCGGCGGCGCACTTTTAGCTGCCGTACCGGGTGAGGCAGGCAAGGCTTTGGAGTCGATCATTGTGGGTTCTGCGACGACTGCGGTGAGCTCTGCTGGCGGTTCGCTTGCCCGCGATCTCGTAGGTAATGCCGCTATCAAACCGGCTAAAGGAGGAGAGCCGGCCTTCGCCCCTCAAAAAGCCGTTACTGGCGTCGCAACGCGCCACTTTTTCTCATCGGCCGGACAATTGGCCAACCAAGGCGTTGCACTGCTGGTACCAGGTTATGAGCAATGGGGCGCTGTTACGCAAAACGTGGTCAAAAGAGCAATCGGCAGCGCCATTGGCGACCCACGTTCGATCATTGCCACCGCCGTTACCACAGGTTTGGCGGCTGAACTTGGAGGAAACACCTGGAGTTTGGGTCAGGCCAGCCCAGGTATTCCCTCCCCAGATATTCCCACAACTAGTGCGGTGCTCACGGTAACGCCAGATACCCCCCTCTCACCGAATCTATTTGAGCTCAGCGAGCCCTCATCCGGACAACGCAAGTACTCAAGCTCTCGATTCCAGTTTTGAACCGGCCTTTTTGCCAGAGGCCGGTTAAACCTCAACGAGCCGGCGGCGTTTCACCCAACGGTACTACTGCCATGGTCAACCGCGACACACAGCTGGCCTTGCCTTCATCACTGCTCAAGCGAATATCCCAGACGTGCGTGGTGCGGCCGATGTGGATCGGTTTGGCCACCGCCGTTACCCGACCGCTGCGCAGGCCGCGCAAGTGGTTGGCGTTGATTTCCAGGCCCACGCAATAGAATTTGCCGGGGTCGATGCACAGGAAGCTGGCCATGGAGCCGACGGTTTCGGCCAGTACCACCGAGGCGCCGCCATGCAGCAAACCGTAGGGCTGGTGGGTGCGATGGTCTATGACCATGCTGGCGGTCAGCGACTCGTCATCAAACGCCTCGAAGCGTATATCCAGCACTTCGCCGATGGTGTTTTTCTGAATCGCGTTCAACTGTTCAATGTTGGGAACGGTACGCCACAGACTCATCGCTACTTCCTCTCCTGGTTTTATTTCGGGTCAATCCTGCCACAGCACGGCTTCGCTGCGTGCACTCCATTCTTCAAACCGTGCGCCATACACGGCCTCGATCACGTTGCGCTTGATCTTCAGTGTCGGCGTGAGAAAGCCGTTTTCCACCGCCCAGCTGTCCTTGACCACCACCAGTTGGCGCAGGCGTTCGTGTTTATCAAGGGCACCGTTGACCTCGTCGAGCAAGCTTTCCAGGCTCGACTGCAAGGCATTGCGCGCCACGCTGGCGGCGTCCTGCAGGCCCACTGCCGAGAGCACGCACAGACCAAGTGGCGCACTCAGGCCGTCACCGACCACGCACACCTGCTCGATGCGCGAATGTACCGCCAGACGGTTTTCAATCGGCGCCGGTGCGACGTACTTGCCCTTGCTGGTCTTGAAGATTTCCTTGAGCCGCCCGGTCAGGCGCAAGTTGCCTTCGGCGTCTTGCTCGCCCTTGTCACCGGTGCGCAGAAAGCCGTCCTCGGTGATCGTCTCGGCGGTTTTCTGCGGCTCCTTGAAATAGCCGAGCATGGTTGCACCACTGCGCACCAGCACCTCGCCCGATTCCTCGATCCGCACCTCCACCTCCGGACACGGTTGGCCAATCCAGCCAGATTTATTCTGGCCCCGCCGACAAATATGGGAATAGCCGCAGTTTTCGGTCATGCCATAGACCTCAAGCACCTCCAGTCCAAGGCGCTGGTACCAGTGCAGCAACGCCGGCGGCACCGGCGCGGCGCCCGACAAGGCGATGCGCAAGGCATCCAGCCCCAGACCTGCGAGCACCTTGTGCCCGACCCGCTTGCCGATGATCGGTAAGCCAAGGAGGAAATCCAGGCGCTTCGCCGGAATTCGGCTGTACACGCCCATCTGGAATTTGCTCCAGATGCGCGGCACGCCGAACAGCGCCGTGGGTCGCGCGCGCTGCAAATCGGTGAGAAACGTGTCGAGGCTTTCAGCAAAAAATACCGTTTGCCCGGTATAGATCGACGCCAGCTCGACAAACATCCGCTCGGCGACGTGGCACAGCGGCAGGTACGACAGCAACCGGTCCGACTCATTCAGACCAAACAACTGCGTGCCGTAAGTCGTGGCGAAACCCAGGTTGCCGAAGCTGTGCATCACGCCTTTGGGCAAGCCAGTGGTGCCGGAGGTGTAGATGATCGTCGCCAACTGGTCGGCGTCGGGCGTTGGGTCGTCCTGTATCGGTGAGCTGCGTTGCAGGTCGGCCCAACTGAAATCAAAGTCACCCGCTGGACACAACGGCAGGCTGATGGTCGGCAAATCGGCGCTGACGCCTCTGGACATGCCCGGCCAATCGTCCAGCTTGCCAATGAACGCCAGCGCGGCTTCGGAATGTTCGAGCACTTGGGCCAGCGAATCGGCGGTGAGGTTGGGGTACAACGGAACGGAGACATGCCCGGCCATCCAGATCGCCAGGTCGGCAATTATCCAGTGCGCGCAGTTTTTCGAGATCAGTGCAATGTGGCTGCCTTGAGGCAGTTCCCGGGCGCGTAGCCAGTGAGCGGCGCACCGCGCCTGGTGGCCGACGTCGGCCCAGGTCAACGTCTCGACCTGACCACCGCCCACCGGCTGGACCAGAAAACGCTGGCGGGGATGGCGAGCTTCACGCTCGTAGAACACTTGCAGCGGCAAACGAAAAGCGGCGGACATGCGATGCGCTCCTTTTTGTTCGGTATGGCGGCAAGCGTAGCCAACCAAGCAGTTGCTTGGTTGGCTATTTCAAAACAAAATCCAGCCAGGAGCACGCATTCCCGTAGCAGCTGGCGCAGCCTGCGTTCGGCAGCTGCTACAGATTATCCATGCCCCCCGCAGATTACGGGTTCTTGACGCTATTGAGCGTCATGCCCCCGGCCAACGGCAAATCAGCTTCCAGCTCGGCCAGGCTGGCCGTGCTCATCGGCTGCGGCGCACGCAAATGCCCGTGCTGCAAGTAGCCGATCAGGCTCCCCACCAGCGGGTTATGGCTGACCAGCAGGAGGTTATCCGCCGTGTCGAGCTGATCGACGACGGTCAACGGATTGCTGTCTGGCGCCAGCCAGCCCTCGGTGCGGATCTCCGGCTCAAAACCCAGCACTTCACGCACCAACTGTGCGGTTTGCTGCGCCCGCATGTACGGGCTGGCGATGATCGCCTGAATCGGCTGGCCGATCAGTTGCGCGGCACTGCGCAGCACTTCTTCGCGGCCATGTGCAGTCAACTCCCGCTCAGCATCGCTGCGGGCGTGAGACTCGGCTTCACCGTGACGCAACACCCAGAGTTTCATAGCTTTGGCTCCTCATCACGGGCCGGATGCGGCGCTGGCGGTACAGCGTGCGGGGCCTCGCCTTCCGGTGCACGCGGAGTCGGCCAATCGGCGAATGGCCACGGTTTCTGGTCGCTGTGGAAACTGCCGAAGCGACCGATCTGCGCCAGGAACTGGCTGAGGCTGTCACCGAAATTCATCAGGCCGGCGTTTGGTGCCCCATAGATCAACCGATAGATGAGCTGCACCAGCACCACGGCGCCGAGGATCAATTGCGCGACTTGCCAGACCAGCACATACACCAGCATCCACAGCACGCGCAGCAGGATGGATTCGTACTTGGCTGCTACTTTTGGATCGTTCATGTCTCGCTCCCTGCCCCTGTCAATGGGGGACTCAGTTGAAACCGCTGGTGGAGATAAAATCGACATCGGTTTTCGGCTCGCCGCGCATCAACAGCTCGATCACCTGATTGAGCGTGCGTCCTTCAAACAGGATCGCATGCAAACCGGCGACCAACGGCATGTAAACCCCGACTTCCTGGGACTTGGCCTTGAGTACCTTGAGGGTGTTGACCCCTTCGGCGACTTCACCAAGGCTCGTCACCGCCTCTTCCAGGCTCATGCCCTGGCCAAGGGCAAAACCGACCTGATAGTTGCGGCTTTTCGGTGACGAGCAGGTGACGATCAGATCGCCCACCCCGGCCAGCCCCAGGAACGTCATCGGGTTGGCCCCCTGATTCACCGCAAAGCGGGTCATTTCCGCCAATGCCCGGGTGATCAGCATGCTCTTGGTGTTTTCGCCCATGCCCAGCGCCACCGCCATGCCGGCGATGATCGCGTAGACGTTTTTCAGTGCCCCGCCCAGTTCCACACCATAACGGTCGGCACTGGCGTACACGCGAAAGGTCCGACCGTGCAATGCCGCCTGGACCCGCTGGCAGAGTTCTTCGTCTTCACTGGCGACCACTGTGGCGGTCAGCGCGTGCTCGGCCACTTCACGGGCCAGGTTCGGCCCGGACAGCACGCCGATGCGCGCTTGTGGTGCGATTTCCTGAAGAATTTCGCTCATCAGCTTGAAGGTGTGGGCCTCGATGCCTTTGGTCAGGCTCACCAGCAACTTGCCGCTCAGGCGCTCGGCAAAGGGTGCGAGTACCGAGCGCAGGGCGTTGGAGGGCAATGCGACGAAACACAGGTCGCACTCATTGAGGGTGGCAAGCAAGTCGGTGACCGGCTCCACCGCAGGGTGAACCTTGATGCCCTTGAGGTAGCGTGGATTCTCGCGGTTGACCCGAATGGCCTCGGCCTGTTCAGGATCGCGCATCCACTGCCGGACCTGATGACCGTTCTCGGCCAACAAATTAGCCACGGCGGTACCAAAACTTCCGCCTCCCAGGACCGCAATCGGGCGCTGTTCAGTCATATGCAATCCGTTAATCCATACCAGTGGCGATAGCCGCATTATACGGGGCGGTCCAGCGTCGGCCAGCCCCTCTATCAATTAGCGGCACTTGTAGGAAGCAGACCTCCAAAACCTGGGAAAATGCCGGTAACGTGACTGGAAAACTCGATCAGCTCGGTTAACATGCGCGGCAATCAACTGCGATCAAGGCTGTACCGTGTCTGCTGGCCCTCCTCACCTTCGCTCCTCGCTGGTTCTGGCGCTGATGCTCAGCGACCCGCTGTTGGCCGATGACCTGTTTCTCGACAACACCACGCTGCCCCAGGTATTGACTGCCACCCGACTCAAACAGTCGGCGGCCGCCGTGCCGGGGAGCATGACGGTGATCGACAGCGAATTGATCAAGGCCAGCGGTGCCCGCGACATCAGCGAATTGCTGCGGCTGGTGCCGGGGATGATGGTCGGGAACGTCAGCGGCAACCAGGCCGCGGTGAACTATCACGGCACCAACGCCAGCGAAGCGCGACGCATGCAAGTGTTGATCGACGGCCGTTCGGTGTACCGCGCAGGTCTGGCGACCGTGGACTGGAGCGACATTCCGGTGGCCATGGAAGACATCGAGCGCATCGAGGTATTCCGTGGTCCGAACACCGTCAGCTATGGCGCCAACGCGCTGATGGCGGTGGTCAACATCATCACCCGCGCACCGGCCAACAGCCACGGCACGCGGCTGAAAGTCACTCGCGGTGAACGTGGGATCAACGACTGGTACGCCAGCCAGGGCACCGGTTGGGAGACCGGCGACCTGCGCTTGTCGCTGTCCGGCCAGGAAGACGACGGTTTCGACTCGAACCGCCTGGGAGCGGACTACCGCGACAGTCGTCGCTTGAACCGCGTCAACCTGGCCGTCAGCCAGACGCTCAACGAGCAGCAAAGCATCGATTGGCAACTGAATGCCAAAGACGGTACCAACCAGCGGCCTTATACCTACCGCCCGGTGTTTTCCGGGATTACCTCGGCTGGCGACAACTCTGACGTGATCGCCAAGGATTACGCCGGTTCGTTGCGCTGGAACCTGGAGATCAATCCGGATCACAGCCTTTACGTCCAGGGTTCGGCGCAGCACTGGGATCGTCAGCAAGTCTGGCGCGCCTGCGACGCCGAAGTGTCGTTCAGCCCGGAGCTCACCCAACTCTGGCAGCTCAACCCCAACTATGCCGAGCGCCTGGCGCGGCACATGGAAAGCTATACCGGCACCGGTGCACCGCACGGCACGCCGGCCGAGCAGGCACTGGCCAACCAGGTGCTCGATCAATGGAAAGGTGGCGCCAACCGCACGGTCTGCGGTGATATCGACCAGAGCGCCCGCGAGTCGCGCTACGACCTTGAACTGCAGGACACCCTGAGCCTCTCCGACAGCCTGCGGCTGGTCAGCGGCATGAACTATCGATACGACCGGGCCGACTCCGAAACGTACTTCAATGGCACCCTCGACGACTCGATCTGGCGGTTGTTCGGCCAACTGGAGTGGCGTGCCACCGAGCACTGGCTGCTGCAAGGCGGCGCGATGTACGAAAAGACCCAATTGATCGGTGACTCGCTGACTCCACGAGTCGCGATCAATTACCTGATCAACCCGCGCCACGGCCTGCGTGCGGTGTATTCGGAGGCCATTCGCTCACCCGACATGTTCGAGAACAACGTCAACTGGAGCTATCAGGTGACCAACCTCAGCCCCGGTGCCTACGGTCAGTCCAGTGCCCGTTACTTCGTCAAGACCCGTGGTCCCGGCAACCTCGATCAAGAACACATGCGTTCGCGCGAACTGGGGTATAACGGCTTCTTCGCTGACCTTGGGCTGAACGTCGACGTGAAACTGTTCTACGACGAAATCACCGACATGATCAGCGAGCCGCTGCGCAACAATCAGTACATCGCCAGCAACAGCAATGCCTCGCGCTTCAGTGGCACTGAAACCCAGCTTGACTGGCGCGTCAGCGACGCCGACCGGCTGCGCCTGACCTACGCCTATGTCGATGCCACGGCCAGTAACCCTCTGGACGAACAATTCAGCGCACGCAACAGCGGCTCCGCCGGTTGGCTGCGCGATTGGGGCAATGGCTGGAACAGCGCACTGTTCTACTATGGTGACGATGCACTCAACGGCTACCGTTTCGAACGTGTCGACACACGCATCGCCAAACGCATCGCATTGGGCAAGGCCAACCTCGAACTGGCCGGCATCCTGCAACAACGTCTCGACAACCAGCCGACCACCTTCGTCGACAACAACTATGACTCGCGCCATGCGCTCTACTTCAGTGCCGAGTTAGAGTTCTGACATGGGCCTCATCCAGACACGCAGCCGCTCCCCCCGAAGCCGCCGGCCTTGGGTTTGGGGACTGTTGCTTGTCTGCCTGGGCAGTCTGCCCGTGCGCGCTGCCGACGTGTTGCTGACCGGCGCCGAAGACAGCCCCGGCGTGCGGGCCTTTACCCGCGCCCTGGCCGAGCAGCGCCCTGAAGACACGGTGCGCTTCGCACGCTTGGCCGACCTCCCCGCGCCGTCCCGGCTACCCGACACGACCCGGCTGATCCTGCTTGACCTGCCGAGCCTCGACTGGCGCCTGCAAGACAGCGAGGGACCGGCGACGCTGGTGCTGCGCATCAGCCGCCTGCAAGCCAGTCAGCGCTTGGGTGATGCCCTGCCCCTGCACCTGAGCCTGCTGTGGAGTGATCCACCGCCAGGCCGCCAACTTCAGCTGATCCAGGCCCTGTTGCCGCAAGTCCGACGGGTCGGCGTGCTGTACGGGACGAACAGCGAATTTCTGCTCAAGGAGCTGCACCATGCCGCGCACCGGCTCGGGCTGGAGATCGTCGCCGAACGCTGGGACAACACCAATGACAGCCGGCCTTTGCAGGCGCTGCTGAAAAATAGCGACGTGCTGTTGGGACTCGACGACCCTGACCTGTACAACCCCAAAACTGCCAAGAACCTGCTGCTCAGCAGCTATGGCCGACAACTTGCATTGATCGGCCCCAACGCAGGGTTCGTCAAGGCCGGCAGCCTGGCCAGCACCTACAGCGATCAGGGCGATTGGTTGGCCATTCTTGGCAACTTGCTTGACCGTCCGCCGGCCAGTTGGCCGCGCACCCTCTATCCGCAGCGCTTCAAGGTATTAAGTAACCCGCAAGTCGCTCGTTCCTTAGGCATCGAACAGATTGACCCCACGGCTGTTGCAACGCAGTTGGCCGAAGGAGAAAACCGCCCATGAACCTGCGCCACCATTGGGGCATCAATACCCGCACCCAGATCATCAGCCTCGGCCCGGCGCTGCTGCTGACGTTGCTGCTGATCAGTTTCTTTACCGTCGTGCGAATTCAGGATTTACGCCAGGAGCTCAACCACACCGGCCAACTGATCGCCAATCAACTGGCCCCGGCCACCGAATACGGGGTGATCTCCGGCAACAATGAGGTGCTCGAGAGCCTGATGAAAGCCTCACTGACAACGCCGCACGTGCGTTTTCTCGAGGTACAGGACAACGCCAACAAGGTGTTGGTGCACGTCGAGCAGCCCTCGGAAAACCACCAGCGCTCGCAACAGGTCGAAGTGTTTCAAGCACCGGTGCGCTTGCAACGGATCAGGCTCAGCGACGATTTCCTGCAGGGGCCGCCACCCGCCATCGGCCCTTCCGAAGACTATCTGGGGCGCGTCGTCGTCGGCATGTCCAACGATGCCTTCAGCCAGCGGCAACAGGAGATCCTGCTCAAGGCCGCGATCCTCGCACTGTTCGCCCTGCTCTTTACCTTCCTGCTGGCGCGGCGCCTGGCCGCCAGCCTGTCGGAGCCCATCAGCGCCATGGGCAATGCGGTGAAGGCGATTCAGCAAGGCAACTACAAAACACCGCTGCCGATCGTCGACGATTCCGAACTGGGCGACCTGTCGCGCCACATCAACAACCTTGCCGATGGCCTTGAGCTCGCCAGCCGCGAGCAGCATCAGGCCATGGCGCAACTGATCCAGACCCGCGAAGAAGCGGAAAAGGCCAACAGCGCCAAGTCCGACTTCCTGGCGATGATGAGCCATGAATTGCGCACACCGATGAATGGCGTGCTGGGCATGCTGCAATTGCTCGAAACCACCGACATGACCGAGGAACAGATCGAGTACGCCGCGCTGGCCTCGGAGTCCACCGAGCACTTGCTCAAGGTCATCAACGACATTCTCGACTTCTCGCGCATCGAACGCTCGGCCCTGGAGCTGGAGCACATCCCGTTCAACCTCGCCGAGCTGATCAACAGCTGCGCCCAGGCTTTCCAGCACAGCGCAATGCAACGCGGCCTGAGCCTGGAGCTGCAGATCCCGGACGACATGCAAGCCTTGCAGGTACAAGGCGACCCGACGCGGATCCGGCAGATCCTGGTCAACCTGATTGGCAATGCCTTGAAGTTCACCGAAAAAGGCCGGGTAACGATCGAGCCGCAATGGCAATCGCTGGACCACGAATTGCTGTGGTTCACCTGCACCGTGCGCGACAGCGGGATAGGCATTTCGGCGCAAAGCCTGGAGTTGATGTTCAACGCCTTCCAGCAGGCCGACAGCTCGATATCGCGACGTTACGGCGGCACCGGCCTGGGCCTGCCGATTGCGCGCACGCTGGCCGAGCGAATGGGCGGCACACTGCGCGCCCAGAGCGAGGAAGGCCGAGGCTCGGTATTCACCCTGGAAATTCCGCTGGCGCTGTCCAGGCAGACGCTACCGGCCCTGGCACCGCGCACACCTGCCGGCAACGACCACGGCGAGGGGCGCAATGTGTTGCTGGTGGAGGACAATCCGGTGAATCAGACCGTCATCGAAGCGATGCTGCGCAGTCTGGGCTTTACTGTCAGCGTTGCGACCGATGGAGCACAGGCGGTACGCAGTGCCGAGAGCCTGATTTTCGAGGCGATTCTGATGGATTGCCGGCTGCCGGTCATCGATGGTTACGAAGCCACCCGGCAGATCCGTCAACTGCCCGGCTGCACCGACCTGCCTATCATCGCCCTGACCGCCAACGCGTTGCAGGGTGACCGCGAGGCCTGCCTGTCGGCGGGGATGAACGATTATCTGGCCAAACCTTTCAAACGCACTGATCTGCAGCAAATTCTGCAACGTTGGGTACGGTAGTGGAGAGCGATCGACCATCTGCGACTGGCGTGAAAGGCGAAAGTGCGGCAGTCTTAGGCACCTTGACAGCTCGGAATCGGGCTTGAAAAATAATTTCAGTGCACAAGTGTACATTCATGTCCCTTGTGCTGTGACTTTCACCACAACGCAATAGTCTATGAGTAGGCTGCCGGTTCGAAGCATGAACGCTTCGATCGGCCGGGAAGATTTGCCCCACCTGCCGCATGGGACTATTGAGGAGCTCGCATGACCAAACAAAACGCCTTTACCCGGGAAGACCTGCTGCGCTGCAGTCGCGGTGAGCTGTTCGGCCCTGGTAACGCGCAACTGCCCGCCCCGAACATGCTGATGGTGGATCGCATCACTCATATCAGCGAAGAGGGTGGCAAGTACGGCAAAGGTGAATTGGTCGCCGAGCTGGATATCACTCCGGACCTGTGGTTCTTCGCCTGCCACTTCGAAGGTGACCCGGTGATGCCGGGCTGCCTGGGCCTCGACGCCATGTGGCAGCTGGTCGGCTTCTTCCTCGGCTGGCAAGGCCTGCCGGGCCGCGGTCGCGCCCTGGGTTCGGGCGAAGTGAAATTCTTTGGCCAGGTTCTGCCGACCGCCAAAAAAGTTACCTATAACATCCAGATCAAACGCGTCCTGAAGGGCAAGCTGAACCTGGCCATCGCCGATGGTTCGGTCACCGTCGACGGCCGCGAGATCTACACCGCCGAAGGCCTTCGGGTCGGCGTATTCACATCCACTGACAACTTCTAAGGGTTATCCGCATGCGCCGCGTCGTTATCACTGGTCTGGGCATCGTTTCGTGCCTGGGCAATGACAAAGAGACCGTCTCCGCTAACCTGCGTGCAAGCCGCCCTGGCATCCGGTTCAACCCGGAATATGCCGAAATGGGTCTGCGTAGCCAGGTTTCCGGCTCCATTGACCTGCCACTCGAAGAGTTGATCGATCGCAAGATCTATCGCTTCGTCGGCCACGCGGCGGCTTACGCCTACCTGGCCATGAAAGACGCCATTGCTGACTCCGGCCTGACCGAAGAGCAGGTTTCCAACCCGCGCACCGGCCTGATCGCCGGTTCCGGTGGCGCATCGACCCTGAACCAGATGGAAGCGCTGGACATCCTGCGCGAAAAAGGCGTCAAGCGCGTCGGCCCATACCGCGTAACGCGGACCATGAGCAGCACGGTTTCCGCTTGCCTGGCCACGCCATTCAAGATCAAGGGCCTGAACTACTCCATCGCTTCTGCCTGCGCCACCAGTGCTCACTGCATCGGCAACGCCATGGAACAGATCCAGATGGGCAAGCAGGACGTCGTGTTCGCCGGCGGCGGTGAAGAAGAGCATTGGAGCCAATCGTTCCTGTTCGACGCCATGGGCGCACTGTCCAGCCAGTACAACGAGACACCGGAAAAAGCTTCCCGTGCCTACGACGCCAAGCGTGACGGTTTTGTCATCGCCGGCGGTGGCGGCATGGTCGTGGTCGAAGAGCTGGAACACGCTCTGGCCCGCGGCGCGAAGATCTACGCGGAAATCGTCGGCTACGGCGCGACTTCCGACGGCTACGACATGGTCGCGCCAAGCGGCGAAGGCGCCATCCGCTGCATGCAGATGGCCATGTCCACCGTCGACACGCCGATCGACTACCTGAACACCCACGGCACTTCGACTCCGGTCGGCGACGTCGCGGAAATGAAAGGCGTGCGTGAAGTCTTCGGCGACAAGGCTCCGGCCATCAGCTCCACCAAGAGCCTGTCGGGTCACTCCCTGGGCGCCGCCGGCGTTCACGAAGCGATCTACTGCATGCTGATGATGGAAGGCAACTTCATGGCAGGTTCTGCCAACATCGAAGAACTGGATCCGGAAGTGGCTGACATGCCAATCCTGACCAAGACTCGCGAAGACGCCACCATCAACACCGTGATGAGCAACAGCTTCGGCTTCGGTGGCACCAACGCCACCCTGGTCCTGAAGCGCTGGCAGGGCAAGTAAGCCCCGCTGCTTCGCTGCACATGAAAACGCCCCGACTGGTTCGGGGCGTTTTTATTGGGCGATCGATAAGCCAGTGGAACACCTGAATCGCCAGATGCTCTATAACTGCAAGGTCTTTTCCTGACGCACACTCTTTCTTTCTGCCCATGAGGTTTGTCATGACCATTACCGTCAATACCGAATCCAGCGAAGGTTTTCGTCACAGCATCCAGATCGACGACCATCAACTCTTCGCCGACGTGCCCAAAGCCTTCGGCGGCGAAGGTTCCGCACCAGAACCCCACGACTACTTCGATGCAGCCCTGGGGGCTTGCAAGGCCCTGACCCTCAAGCTCTACGCGCAGAAGAAGGAAATCCCGCTGACCGGCGTCACAGTCGAGGTCAAACACGACAACAGCCAGGAGCAGAAAGGCAAATACGCCCTGCACGTCAAACTGACCCTCAAAGGCGTACTTACCGACGCCCAGCGTGAAGAGCTGCACCGCGTGGCCGACCGCTGCCCGATCCACAAGCTGATGACCACCAGCGAAGTGACCATCGAGACCCACCTGTCTGAAGGCGCCTTCAGCCAATAGCGGCAAACACAGGCTGTGCGGGTTATGCTCGGCAGCATCACTCGTACAGCCTGGAATGCACCATGAACAGCCCGCTCGTGATCCGCCCGCGCACCGAAGATGTCGAAGGCCAACCAATCCTGCGCCCGCTGCCGTCAGCTCAATGCCGCAGTGTCGGGCCATTCGTGTTTTTCGATCACATGCTTGAAACCCGCTATCCGGCAGGCCAGGGCATGAACATCCGCCAGCATCCGCACATCGGCCTGTCCACCCTCACCTATCTGTTCGAAGGCGAACTCCAGCACAAGGACAGCCTGGGCTCCGACCAGATCGTGAAACCGGGTGACGTCAGCTGGATGACCGCAGGCAGTGCGATTGCACACGTTGAGCGCACTCCAAAAGCGCTGTGGGATACCGACTTCAAGATGCACGGCCTGCAAATCTGGCTGGCCTCCCCCAAAGCGCACGAACAAGGTCCCGGCCATTACAGCCATCACCCGGCCGCCAGCCTGCCGGTCAGCGATAACCTCGGGGTGAAGATCAGGATGATTGCCGGCAAAGGCTTTTGCCTGGAGTCACCGGTGCCGGTGCTTTCCCCTACGTTGTACGCAGAGCTTGAGCTGAAAACGGCGACGACCTTGCTGATCCCCACCGAGCATGAAGAACGCGCGCTGTACGTGCTGGACGGTGAGGCCCAGCTCAATGGCGAGCCGATTGAGCCGCACTCGCTGGTAGTGCTGCCTGCCGGGGAAGAAATGGACCTGTTCGCCGAAAGCGACTGCCACGCCATGCTGTTCGGTGGTGCGCCCATGGACGGACCGCGGCGGATCAACTGGAACTTCGTCGCCAGCGATCCCGCGGTGATCGATGAGGCCCGCCGACGCTGGGCGGCCGGAGATTGGCCGACCGTACCGGGCGAGAATGAGCGGATCGAACTGCCCTGAGATCTTCGGCGCCAGTTACACCGCTTTCGCGAGCAAGCCCGCTTGTATGTTTAGACTTGAAGGGGTGGGTGGGACTAAAAGCCCGATTCTGACTCTAGCCAGTACAGACCGTGGGAGACTTCGTCCCACCCCTTCTACCCAAAAGCGCCAATAAGGAATTCATCGGCAAGGCCAGGCC